>CAZIEE010000076.1:0-5720 GCA_964538135.1 uncultured Methanosarcinales archaeon
CGGATTTCGCTTTGCTCAATCCGCGAGGGTTCAGCAGGTCACGCTGCTCCTAAATTAGACGAGAGGATTGTCAAATCTGGTGGACTCGTAGTCTACGAGAAGGAAGCTTATTGGACAAAAAAAGGGTTACATGGACAAAAGATAGAGATTTGGCAAACACTTAAAGGATTGGAGATACGGAAAGAAGGAATCAATTATGATATTATTGAAGGCTACTGGGATAAGGTGTGTAAAAATGTATAATTCTAATGTCGCATTTTTGAGATGTTATATTACAAGTTATAGTTAATTATTATCCTAATTCTAGAACAATCCTTTTCTTATCAGGTACAGAAATATAAACTTCTTCCCCTTTCTTCAAATTTAAACTCCTTACAACATGATTATTAAAATAAATCCCCAACCTATCTTGTGATAATTTTACAATTTTCTGTTTTATTTTTAGAGGGGTTTCTCTCAATTCTTCTACAACTTTTTTAGATGACATTGGTTCAAATTCAAAATAATCGCATTTAATGCATTGATAACTAATGACTTTACTTTTTGCTCCATGAACATTAACAGATATTTCCTTTAAAGTTGCATTACATTTTGGGCATTTCATATTGATCACCTTTTAGATTTTTTAGCATTAATCACATATAAAACATTATTTTTGATTTCAAATAAAATATAATAGCCATCCTTTTCAATCTCAAATTTATTGCCTTTCTTCCTTGGATTTTTTGTTGTAAAAATAATCTCTACAACTTTATACCAAGGAACATCTTTAGCATGATTTTCAAGATAATGTTCTGTTGGTTGAATATCAGTAAAATAAACCATTAAATCACCTGACTACATTAATGTAGTATAAACTACTATATAAATGTATCTTCTTTTAGTATGTATTAGGCTACTAACGATTTCTTGATTTTGCTTCCTCAATAAAAAACCTATATACTGAAGAACAGAAATCTTTATATATCCTATATATATTAAGATATAATGCGTAAAATCCCCTTTAATACACCTTCAACATTTACAGTATTCAATTCCATATAATCTATATTTATTCGGTGGTATTTAAATTTGTGTTTTTAAAAGTCACAAAGCATTAAATTATATTGTTTCATTCCGAATAATAACTATGGTGCTGAAAGAATCTACAAAGAAGAAAATAAAAGATGAAATCATAAAGGTAGTGGACAGAGTAATAAAGAAAAGAACAATTGACGAACCTTTTGATATACAAGAATTAGAGGAAGAACGACCTTTTCATGTTGCCCTGCTTCCTGAAGAAATTTTGAAAGGAAGCAAATTTGAGCGTTCTTTTGTTACTTCTCTTGGTCAATCTGTATGGGAAGAAATTGCTAGAATTATTATAGAGGAAGAATGGGGTCATTGTAAAAGAGGACAACATATTGAAGGAGAAATTTATCAATCTCAACTCAGAACAATATAAAGAATACTCAATGAACTGGAGCATGTAAGTGGTGGAAGAAAACCAAATTGGAATGAGGAAATTAAAGAAGTATATAAAGTTGGAAGTGGCAAAAAATAAAAATCTCTGTAGTGGTGGATTTGTATGGTGAATCAAAGAATAAAAAATTATACTGTGAATTAAAGTCCTCTAAACCAAATAGCGACCAAACAAAAGTTTCAAAGGAAAAGCTCTTGAAAATTCATGCAATGAAGAAAGGAGAAAATTTTGTATTATATTTTGCACTCCCTGATAATCCTTACAAAACAAAAGAAGCTTATAACTGGCCACACCCAAAAAGATGGTTTGAAATGACAAACCCGCCAGTTGTAATTGGAAAAGATTTTTGGGACGCTATTGGCGGAAGTGGTACATTTGAAGAATTGGTAGAGATTTTCAAGGAAGTTGGTGAAATAACAAAACCAAAAATAAGAAAAGAATTTCTTGGATTAGATTAACTTCTGAAAGACGCCCACTCTCAAACCACCTTCTTTTTCAGAAAAAGAAGCAAAAACAAAAGCCCCTGCCGAGTCCCTTCGGGACAGATAGTCTCGGCTTCGCCTCGCAGAAAAACTTCTCTTAGCCGACCAACGAGAACGGAAACCAAATTTTCTGCGGAAAATTCTGTCTAACACTGGTTAAGATGTTCGTTTCACTCTCCCAAATTTTTCTGATATTATCGTGGTAAGGCGTGTGCACGTAATTAAAATCGGTTAAGTTACAGCTCCTTCAATCAAAGCATTATGTTTTAGATTAAAATGGTTCTCTAAATACCCATTAATATATTCAGCTCTCAAGTGAACCATATAATTGGCGTTATTTTCGTTCCATTTCATACCTGGCATTTTTAGTCTTCTCTGAATTACGTATTTATTCGCACTTTCTATAGCTCCTGAACCTATGCATAATCCTTGTTTTTTGAACATATCAAACCTCATTCTTTGTTTATTGTTCATAAAGTAACGTAGTTTGTCATCTACAAACTGCTTTCTTGCTAACAATTGCTGTTTATCCCTTAATTATTCAATTATCTGTTCTATAATCTCGATTTGCTTTGCTGAAATTTCGATTCCTCTGATTTTTTCCAGAGTCAACTTCGCTTCATCAAATGGTGTGACTGTACCTAGTAGACTAGACCAATACCTTACCAGGGGAGACTTTCTTTTATCTTCTATATCTAGTTCTTCGTCAATAAAAGATTTTATTCCACCGGAATAAAACTCAGTATAAACTGACCGATTTATCCTGATATTACCAAATGCACTTGTTAATCCTCTTTCTCTAATCCTTGCAACGCAATTATATTGCGTTTGTTCATCAATTTCTACACTTGAACCTTGGTTCAAGCTCGATAAAACTAGAATTTTCTTTTTGAAAATCCAGTAGACTTAGCAGTTGTTCTCTTGCCTTTATCTTAATCTCCTCGGATATCCTTTCAACTTCTGGATTGGATTTCATTGTTTTACCCTCCTTAATTTCATAGTATTTTTATCGACTAAGACCCATTCAAATCGCTCCCCTTTTTTAAATTCTATAACCTGAGCAACTTGTGTTGGAAAGTTAACATACCACTGCTTAGATTCTTTTCTTTTTATTAGTTGTATTTTTGTTTCGTAACCCATATTTTCACCTTAATAAACCTAGTTATATAACTAGATAACTAATATATAAATTTACTGGTTGTCCAACATATATGTTGCAGAAAGATTTGGGTTTTACCGATTTTAATTACGTGCACACCAAAAGCATTTAGCGAATCTCTTAATAATCCTCAAATATTGGCACTCCATACACCCCATCATAGCCAGGATTAAAAGGAATTTTTTGGTTTCTGTTTCTTATTATATTTCTTGCAATTTTCTCCGATACTATTTGTTTAAGTTGGTTTTCCTCTGCACTGAGCAAAACTTCAAATTCATTCCCAAATTCATTCACCAATTTGTAATATTCTTCCCAAACTTTTTTTGACTGGATTTCTCCACCAATAGTACCAGCAATGACTTCAGAAAGGGAGATTATATTTTTGAATGGCACAGCATTTTGCAAAACAAAGCCTTCTGGCCTATCAGCAAGCTGTTCAACTCTTTGTGCCACTCCTACAGTCAAATATTTTTTACATTTCTGACAAATATTTTTTAATTTTAATGCCTCTTTTGGAGAAAGAGAGACATTACAAAGGTGATGACCTGTATAATGATACTTACCTTCCTGAGGCCACATTTCTATAGTTTCAGTAAAACCTTTTCTTTTTCTTATTGCTTGTAACAAATTATCATAATCCCACTCAATATCAAAAATGTTACATTCCCTTCCCAGGCGCCATGGCCAGAAAGAGTGTGCATCAGAACTGCTTAATATTGTATATTTATCAAGATTTGAAAGGCGCCAGTTCATAGCAGGGTCAGAACTTAAACCACTTTCAATAGCATAAATATGCTTTGATTGATCTTTAAAGCACTCTTCTATACTATCAAATCCAGACATGCTTCCAAATATTCCAAAATAGGGTGTCCAGACATGAGCTGGTATAATCTCTATGTCATCATCAATGTCTTTCATCATTTCAACCAGCTCAATACAGGAAAAACCAAAAATAGGCCTGCCATCATAATCTAATCTGCCTTTTTTCAATAAAGCTGAATTTATCTGCTCAACAATCTCAAAATTTCTCGCCATTAATATGCTATGAACTTTCCTTGGCTTTCCATCCTGTGTATACATATTAGAGATCTCACCCTGCAATACAAAATGAAATCCACTTTTTGAAGTAAGAATTCCAGAACCATCTTCTTTTAGCTCATTTTTCAATTCAGTAAGCCATTTTGGATGGGTGATATCCCCTGTTCCAAGAAGATTAAGACCTTTAATCCTTGCATACTTTTCAATATTTGTAAGATTTAATGATGGACTCGTAGCTCTGCTAAAGCGTGAATGTATCTGCAAGTCTGCTAGTATCCTCATAATAAGTCGAAAGAGATTGGGTTATATAAAGTTTTCATAACAAAACCTTTTATTGATCTTGACTGACAAAATAATTGCAATGCATATTGATTGGACAAGTCTGGCATAGTGGAATTTTTTTGCATGTATTTTTCCCCAATTCAACAATTAAAGCATGATATTCATTAAATAATTTTTCATTATTTGGGAGGTTATCCATAAACAATTTTTGGAGTTCATCATACTCACTTTTTTCATAGCCTAGTCTGGATAATATTCTTTTTGTATATGCATCAACAACAAATACTGGTTTGTGGGCAGCATATAAGATTATGGAGTCAGCAGTCTCTGAGCCAATTCCATTGATTTCTAACAATTCTTTTCTTATTTTTGGAATAGAACTATCAAATAATAAAGCCAGCTCTCCATTATAATTTTTCAACAGAAAATTACAAAAATTCTTTAACCTTTTTGCCTTCTGATTATGATAACCACTGGATCTTATTAAAATAGCAAGCTCTTTAATGTCTATGTTGATTATTTTCTTAACATCAATCAAATCTTTCTTGTTCAACTCAACTATGGCTTTTTGTACATTATTCCAATTGGTATTCTGGGTCAGAATAGCACCAAAAATAACCTCTAATTGCTGTTTTTCATTTTTTGGTCCACCAGTATATTTAGGATACAGTTCATATTTTTCTGTTACAGGCCACCAAAGTTTAGTTCCAAAATGAGAAAGAAGCAAATTAAATATCTTCTTTAATTTTTTCATTTAAAAAACAGAAATTTCTGATCACGAAATAAGTATAGCATTAAGAACCCCATCTTGACCTGGTCGAGAAGTTATCTTTGCTTTTCCAAACTCTGTATCAACTACACACCCTTTTGTCATTATATTTCTTCTAATAAAATGCCTGTTGGCTGGGTTATCTGTAATAGTCTTGATTTTTGCCAGCTTAAATATCTTTGTTTTTGGATCAAATAAATTTGCAATATCGCCACTTAGCATTCTTAGCTTTCGATTAGCACTCTTTGTTCTTATTGTTCTTATTCTTTTCTTACCCAACTTGGTAAATGAAGGTTCTCTTCCTAATTCATATTGCTTCTTCTTCCTATAGTCTTTGTATAGTGCTCCTGTTTGCTTCCTTCTTGGTCGGGATTGTGATAATGCCATAGTATAAATAAATTAATAAATTAATAAATGATAAACTAATTAATGATAACCTGGAATTTTTCTTGATTTATATATGTTTCGTATGATAGGCACTTTCTGATTTATGAGTGATTTCCTTATTTTTGAAATCATTTCCTATGG
>CAZIEE010000077.1:0-5667 GCA_964538135.1 uncultured Methanosarcinales archaeon
AATACCACCAAAATCTATTTAAGCTTTCTCATTTAGACATCAACAAATGACAGATGCTGATGATATTGATACCAATATTGATGTAGAATTAATTAATATTGTTAATATTAAAAGCATGTCTGATTCTGACTTAAAGGGTTTCTTAACAAAAAATTCAATCTCTTTGACAATTTCTGAGGTCAGAAAGATTGTAGACTTAATTGCGAGAAATCCAACAATTACTGAACTTTATATATTTAATACTCAATGGAGTGAACATAGCTCGTACAAGAGCAGCAGAAGTGTCTTAAAGGCATTGTTACCAACCTCTGCTCCAAATGTTATTCTTGGTCCTGTTGAAGATTCTGGAATTGTAGAGCTTGGTTACATCAATGGCGAGAGGTATGGAATTGTTGTGAGTCATGAAAGCCATAATCATCCAAGCCAGGTTGTTCCCTATGAAGGAGCTGCAACTGGTGTAGGTGGCATTATAAGGGATGTACTTTGTATGGGTGCAAAGGTAATTGCAATAGCAGATCCTTTAAGATTTGGCAACCCAAATGGTAAGAATAATAATAAAGTGAAGTACATAGCAAATGAAGTCATTAATGGAATTGCTGGCTATGGCAATGCTGTTGGAATTCCAAATATTTGTGGAGATGTTTACTTTAATGATTCTTTTGATGATAATTGTTTGGTAAATGTGGTATGTCTTGGGCTTGTAAAAGAGAAGGATATAATACATAGTTATGCTCCCCAAAATGCTGAAGATTATGATATTGTTATAGTTGGTAAGGCTACTGATAATTCTGGATTTGGTGGAGCTGCATTTGCTTCATTGATTTTGGATGAAAAAGCCAGAGAAGGCAATCGAGGAGCTGTTCAAGTTCCTGACCCTTTTCTAAAGAATGTTATTATAAGAGCATCTTATGTAGTTTTCGAAGAGGCAAGGAAAAAAGAAATAAAACTTGGCTTTAAAGATATGGGAGCAGGTGGTATAATGTGCAGTACATCAGAGCTTTGTTCTGACAGCAATTATGGGGCAGAGATTGACTTAAGCAAGGTAAATACCTCATTAAAGAATCTGCCTCCTTACATCATTGCTAATTCAGAAACTCAAGAGAGATTTACCTGGATATGCCCACCAGAGTTTACAAAAACATTATTGAGAATATATAATGAGGATTTTGAGTTGGGAAACATAAGTTTAGGTGCAGGAGCTTTTGTTATTGGAAAGGTGACCATCCAAAAAAATTATGTGTTGAGGTACAATAACAATATTGTTTGTGATCTTCCAATAAAAGTTATAACTCAGGGAATTAACTATGAAAGAGAAAAAATAGCTCCAATAAAAAAATTTAAAGAACCTGGATTGAAAGATCCTTCCACAATTTCTGGTTATAATCAAGCCTTACTTTCTGTTTTATCTCATCCTAATGTTGCTAGCAAAGCCAAAGCGTATAAGCATTATGATACCTCTGTTATGGGAAACTCTGTTATTGAACCTGGATATGCAGATGCAGGAGTAATATCTGTTGGTTATGTTGGTTATGTTGGTAATAGTGTTGTTGGGAACAGTTCTTTTGGCATTGCATTAAAAACTGATTGCAACCCACGTTATTGCAAAATTGATCCATATTGGGGAGCAGTAAATGCAGTTGCTGAAAGCATGAGAAATATTGCTGCTGTTGGAGCTGTACCAAGTGCTTTAACTGACTGCTTAAACTATGGTAATCCAGAGAAACCAGAAGCATTTTATTATTTTTATGAGGGAGTAAGGGGTATAGCAGATGCTGCAAATAACTTATACTATAAAGGAACAAAACATCCAATTCCAGTTATATCTGGTAATGTGAGCTTTTACAATGAATCAAGTTCTGGTACATCAATTGATCCCTCACCAATAATAGCTTGTATTGGTATACTCAAAGATTACAGCAAAGCAATTACCATGAAGCTGAAAAAAGAGGGTACTACTCTATTTTTAGTTGGGGAAAGAAAAGATGAATTAGGAGGCTCAGTTTACTATAACATCAACAATGAACTTGGTGCAATTGTACCAATAATTGATTTTGATAAAGAAAGAAACATGATACATGTAGTTATTGATGCAATTGATTCTGGTCTGATCTTGTCATGCCATGACATCTCAGATGGAGGGTTGGCAACAACAATATCTGAAATGATACTTGGAGGAGATGCAGATGGAGAAGTTGGAGCAAAAATAAACTTAGATTTTACAACTTTAAGAACTGACAAAGCTTTATTTTCTGAAAGTTCTGGATTTGTTTTCGAGGTTGATGACAAAAAACTGGAAAAATTAAAGACTTTATTTAGATTTTATAAAGTGGATTTAATAGAGTTAGGCAAGACTGGCGGTAAAGTCTTAATTATAACTAAGAAGAATAAGAGAATAATTAATTTGCAGATTGAAAAATTAAGAAAAGCATGGACTAAAGGTTTTGTGAAGGCTTTGGAGTAAAATGGTTTGGTTCATATTTGCACTTTTGACAGCTTTCTTCCAGTCTTTGAAAGATGTTTTCAGCAAGAAAAGTCTGAAAAATATTGATGAGTATGTAGTTTCATGGTCGTTGAGATTTTTTGCTTTACTATTTTTAATCCCGTTCTTGTTTTTTATTGAAATTCCCTCTTTAGGAAATAAATTTTGGATAGCATTGCTTATTGTAGGTTCTCTCAATACGATCACAACAATACTTTATATGAAAGCGATAAAATATTCAGATTTATCCGTCACAGTTCCAATGGTTACTTTTACTCCACTCTTTCTTTTGCTGACCTCTCCTCTTATTATTGGTGAATTCCCAAGCCTTTTTGGTTTAATTGGAATTCTTCTAATTGTTTTGGGTTCCTATGTATTGAATATTAAACGAACACATGAAGGATATTTTGGACCTTTTCGAGCACTCCTGAAAGAAAAAGGACCAAAACTAATGTTGATTGTAGCTTTCATATGGAGCATAACCTCAAATTTTGATAAGATTGGTGTTCAAAATTCTTCTACTATTTTCTGGGTTATTGCAATAGAAATATTCATGACACTGGCTATACTTCCAATAATGTTATACAAATCACAACGAAGTGTAAAACAAATCCTGACAAGTTATAAAGTTTTAATCCCAATTGGTTTATTTAGCGCTTTAATGCTGATAGCTCATACGACTGCAATAAGTTTGACGCTTGTAGCATATGTTATTTCAATAAAAAGAACCAGTGCAATAATGAGTGTATTATTTGGCTATTTAATTTTTAAAGAGAAAGACGTAAAAGAAAGATTACTTGGCTCTGTAATAATGGTTATCGGAGTTTTATTTATAGCCTTATCTTAATCCCCACTACAATAACTTGACAAATTTTTATAAACTAATTCCAATGGTTTTAGAATTACTGCAAATGGCTCATAATTGTTTTGAATTTTGCCATTACCATTAATAGGAACAGATATTTGTATTTTACTTTCTAAACCTTGCTCAGTCGGCTTAGTGGTGCTAATTAATTCTCCTGGCTGTACTTGAACTGTATTCAAAGGTTTGATTGGTCTTTCATATTTTATTCCAAGATCTCTTTCTATTAGATATCTTAAACCTTTTTCTTTGCAATCAATTATCACCTCAATTGAATCTGATTTTTTATCGTAAATAAGTTCAACAATAATTTCTGACTTACTGAATCTTATTAAATCTTGAATAAGCTCATTTTCATAATAACCACTATTAGTTATTTTTTTAAAGTAAACTATTTTTCTTACGATAGAAATTTCACCTTTATTTCTGGCATAAGCTCTAAGAATCATATTCATTGATTCTTCTGGATTAGAGCTAGAGATTGGCATATGTATATTCGAGTATGGTTCCAGAAACCCAATACTTCTTAAGTAGATAGTTACAATATCCTTGTTTAAGGTAATCTTCATTTTAGTCGGTTATGATTAACTTTTGTTCAAATCAAAAGATTGTTTTGCATAAAAATCTATTTAAATATATCGCTACTTTATTATAAAACAAAAAGATAATAAACTTGCAGATTTCAAAATAAAAAAATATAAAATGCCACGTAAACCAAAAATCGCAGTCATCTACTTTCCAGGCAACAATTGCGAAGAAGAATCGCTAATTGCTGTTTTAGATACTGGAATGGATGGTAAAATAGTAAGATGGAATCAGAAAAAAGATATTGAAAAGTATGATGGCTTTGTTATTCCTGGAGGCTGGGCGTATGAAGATAGGATAAGGGCAGGAGTAATAGCTGCAAAAGATCCAATTTTTGATGTTATAAGAAAAGAATCAGAAAAAGGCAAGCCAGTATTGGGCATTTGTAATGGAGCCCAGGCATTAGTTGAATGTGGCATTATACCTGGACTTAAAAATAAGGTTGAGATGGCTCTTGCCCCAAACAAAAACCCTTTTGTAAGCGGATACTATTGTAATTGGGTTTATGTCAAAAATGTTCAAGACAAAGGTAGATCTGTTTTTACAAAATTTACAGAAAAAGAAGAAGTAATCCCAATGCCAGTTGCACATGGAGAAGGTCGCTACGTAACACGTGATGAAGATTTAATAAACCAATTGTTAAAAAATAAACAGATTATTTTTCAATACTCTACAAGAAACGGAGTTGTAGAAGATAAGTTTCCACTAAATCCTAATGGTTCAATGTACAACATTGCTGCAATATGCAATAAAAATGGAAATGTAATGGCAATTATGCCTCATCCAGAAAGAGCATCTTTTGTAAGGCAATTACCTGATAGCATGCTTTTAAAAAACAAGTCTATCGGATATATTGAAGAAATGAAAAAGCCAGCTCCAGCAAGAAATATTTTTGAGTCTATGAGAAAGTATATTGAGGAAAATTTATAACATTAGTTACCTAACCTACTCCCACTCTAAAGATCCAACTGTTTGGTACTCTGTAACCCTTGTTTCAAAAAAGTTCTTCTCTTTGCTTAAGTCAATTGATTGAGACATCCAGGGAAATGGATTCTCTTTGTTATATATCTTTTTTAAGCCTATTCTTTCAAGTCTTCTATCAGCTATATACTCAACATAATCACAAAACTGATCTGGGTTGATTCCAAGCAATCCAGTAGGGCAGGCATCATAAGCATATTTTTTCTCAAATTGAACAGCTTTCTTAATTAAACCAATAATTTCTTCTTGAAATTCCTTAGTCCAGACTTCTGGATTTTCTAATTTAATTGTATTAATTAAATCACACCCAAATGCCAAATGCCAAATGCAAACTTTCATCACGCATAATATACTCAAATTGTTCTCCAATTCCAACCATTTTGTTTTGCCTTTTCAATGCAAGCATCATTGCAAACCCTGCATAGAAAAAAATGCCTTCCATAATCACATAATACCCTATAAGATCATGTAAAAACGTTTTTATGTTTTCTGTTCCATCTGTACTGAAATTTGGATCAAAAATAGATTTGGTCAGCTCTATAACAAAATCGTCCTTATCCTTAATAGAAGGGATTTTTTGGTACATGTTATATATATAATCAGGCTCCAATCCAAGTGTGTCACAACAATATATGAAAGTATCTGTATGTATTGCTTCTTCAAATGCCTGTCTTAACAGGTATTGCCTGCATTCCGGGTTTGTTATGTGCCTGTAAACTGCAAGAACAATGTTATTTGCTGTCAAGGATTCTGCTGTCGA
>CAZIEE010000078.1:0-5656 GCA_964538135.1 uncultured Methanosarcinales archaeon
GATCACAGGTATGTGCATAGCATCATAAGGTTACAAACTTGTGGTTTTTGAATTCAACTATAAAAGATTTGCGGCTCACTTTTTTGAAGTTAAGCCATCTTTTTATTTTCTTTTCGCTAATTTTACAGCTCAACAATTGAGCTGATTAACAATTGAGTTGATTTATAAAATCAATTATTTTGTTTGCTACCTCCATCGGATTTGAATTAGAGGTATCAACTATGCAATTATACAATTTCTTGTCTAAATAATCAACCCCATAATACTGCCAGTATCTCTTTTTTTCGCTTGATTCCCTCATTTCAATATTCTTTATTGTGCTCCTTAGGTCTTGACTTTTTTCTTGTATTCTTTGACGCTTTTCATCTTTTAATATGCGTTTTGCCCTTACTTCTATATCTGCACTGAGAAAAACCCTTACTTTGGCCTCTGGAATAAAAAATGCAGTCAGCCTGCCATCAACTACAAAATTATCATTATTTTTACCAAGTTCCTTTAGTTTTTTGTCAAGTTCAAAATCAATCAATTCATTTTTCTCAGCTATTTTATTGAGTTCTAGCAAAGTAATTCCCCTTTCATCTGCCATACCCCTCATTAGATCCCCTATAGAATAATGTTTTAGTCCAAGTTTTTTTGATAATAACCTGGCCACTGTACTCTTCCCAGAACCTGCGTTTCCAGAGATAGTTATGATCATATACTGGAAAAGTATTTATTAGACATATTTATTTATATTGGTTTAGAAACACAAAAACTAAAATATATCAAATGAAATCAAGAAAATCAGCAGCAGGTATGATGTGGCTCATAATCACCATAGTATTGCTATTAATCTTCTTATTTGTTTATTCTGGACTATGGACTAAGCTTTTTGGCAGAGGGATCTCAGATATTCAGACTAAGTTGGACTCAGCCAAAGATTCTGATAAAGATGGTGTTCCAGATGTTTATGATAAATGTATTGATTCTGATCAAGGTAAGGATTACAGTATAAAAGGAACAGTCAATGGAGTCACTGTTCAAGGTAGTTTTGAATATACTGATAGATGTTCTGAAGATGATTCTCTAATTGAATATTATTGTAATTCTGATGGAAGTTATGGGAAGGAAATTTATAACTGCCCTGAAAGTTGTGATGATGGTGTATGTTTAGAAAAAGTATTCTTATCTCAAGAAGAGGAAGAACTGGAAAGACAAAATTATTTAGAAGAAAAACTGCTTGTGATTGTTGGCAGTATTGGTAGTGTTGGCACAAAAAAAACAATTGATATAAACGAAGTAAGAGAACTGATCTTTGGCTCGACATTTGGCAATCAGGACAAATCAATAGAGGATTCCAAAAGTATTAATGATTACTACATCAAAAATTCTTTTAACAAGGTTAGTCTTACTGGGGATGTATTTGGTCCTTATTCTATTAGAGAGGGTATTTGTGATCCTTACAAAATATTAAGGGAAATAATAATTGTTACTGATAAAGATATAGATTTCTCAAAATATGGAAGGATTATTCTTGTATTATCACCAAATGAATGTGATATAGATAATGGTGCTACAATTGGAAAAATCAGGATACCCACCTCAGAAGGTATAATAAAGGCCCCTGTAGCATGGATATTCTCTCTTGAATTTCATATTGTAGCCCACGAAATTGGACACACTTTAGGTATGAATCATGCAAACAGAATGAACTGTTTAAGTTGTGAGAGTATTGAATATGGCATTTTTTTTGATGTAATGGGTGATGGATTAGGGCATTTAAATGCTCCTCATAAGGAGGAAGCAGGTTGGATTGGGGATAACACAATTATAACAACTGAAGGTGAATATCTGATCAAGCCTTTAGAACTAAAACAGAAAAAAGGGCTCATCCAGCAGATAAAACTGCCTCTAAAACAAAAGCCTTCATTTTACGAAAATGCAACAAATCTTTATTACAGCTTGGAGTTTAGACAGCCAATTGATTATGATAAAAAAATAAATAAAGGAGGTCAAATGTTTTCAGGGGTATTAATTCATTTTTCATCTGTACCGTCACTGCCTTATGTAATCCAAACAAATTACATAAACTATGATTTTGGATTTGATCCTCTGCTTCAAAAGGGCAGTACCTTTAAAGATAGTATAAATGATTACAAAATAACTTTGAAGGAAGTAAACAGAAAAGGAGCCTTAGTCAAAATAGGGAGGTATGCCAGTGAAGATTAGACATAATTCATTTGTTTTAATTGCAATTGCAATTCTACTGATATTTGCAGTTGCTATATTTGCACTGGAAGTGGTTGAAGTAGTTGCTGTGGAAGGAGGAGATAACCAGGAATATACAGGTACAATAGAGGTTGTTCACCTTGATGATTTTGAAACACACAATTCAACTTTTATATTCTACCTGGTTTTAGGAGATGAAAAAGGAGATATTAAAAAATATGAGATGTTATATGACAAACAATTTCCAGTTATCATATCCGGAACAAAGGTTAAAATAAAGGGGAGCATTTCAGAAGGTAAGTTTTTAATTGACAAAAAAGCAGAGCCAAAAAACCCTTTTGAGATTATATCAGTACCTGGATTGGAATCTGGTTCTTCAAAAAAGTTATCAATAAAATGGTTTTATGCAATATCTTCTCTAATATTATTATCAATCATTTTTGTAATCAGTATTTTATTATACTTATATAGAATACATAGATAAAATGTATGTACATAAAATAGAATATTAAAGGGAATATAATTAAAATAAATGGAACGATCAGATAACAAATTTAAAAATATAAAAAAAGGCACAAGGTCAGACAATACTGATTTAAAAATTGTTGTTTTGGAAGAAGAGCTTTCAACTACAAAATACAATAAGCGTACACAACATCATATCGGGGATATAAAAGCAAAGATTGCAAGGCTCAAGGAAGAACATCAAAAAAATTTAAGCTCAAAAGGGAAAGGTCATGGCTTTCTTTTTAAAAAAACAGGAGATGCTACCGCAGTAGTTATTGGATTCCCTTCTGTTGGCAAATCTACCTTGCTTAATGCAATAACCAATGCAAACTCCCCTGTTGCCGAGTACGCATTTACAACATTGACTTGCATTCCTGGAATGCTTGATTATAATGATGCAAAAATACAAGTTCTTGACCTGCCAGGCATATTGGAAGGTGCCTCTGCTGGGAGAGGTTCTGGAAAAGAAGTTTTAGCATGTTTGCAAAGTGCAGATCTTTTGCTGATATTAGTTGATGTAATCAATCCTGGATATTTAAATATCATAATAAAGGAGTTAAATGAAGTAGGAATCAGAATTAATCAACACCCCCCACTAATTAAAATAATAAAAAGAGCCAAAGGAGGTATTGATTTAAATTATATAAAATTAACAAAAACCAATGAGGAAAATATAAAAACTATTTTAAAGGAATTCAGATTAAATAATTGCAGCGTCATCATTAAGGAGGATATAACTGATGAGCAACTAATTGATTTTATAGATGGAAATAAAAAATATATGCCAACTATCATTTCTCTCAACAAGATAGACTTAGTTGAAGCTGATGAATTGGAGAATATTAAATCACTTATAAAACCAGACATCTGTATTTCTGCTGGAAAAAAATTAAACACAGAAGAATTAAAAGGCCTGATTTTTAAAAAATTAGACATTTTAAGAATTTACTGTAAAGAAGCTGGCAAAAAAGCAGATACAAAGCATCCATTAATAATAAAAAAAGAACTGGGAATCGTAACCTTAAAAGATGTTTGCTTAAAGTTACACAAAGACTTCCTATCAAAGTTTAAATACGCCAGAATATGGGGGAAATCATCAAAGTTTCCAGGAATTCCAGTAAGAAGATTGGACTATGTAGTTGAGGACGGGGATATAATAGAAATACATTTAAGCTAGTTTCAGATTTCGATATTCGTATTTTTAAAATCTATGTTGAAGAAAAAAGCACCTGAATTTAATGGAGTTGTTGCATGGATAAATAGCAAACCTTTACAAATCAATGATCTAATTGGCAAAGTAGTTGTCATAGATTTCTGGACATACACTTGTGTCAATTGCCTTAGAACATTACCTCATATTAAAGAACTTTGGAATAAATATAAGGAGCAAGGTTTAATTATTATAGGGGTACATACACCTGAGTTTGAATTTGAAAAAGATATAAAAAACGTTGAGAATTCAGTTAAAAGACTTAATATTGAATATCCTGTAGCTGTTGACAGCAACTATTCTATTTGGGAATCTTATGGAAATCATTATTGGCCTAGACAGTATTTGCTGAATTCAGATGGTATGATAGTATGGGATCATATTGGCGAAGGTGGGGAAGAAGAAATAGAAGATTGGATAAGAAAGTTATTAGGGGAAAATAAAAAACTAACTAACCCTGAAAGTAAAAGTAGAAGAAAGAGTTTGATAAGCAAAGTTAAAAAGAAAGGAAATATTATCACAAAAATGCTTACTACTCCTGAAACTTATGCAGGTTACCTGAGAAATAATGGCTTGGGAAATGGGACATTTTGCCAACCAGGAAGCTGCTCTAACTATAAAGATGAAGGTAATCATCTCACTGGAAAGGTATATCTTAATGGGAGTTGGTTACAGGAAAAAGAATATATAAAGGACGAAGACGACAAAGAGGCATATTTTGCATTCAAATACAGTGCTAAACAGATAAATGCTGTTTTGGGTTCATTTTCAGGAAAACCTTATGAGATTATATTAAAACTGGATAATGATTACCTGACAAACTCAAACAAAGGATATGATGTTAAGATTGGTAAAGATGGTATAAGTTATGCTTATATTGACAGAGCTGATATGTACAATTTGGTTGACTCAAAAGAATTCGGAAGTTATGATCTAAAAATTATAACCAAAAGCAGAGACTTCATGATTTTTGCATTTACATTTGGTTGATTATAATTAATACATTTAAATAAAATGCCACTTACACTAATAACATTTGGAGAGATAATAGATCTTGTATTAATGACATTTTTTGTAGCTTATATTTTTTCAGATTTAGTTCAGTTTAAAAAGCGAGAATCATATGAGCCATTACTTCATTACCAAAAGGGATTTGATTTTGAAGCTTTGAAATTTGTAATAATGGTAACTGCTCCAGCAATCATTATTCACGAACTTGGCCATAAATTTGTTGCCATTGGATTTGGACTAGATGCAGTTTTTTTTGCTTTTTATAGAGAGACATTCACTTTAATGCTCGGAATCTTAAGCATCGTATCAAAATTAACTGGATTCGGATTTGTTTTTTTTGTTCCAGGTTTTGTGAGTATAACTGGGATTGGTACTCACCTTCAGTTTGCTTTAACTGCATTTGCAGGACCTTTTGTAAATCTAACTTTATGGTTAGGCTCCTGGTTTTTGTTAAATAAGTGTAATAAACAAAAGAAAAAATTTGCAAAATATGAAAAATATCGTGAAATCCTGTTTTTAACAAGTAAAATAAATATGTTTTTGTTTATATTCAATATGTTGCCTATTCCTGGTTTTGATGGGTATAGGTTTTTTGTTGAATTGACAAGAGCTATTGTTGGTTGACTAGAAACTCGGTTTAAATAATTCTGGTTTAAATAACTCGACAAGCTGTAAGAGAATAACAGTATAATCTATTTTCTTACAATGGGATTTCTCGTC
>CAZIEE010000079.1:0-5572 GCA_964538135.1 uncultured Methanosarcinales archaeon
CCCCAACTGCTCTTGATATCTGTACACGAGGATCAGATTCAGTTAGCCATAAATACGAAGAAATAGGTGAAGGATTAAAAGCATCTGACGTAGTCAATGCAGATGAAACAGGTTCAAACCAAAACGGAAAATCTGAATGGTTATGGGGTTTTTTTACCTCAGTTCTTGCTTTTTTTGTGTTTTTTCCAAAAAGAGGAGGAGATATCCTTGACAAGGTACTTGGAAAAAACTTTAATGGAATTCTTGGATGTGATGGATGGATTACCTACAAAGTGTTTTCAGAAAATCAAAGTATCTTGCTTCAAAGATGCTGGGCGCATCTTATCAGGGAGGTAAAGAAAATTTGCAAGGATGTAAAAGGATTAAACGATGCTTATATCTGGATATGTAACATGTTTGAAGAGATACAAAGACTCAGGAAGATAAAGAGCAAAAAGATAAGGCAGGAAGGATATGATAAACTTGTAGCAGAGATGAAAATATGGGCTCAGATCTACTATGTTCATGACGGCATGAAAGAACTAGTGAACAAAGTTAGGAATGGCAAGGAGTTTTGGTTTACCTGTGTGCTTTATCCAGAGGTTGAACCTACTAATAACCGAGCCGAAAGAGGACTCAGAAAATTTGTAGTCATAAAAAAAATTATAGGTTGTCTAAGAAGCGAACAGGGTAAAAGAAATATGCAGATAATGCTTAGCGTGTTTCAAACGTGGAGATTGCAGGGATTGAATCCCTATAAAGAATTAAGAGCTATTCTCTAGAGCTTAATACATACAATCAGTAGAAAGTTTTAAATATTACTATGTATTACAATGGCATACTATGGAAGTTATAACTGTAAAATTTCAGGAAGAGGTATTAAAAAGGATAGATGAGACTATATCAGAGCATAATTTTAATTCTAGAACAGAATTTATACGGGAAGCCGTAAGAGACAAACTGGCTGAACTTAGCAAGGAAGAACTCGTAAATGAATTTCTAAAGTTTAGAGGCAAAGCTGGAAAAAAGACAACTTACGAGCAGAATCTAAAAACAAAGCAGATAATTAGCAAAGAACTAATGACGGAACTTGAGAAACGGTTTAAATAATTTGTTGTATGGTTTTTGTATAATTTATATGATTAGAACTGATTTTTTAATTCTACAATTTTATCTCCAAGCGGAATATGAATTGGAACACCAAATCTATCAAAAAATAATTTTTTATCTATGCCACCTGATAATTTATAGGTCAAGCCATTAAACCATGAATATGCAGAGACTCCTAATCCAATTATCCCAAATCAACTAAAGGAAACTCAAAACAATTCTTGCCTTTTATTTTTTTTCTTTATTGTGCCCGTAACTTCTTATTTGATCAATAATCAATCGTAACATCCTGGAGATATATTCTTTATAATCACCTTTATCAGAGAGATCTAATGATTGATAATACTCTTCTCTTTTCTCAAATGGGATAAAAAACATAGGGAATCCTTTTTTCATAAGGATAAAATTCATAATTGTTCTAGCTGTTCTTCCATTTCCATCTTCAAATGGATGTATCCATGTTAATTTTGCATGAATTAATGCAGCTAATTCAAAAGGGTGCAGTTTATTTTTATTTGCACTGTACCATTTAAAAAAATTAAGCATTTGCTTCTTAACTTCCGTGTGTGGTGGTGGAGTATGTGTTGAACCTTGTATCTGCACATCAAAAAACCGTAGTCTTCCACCATAAACTACTCCAGTATTTTTTGTAAGAATTCCATTTATTTTTTCAAGTAATTTTGTGTTTAATTCGCCTTTATACGCTTTTATGTAATCTAAACATTCTTTCCCGTTTATTGCTTCGTTATAATCCTCAGCTCGCACTCCAAAAGGGATTACTTTATCTTTTAATATCAAAGCGGTTTGCCTTAATGTCAATCTGTTACCTTCAATTGCATTGGAATGGTAGGTAAATCTTATTACAAAATCTTCATTCAGCTTTTCTTTGACACTTTTTGGGATTTGATTAAGCCATGTGCTGTAACTTTCTTTTAGATCCTGTAAGGTTTCTGCATCCTGCTCTGAAAGATAAGTATAATTTGATAATTTTAAGAAGGGTTTTGATTTATCTTCTATCCCTTGGGCATGTTTTTTTAGTTCTTCTTGTGAAGGTTTTTTATCCCCTAAGAAAATCCTTATCTTTTTCCATTTATTTAAGCTGAGCCTTACATTTTTTGTAAGATAGTAATACTCTTTATTATTCCTTTTTATTGTTTCGATGTAAGTCATATAATATTGTATGGGCACGTATTATATAAACATTTCTGTTAATTGTGCACATACAAAATTGATTATCCAATCATTTTAATTTTCTGATGATACCTTTACTTGCATTAACTTCAACTAAATCGCCATCTCTAAAAATGAGAGTAGCGTTTCCAGTTCCTACGATGCAAGGAAGCTTGAGCTCTCTTGAGGTTATAGCAGCATGGGATTATGAGACTAAAATAGCTGGAAAAAATATTCTTCTCCGACGACAAATCAATTTCAGTTGGTCAATGTGAGTATTAATGTCCTTTTCGCATTTATGAGCTATGCACATGCCTACCTTATCAATCTTAAGAATTCTTCTCTTGTCTTTATATCTTTTCTAAATATGCCTCTTACAGCTGATGTTATAACTTTTTCTGGTATTTTTATATAACGCATTTCAATGCAAAGGTGCCTTGCTTCAATCACTACACCAACACCTTTTGGTTTCAGGTTCTTCATAATTGCATTGGCTATTTCACTTGTAAGCCTTTCTTGTATTTGAAGTTTCTTGCTTATAACATCAACAGCCTCAATTAGCCTGCTTATCCCTAAAACTCTATTGCCTTCAGGGATATATGCAATACAACATTTTCCAAAAAAAGGAAGCAAATGATGCTCACAAATTGAATAAAAAGGTATGTCCTTGATTAGAACCATTTCATCGTGTTTTATTCCATGTGTCACTTTAAGAATTTCTTTTATATCTTTAGATTTTCCAGAAATTATGGATTCAAAAACATCTGCAGCTCTTTCAGGAGTTCTAAGTAGTTCTTTCCTGGTAGGATCTTCACCAATTGCTTTTAGTAGTTCCTTGATTGCCTTTTTTATTTTTTCTTTTTTTACGACCATCTAAATCAATATTTTTCAGGAAAACAAATGAATATTTAAATTCATACCAGACACTTTCTAATTTATGAGTGATTCCCTTATATTACTTCATATAAACCGTTTTAGTTGGATATGGTATTTCTATGCCTTCTTTTCTCAATGCATTGTAAATTTCTTCTGTTGCAACAGCAGTAGCATCAATCTTTAAGTCAAAATGATTTATCCAAAAAAATACCCTAAAGTTAAGTGCAAAATCTCCAATCTCCAGAAGTAAAATATTTGGCTTAGGCTCACTAAGAACAAAATCAACTTTTTTTAGTGCATTTAAGACCAATTCTTTAACTTTTGGTATGTCTGAGTCATAGCCTACACTAAAATTAAAAGAAACCCTTAAGTTTGAATCTGGTAACATGAAATTAGTTATTTTTGAATCTGCTAATTTCCCATTTGGGATAATGATAAGCTCGTTATCCTGTGTTTTGATTTTAGTGCTCCTTAAGCCCACATCTGTTACCGTACCTACTACATCACTATCTACTTTTATTCTGTCTCCAACAGTAATGTTTTTATCTAAAATCAAGGACATACCACCAAAGATATTACCCAGAGTATTTTGAAGTGCAAATGCTACTGCAACTCCAGCTATTCCCAAACTAGTGAGTAATGGTCCAATTTGAATACCCCAAACTGGAAGTATAAATAACAAACCTATGACTGAAATAAAAATCCCGGATATTCTATGAAACACTGGTATTAACTGGTCATCTAACTTTGATTCTGTTTTTTCTGCTAACTCTTTCACAAACTTATCTATGATTAGATCAAAAATAACGATCACAATGTATACAACTACAATAATCATAATTGAATATATTAAATTGCTGATTGGTTTCAAAAAAGTCTCTTTTATTCCAAGTGGTAATAACGCAAGCCTTATGCCTATGAGCAATAAACAAAAAGATATTGGTTTGTGAGCTTTCTTTACAATCAAATCATCTATTTCTGTTTTTGTTTTTCTAGTTAACTGCAGGATTAATCTTGTTGATACTAAAACTACCAGTTCTGATAAAATGTAGAAAACCACCAATATTGTTAATGAGTACAGAAAACTATTTTTTTGAATAATTAAAAAGGGATCAGTGAAATATTGTACGAATTTCATGAGAATAATACTTTAATTTTCTATTTTTTAATAAACTGTTGTATAGTATAACTACAAGGAAGTTTTTTAGATGCCCTTTCCAGAGCAGTTTTAGCAATATTGATACTTTGTTTATCAACACCTACTTCAAAAATTAACTGACCTTTACTTATTCTTGCTGCAACTCCTATAGGTTTACCAAAAGAGTGAGCCATTCCAGAACTAAATCGATCAGCCCCAGCTCCTGCTGCAAGAGCATGTTCCCTCAATACATGATAAGGGTATACACAGACTTTTAGATGATAGCCATTTAATCCAAGTTTTGTTTCCAGTAATTTATTTGATGTCTGTCTTGCACTTTCCAATGCATTATCCCTTATCTGAAGATCAGATTTTGATAAAAGTTTTAAGGTACAACTAAACTTCTTTTCTTTATTGCCTGTTTCAAATCTCACAATTTTTATATTGGGATTCATCCTAATATAGCTTTTCGCCTTAAATTTTGAGACTCTTGTATAAGGCCTTTCAATCCTTCTATAAGCCACAAATTTTCTTATCTTTACCATTCTACTTAGGGAGTAATTTTATCTAATTTTAACTAAAAAAATTAGAAAGAGATTAATTGATTATATCTCTTATTCCTTTCCTACATTAATTGCTTTTGGACCTCTAGTTCCTTCTTCAACATAAAAGGTAACTGAATCATTTTCTTCTAGACTCATTCCATCTTGTAATGCTGATTGATGTACAAAATATTCTTTGCCATCATCTGCAGTTATAAATCCAAATCTTTTAGTTCTATTGAAGAACTTTACTTTTCCTTTACTTTTTTCACTAGACGACATCTTCTATTAACCTCCTTAAATTTAAAATCTTTTTGGCCTATGTTTCATGTAACATGCTTTACAATATACAGGTTTACCCTCTGTTGGCTTAAATGGAACTTCGCATTCAGAACCACAATCAGAACAAGTTGCTTTATGCATTTCCCTTGGTCCCATTTCAAATCTACCTGAGCTACCACCGCCACTATAATCGCTCTTAAACCTATTACCAAATCCTCCTCCACTTGAACGGGAGTCTCTTCCTTCTCTCATATTTCCTCTTCCCATTAATTCCTCACCAGTTTTTGATTTATTTCTAAATTACTTATCTAGAAACAATTTACTGTTCTTTCCTATTTTTTGATAAGAAATTTCTGTAAAAACGTTTCTATAGCTGTAGGAATAGAATTCTATATTTAAATATTACGTTTGCAATAATAAGATACCCACATTCGACAGTTCAACCTTAATTCTTACTGAAGATTATTTTCTCGAT
>CAZIEE010000080.1:0-5526 GCA_964538135.1 uncultured Methanosarcinales archaeon
CAGAAAATAGCAATATTTAAATACTAACCCCCTTTCTCTCTAATCTGAACTTCTTTAAACCTTAAAATGAATACAGAGATAATAAATAAAGAGTTGAAAACAGGTACTACCACTATGGGTTTGGTATGCAAGGGTGGTTTGGTATTAGCAGCAGATAAAAGAGCTACTTCAGGATATTTAATTTCCTATAAAAAATTTGACAAGATAATGTCAATAACAGATAACATGGCAGTTACTGTTGCTGGTACAGTTTCTGATGTACAATTACTTGTTAAGTACCTTAAAGCAGAGCTTAAACTAAAGGAGATTAGAACTAATAGAGCAACAACAGTAAAGGAAGCTGCAAGTTTATTGTCTAATTTTGTTTATAATAATATCAGAAAATTTAGCTTAATACCAGGAATATCCCACTTTATTTTAGGTGGGGTAGATTCAACTGGATTTCATCTTTATGACCTAAGCCCTGATGGATCAATTGTAGAAGTGGATGATTATATTAGCTCAGGCTCAGGATCTGTAATGGCATTTGGTGTTTTAGAAACATTATATCAAAAAGATTTGACAGTTGAAGAAGGAGTAAAACTAGTTATAAAGGCAGTTAATGCTGCTATTCGACGTGATGTTGCATCTGGAGATGGTATATCTGTGGTAACAATCACAAAAGAAGGTATTAAAAAGGTTTTTTCCAAAGAAATCGAATTAAAGATTGAAGCTTAAATATAAAATAAATTCTTTTAATCTTCTAATCAGTAAACTTGGGGTTATAAATGGTAGATATTATTAAAGAGATTCTAAAGAATCTTCCAGAAAACAAAATACATGATGTTAACTTTGAAGCTGCTAACATAGTACTCTATACAAAAGATAAGGACTTTTTCTTAAATAATGATGGTGCTATAAAGAGAGTAGTGAACAACATAAAAAAAAGAGTAGAATTACGTCCAGATCCAAGCATTACAATGGGTATGGAAGAATCCAAAAAGGTGATTCTTTCCCTGATTAGCGAAGAAGCTGGTGTCGACCAGGTTATCTTTGATCAACAAAGAAGTAGGGTTATAATTGAGGCTGAGAAGCCTGGATTAGCAATAGGAAAACAAGGTTCTATTTTACGAGAGATAAGGATGAAAACGTTTTGGGTACCTTTGATAAGAAGAAAGCCAGCTATACGATCTAAATTAATTGAAAATATTAGAGCAGTCTTATACCAAAATAGTGACTATAGGAGGAAATTTTTAGACAAAGTAGGCCACAGAATTTATGATGGCTGGATACGTGAAAAGAAAAATGAATGGATTAGATTAACATACTTGGGAAGTGGTAGGCAAGTAGGAAGAAGCTGTATCTTCCTCCAAACCCCAGAGTCAAGAGTGCTTTTAGATTGTGGTATAGACGTTGCCTCAGTAGACAAACCCTATCCATACCTTGATGTACCTGAGTTTAAAATTGATGAATTAGATGCAGTTATATTAAGTCATGCTCACATAGATCATTGTGGGTTTATACCCTACTTGTTTAAATATGGGTATAGGGGTCCAGTATACTGCACAGAGCCAACCAGAGATGTATCTGCTTTGTTAATGCTTGACTACATAAAGATTCAAAGAGCAGAAGGTTTAGAACCAATCTATACATCAGAAGAGATCAGGGAATTGGTAAAACATACCATAACACTTGAGTATGAAGAAGTAAGTGATATAACTCCTGATTTGAGGATTACACTTTATAATGCTGGGCATACCTTAGGAAGTGCAATGGTACATCTACATGTGGGGAATGGATTACACAATATTTTATACAGTGGAGATCAAAAATATGGAAAAACATTATTATTGGAACCTGCTGTAACCTCATTTCCAAGACTCGAAACATTAATGCTTGAATCAACTTATGGGGGTAAAGAAAATATAATGCCACATCGTCATGAAACAGATGAAGAATTGATGAGGATAATTAAAGATACTATAGAAAGAAATGGAAAGGTTTTGATTCCCACATTAGGGGTTGGAAGGGCACAAGAAGTAATGCTTGCAATAGAGGCTATGGTAAGAGAAGGAAAAATGAGCCCTGTTCCAGTTTATATAGATGGAATGGTATGGGACGTTACTGCAATCCATACAGCCTATCCTGAATATTTAAATGGTTCAATCAGAAAGCTTATATTTCACAAGGATCAAAATCCATTCTTAAATGAGATTTTTAAAAGAGTAGGCTCTCAAAAAGAGAGAATGGATATAATAGAGAATACAGGGGCATGTATAATTTTAGCAACTTCAGGAATGCTTACAGGAGGCCCTTCAGTAGAATACCTAAAACACCTTTGCGATAACCCTAAACATTCATTGGGTTTTGTAAATTATCAAGGAGAAGGCTCACTTGGAAGGAGGATCCAAAGAGGTGAAAGGGAATTCAGCTTTTCTAATGGTGGAAAACAAGAAATACTTCAAATCAAAATGGAAGTTTACACTGTTGAAGGATTCTCAGGACACTCTTCAAGGAGTCAGTTAATGAATTTTGTAGCTAAGTGTGAACCGAAACCTAAAAAAATCATAGTAAACCACGGTGAAAACTCAAGATGTTTGGACATAGCAAGTTCAATCCACAAAAACTTTAGAATAGAGACAGTTGCTCCAAGAAATTTAGAAACAGTAAGGGTAAAGTAAATATATTACTTTTTGTAAACAATGGATCCAGAATCAGAGAAAAAAGAACATACAAAGGAAGAAATTCCAGATGAAGATATATCTATTGATTTTAGTAAAGTTAAATCGTTTTTTAAATCAATTGGCAAAGAAAAGCAATCAGAAACAGTATCAGAAAAGGTATCAGAAACAGAAGAAATATCCATAGATTGGAATAATATAGGTAAGTTCTTCAAAAAATATGGTGTTTTTTTTATTGTATTGATCCCAATAATTCTTTCGATCTATGTTAGGATGCTGCCTGCAAACTTACCAATAACAGATGAATGGGCAAGAAGTACTGTAATAAATGCTATAAGGTCTCAAGTAAAATCTGGTATTGATCAACAATATCCCAATCTTCCGGATTCGAATAAGAATGTACTGGTAGATGGAGAACTACAGAAGTTTATTGCACAAAATAAACAAAAAATTGATGAGCAGATAAAAGCTACCTCTATTTATTTTAAATCATTTTTTCAGGATGAAAATAGCAAAGGGTATATGCCAGATATAGACCCATATTATTGGTTTAGATATGCAAAAAATATTGCGGAGCATGGCCACCCTGGAGATATTTTAAAAGATGGCAAGCCTTTTGATAATCATCAATTAGCCCCAGGTGGAAGATTTGTTACTCCAGATATGTTTCATGCATATTTCTTAGCCTATTTTTATAAGTTTTTGAGTTTTTTTGCTCCAACTTTAAGTTTAATGCGCTCTATATTTTATTATCCTGTATTTGTTTCTGCTTTATGTGTATTGCTGGTATTTTTAATTGCAAGAAGAATAGCTGGTAATCTTGCTGGATTTTTTGCTGGATTGATGATGGCTATAAATTCTGCATTCCTAGGAAGGACATTGTTTGGACATGGGGATAGTGATTCATGGGTTGTTTTCTTCCCTTTATTTATTACATGGTTATTTACAGAAGCTCTTTACTCTAAAAAGGTTACAAAGATTGTACTTCTTGTTACAAGTGCTGGATTTTTTACTGGAGTTTATACCTTTGCATGGAGTGGTTGGTGGTACATCTTTGATTTTTTGATCATAACCATTACAGTTGATTTTCTATATTTAGTCTTGATAAATTTTGAAGTGTTAAAAGCAAGTTCAGTTAAGTCATTTTTTTCTAATCTTTTTTCAAATACATTTTTGAAACCGATAACTAATATTGTGATAATAGCTATTCTTTATTTTTTATCAACAGCCCTATTCGTAACTTTATTTTCTGGATGGGGTACCTTTTTAGGTAGCTTTTTGGGTCCATTAGGATTTGTTTCTATTAAATCTCCTGTAATTGGATCTACGTGGCCAAATGTACTTACAACTGTTGCTGAACTAAATGAAGGATCAATTAATGGAATTATAAATTCTGTAGGAGGGCCATTTTTATTTTTTATAGGTTTATTAGGAATAGTTTTTTCAATATCGAGGGCTGGAGAATTTAAGAAGTTTGATATTTTTTATATAATTGGAACTTTTGTATTTTACGCACTTTACTTTTTATTTAGAAAGTTTAATGATATACAGGTTTTTGGACTTGCAATCTGGATAATAATCCCTATCTTATTAAGAATCTTGATTATGTTATACAAAAAAGATATATCCTACGATTTTAGTTCATCAATAATTTTGTCTATATGGGTTATATCAACTATTTTTGCCAGCATTAAGGGAATTAGATTTACTTTGCTTTTAGCACCCCCATTCAGTATTGCTTTTGGAGTTGCTCTTGGGAACATCTATGAATTTCTATCTAAATTTATTACAAAAGAGCTTAAAATCTACAAACCAATAGTTAGTAGTATTTTAATGGTTTTACTTCTCTTGCCTTATGTAAATCCTATAAAGGGCTCAATTGGCACTGCAAGCTCTGACATACCCATTGTTAATGATGCATGGTACAATGCTTTAATTGCTATAAAACAAAACTCTACTAATGATGCAATTATAACCTCATGGTGGGATTTTGGGCACCACTTTAAAGCACTTGCTGATAGAGGCGTTACATTTGATGGTACGACTCAAACTTTTCCAGCAGCTCACTGGGTGGGTAGGCTTTTGATGACTAATAACGAGTCAGAAGCAATTGGAATTTTAAGAATGCTTGATTGTGGAGGCAATAATGCCTTTGATTACTTATATAAATCAAACAATAATACATATCTGTCTTTGAAAATAGTTAGAGATATAATCTTGTTTAATAGAAAAGAAGCAGAAGAACACCTGAATATACTTAAATTTAATGAAGAAGATATTAAAAATATACTTTCATTTACACACTGCGATCCACCAGAGGCATATTTCATTGCCTCAGAAGATATGATTGGTAAAAGTGGTGTATGGGGCCATTTTGGAAGCTGGAATTTTGAGAGGGCAGATATATGGTTAAATGCCAGAAAAAAGACACAAGAGGAAGCAGTAGAATATATGATGGAAAAATTAAAATATACAAAAGAAAATGCAGAGAATATATTTTTTGAGGTTCAATCAATAACAAGTGATTCAGAGGGAAACTCATGGATATCTCCATGGCCAGGTTATGCTGGAACTGTAGGTTGTAACAAAAAGGATGAGAATGAAAGTGTTTATGTATGTAGCAATGGACTTCAAATAAATCTAAGCAACAATGACGTTTTTGCAGTAACTCAACAAGGTATTGTAAGGCCTAAATCAGTTGCATTTACAACTAAAGATGGCATAATTGAAAAACAATTGAATGGAACTCTTGACTTTGGAATCTCAATAATTCCAAAAAATGAAAATGAGGTTGAAGCTATTTTATCAAGCAAAGAATTAACAGGAGGAATGTTTACCAGAATGTTTTATATGCAAGGCCAGGGGC
>CAZIEE010000081.1:0-5491 GCA_964538135.1 uncultured Methanosarcinales archaeon
GATGATTGAAGTAGCCAGAAGGAACTTCCCAGATCTTGAGTTTCAAGTAGGAGATATAAAAGATTTGAGGATTGATGAAACCTTGATTATGTTTTGGTTATGGAGGTAATAGGCTATGTTGATGATATACAGAATGCATTTGGACAGTTAAGAAAGGTATGCAGACCCGATACAAGGGTTATTATTGTTTATTTTAACTATCTATGGGAACCAATTTTAAAGTTATCTGAAACCGTTGGCCTGAGGATGAAGCGACCTCTCCAGCGCTGGCTTCCTTCTGAAGATATCGAATTATTTTCGACCTACAGAAGTAGATATACTTTGCGGAGATTATAGTAAAGCTAAAAAAAATTTAAAATGGTACCCCAAGGTTACATTTAAAGAATTAGTAAAAATTATGGTTCATGCTGATTTCGATACTCTGAAAAAGAGATATCATGATAGATAAAAATAAAATTAAAGAGTTCTATGACAATACTGCTAGTAAGAAAGCTAGATGGATAAAACGTAATCAGTATTATCATAACCAGTTATTAAGATATTACCAACTCTGTGTACTAGAAGGCTCTTCTATTCTTGAACTAGGATGTGGTACAGGAGATTTGATTGGAAGATTAAATCCTTCCTATGGTGTGGGTGTTGATGTTAGTGAAGAAACAATTAATATCGCTCAAAAAAAATATCCAAACATAAATTTCATCTGCCAGGATGTGGAAAATTTTGATACTACAGAAGCTTTTGATTATATCATCATATCAGGTACATTAGCAAATGTTGAGAATATACAAAATTTATTTTTGAAAGTCTATCGAATCGCAAATCCAGATACACGAATCATTATTGATCACTATAATCAACTATGGTCGCCCATCTTATCTATGGGAGAAAAAATAGGATTAAAATCAAAAGATATAGTTCACAATTGGTTATCCATCGATGATATTCAAAATTTCTTATACATTTCTGGTTTTCAAATTGTAAAACGAGACTTCTTTTTATTATTTCCTAAATATATTCCTTTAATTAGTTTCATTTTTAACAAACTTATTGCCAATCTACCTATTATTCGAAGATTCACCTTAAATCAAATTGTAATTGCAAGAAAATTTTGTCCTCCAGATAAAGCCGATCAATTATCTGTTTCTGTGGTTTATACAGTTCGAGATGAAGAAGGAAATATTGAAGGTTTGGTCACGCGCACTCCTCAGCTGGCAAAACACACTGAATTAGTCTTTGTAGAAGGGCACTCAAAAGATAGAACCATTGAAAAGATTCAGGCGATGATAACAAAATATCCCGAGAAAGATATTAAACTATACAAACAGAGTGGCATTGGACAAGGAGATGCATTTCGGTTAGGATTTGATAAAGCACAAGGAGATTTTATTTGTTGGTTAGAAGCGGATTTAACAACTCCGCCAGAACAAATTAAATTGTTTTGGGATACCTACATCTCAGGAATGGGTGAATATATCAATGGAAGTAGATTTATTTATAAAATGGAAAACCAAGCCATGCCCTTGCTAAATATGATGGGGAATCGTTTTTTCGGTTACCTTTTTACTTTTCTATTGGGACAACGATTTACAGATACACTATGTGGATTTAAGGCCATTTCTAAGAGAAACTATGACAGAATTCGAAAACATATCGACTACTTTGGAGACGTTGACCCCTTTGGAGATTTTGAGCTTATTTTTAATGTGATTAAAAATAATTTGAAAGTAGCAGAAATACCTGTTCATTATCAACCGAGAGAATATGGTTCTTCAAAAGCATATGGACAAACGTTTACAAGTTTTCTAAAACATGCATGGCTCCTTTTAAAAATGAGTTGGATAGCTTTTATAAAGATTAAATTATTTTAAGATAATTTATCTATATGGAGCGAAAAGAGTTTGAGAGAATATACAAATTACAAAAAGCCGATTGGTGGTTTGGAAAATCAAGAAATGCGATCGTAATTAGTTTACTAAAAAAATATTTCAAGAATACTAAAGGAATCAAATTGTTAGATATAGGATGCAGTGAGGGAGCATTTTTAGAATTCCTAGAAAAAGAGAATATAGATTTTTCGGCTATCGATATCGATGAAACAGCTATAAAAATTTGCCAAGAAAGAGGCTATGGAGATAAAGTAAAATATGGAAGTGCAACAAATATACCCTTTGAAGATGCTTCATTTGATACTGTCACAGCACTCGATGTAGTGGAACATATTCAAGACGATAAGAAAGTAATTAGTGAAATGAAAAGGGTATGTAAAGTAGGAGGACATTTATTGTTTATCGTTCCTGTCCATCCTTGGCTATGGAGTAGTAATGATGCCGCTTATCACCATGTTAAACGATATAGAAAAAGTGAAATTATAGGTTTAGTAAAAAGTTTAAATCTACAAATTGAAAAGATAACTTATTTTATGAGTTTTTTATTCCCCTTTTTTGTCTTCGTTACTTATTGGAAGAAAATTTTTCAGCCTCATAAAATTGAATCTAATGTAGTAAAATTTATACCTCGTTGGTTCAATATTGGATTATCAGGTATTATGAAGTTAGAAAAAGAGCTTCTTTTAAATTATAATTTACCATTTGGTTCTTCTATCATTGTGGTTGCTCGGAAAAGCTGAACTATATTTTAAGATACTATGAAATATAGAATTCCACAATTAGAACCTTATTTAGATGAAGAAGAAATAAAAAACTTAAGGAAAGTAATTAAAACAGGTTGGTTAACAGAAGGACCTTTTGCAGAGGAGTTTTTAAATAAGATAAAAGAATTTACAAAAGCTCCCTATGCGGTCCTGGCTTGTAATGGAACTTTAGCTTTGTATCTCTCTCTTTTATCAATGGATATCAAAGAGGGAGATGAAGTGATTTTACCGGACTTAAGCTTCAACGCTTCGGCTTCTTCTATTGTATTTGCAAAAGGAAAACCTGTATTTGTTGATATTCAAGAATCGGACTTAAATATTGATGTAACCAAAATTGAAAAGGCTATCACTGCCAAAACAAAAGCCATTATGCCGGTCCATGTGTATGGTCAAGCCTGTGATATGGATCCAATTTTGACTATAGCTAAAAAGTATAACTTAAAAATTGTAGAAGATGCAGCGCAAGGTTTTGGCGTATTTTATAAAGGTAACCATACAGGAGTTATCGGTGATGTAGGCATTATTTCATTTTTTGCAGACAAAACTATAATCACAGGTGAAGGCGCAGTAATTTTAACAAACGACGAAAAGACATATAATAAATTAAGATGGTTAAGAAATCAAGGTAGACCTCATAGTGGTACTTTTATTCATCCTGAATTAGGAATGAATTTTAGAATGACGGATTTACAATGTGCCGTAGGAGTAGCCCAACTTAATAAGTTTGATAGGATAAAGAAGAAGAAATTAAAAAATTATAAGCTGTATAAAAAATACTTAAAAGATATTCTAGAAATTAGATTTATAGAAGAAAATAACTACTCCACTTTTGTTCCTTTTCGAGTGAATATAAGAGTTAAAAAATTGGAGGAGCTAATTGATTTTCTTGAAAGGAAACGTATACAAACAAGAAGGACATTCTATCCTTTACATCGTCAACCTTGTTATAGTTATTTAAATTATAAACAAGATAGCTTTCCTGTTGCCAATAAATCCTATGAAGAAGGTTTATCACTGCCTGTTTATTATAATCTAACTGCTAAACAAATTGAGTTTATTTGCTCGCTGATTCGACAATTCTACCATGGATAATAGTAAAGTAACATCTCTATCTAACCCTGAAGAACTTAGGCAAGTAGTAGAATTACATAAACAATCATTTAAAAATGTTTTAATTGGCCAATTAGGAAAAATTTTCTTAAACTATTATTATAAAAAAATATGGCAATCTCCTCAGGGAGTTATATTAATATATAAAGAAGATGGAAAAGTAATAGGGTTCATTTCAGGATTACTAAACGATCAAAGTTTTTATAATATAGAATTTTATATTCGTTCCCTCGTAGGAATATTTATGAATATGTTTCCTAAACCTATCGTTATACTGAATCTATGTAGATATATTAAAAGAAATATAATTTTAAGAACTCACTCTTTAAACAGTGAATTATTATCTATTGCAGTAACTGAAGCTTATTGGGGAAAAGGTATAGGCAGATCCTTGGTGCTTGCTTTTGACGAATATTTCAAAAATCGTAATGTAAAAATTTATAAGGTATTTACAGATTTGAATTTCAGTAAAGGAGCTCTTCTTTATGAAAAACTGAACTTTGATTTATATAAAGAAATGAATCTATTTGGGTTAACTTTAAGAATGTATATCAGAAAAATACAATGAAAAAAGTATTGGTAACTGGAGGAAACGGCTTTTTAGGAAAAAATGTAATTGAGTTATTGGGAAGTCATGGATATAATACTTTTATAGCAAGTCGAAAAAATGGAGTGAATATTGTAGTCTATGAATCTATTTTAAAATACCTTCGAGAAGTTTTTCCTGAAATTATTATTCATTGTGCTGCCCATGTAGGAGGCATTGCTTACAATCGCTTACATCCCATTGAAGTATTTGAAGATAACACCTTAATAGGTCTGAACATTGTTAAAGCATGTAATGAAGTAGGTATAAAAGTTTTAATAAATGTAATGCCTAATTGTACCTATCCGGGAGATATGGAAGAATATGAAGAATCCAAATGGTGGGATGGGGCTATGCATGAAAGTGTTTTAACTTATGGGTTACCTAGAAAAATGTTGTGGGGTTCTTGTTTTGCTTATTGTCAGAGAAATCCTGAATTTAAACCTGTGCATCTCATTTTCCCTAATATGTATGGGCCGGGTGACCATTTCGAAATGGTACGTTCACATGCTTTAGGAGCACTCATTGCAAAAATTGTAAATGCAAAAAAAAATAATAAAAACATCGTTGAAATCTGGGGCACGGGAAACCCTGTTCGTGAATGGTTATACGTGAAGGATGGGGCTATGTCTATCTTAAAAACCTTAGAAAATTTTAATAAGTTTCAGCCTAATGAAATTATGAATATCGGTGTTAGAAAAGGTATTTCTATTAAAGAATTGGCATTCTTAATTAAAGAAATAGTAGGATGGAAAGGAGAATTTATCTTTCAAATAGGAAAACCCGATGGAGCTATGAAAAAAATACTTGTAGCAGAAAAGATGAAAGAAAAGTTAAATTGGAATCCTTCTACAGAATTAAGAGAGGGGATCAAAGAAACAATTGAGTGGCTGTTAAAAAATCTTTGATTCGCAATATGTCTAAAAAGATTTTTATCAATCCATCCAAGAAGGTTTATATTTTTCTAATCATTACTATAACATTATTATTTCAATCTTCTAATTTCTTTTTTGATTGGGGAAAACAATTGCTTGGTACAAAAACAACTGCCTGTAAAAATGTAAGATGAAAAAGACAAAGATTATAAGGATTATTGCTAGGCTTAATGTTGGTGGGCCGGCAAGGCATGTTGTCTGGTTGATGTC
>CAZIEE010000082.1:0-5459 GCA_964538135.1 uncultured Methanosarcinales archaeon
TAAAATAAATAGGGCGCCCCAAGGAAATAAACACATCCAACAATAAAAATTAATATATATAATATTTTCATTGGTTACTCTTTAGCGGAGAGAGATGATGTAGTAAAGTTCATTTCTTCCTCTCCACAATTGCAATCTCCCGCCCTCTGCCCGCCGGATGATGTGTCTGTCTTTTTTCTCTCTGGTTTAATAAATAATTTCGCTGAGTTTCGTTTTAATCTCATCTTTTTCAAAGACTTCTTTTGTTGTACCACTAATCATTAGGGTACTTTTGTAAATTTTAGGAAATATATTATGGGGATTTTTATTTACATCAATGATTTGACATTTTGCTTTCTCAAGAACTGTATTTATATGCTTATCTTGATAACTATATCCAATAACAATACAGACTTTAGCTTCTTGAAGTGCTCGGTGGAATTCATAAAATAAAGTGAGAAAGGGATCATCAGCTTGAATTTTGCTGAAAGGACCGCCTACAAGTTCTGGACTTTTTTCTAAAAGGGTTTGTGACTCTATAATTCCCCAGTTATTTTCGGTATACCATGAAATTGAGCCATGCAATTTATAAAGATTTATTCCTTTACATGTACTGTTAAATAATAATGGTTTCCAATTATGGTCAAATCCTGTTGTAATGAAGATATCGCTATTTTTAAAAGCAGTTTCAATACATAGGTCGTAATTAAGAGTAAATACTTTGAGCCTACCATTTTCTGGTATAAAATCTTTAAGATATAACAAATAATCTGGTATTGCCTTCTTTTGATATTCTTCTAAAATATCTTTAATATTATTACTAATTATATAAATAAAGAAAGGATCTTTTATCGTTTCAATCAGGTTGTCTGACATTCCAATACAATTTGGTAGTATTGAGAGATTTCTAATTAGATAAATATACTCAAACAATCTCTCATAATTATCTTTTACTTCCTTATCTACTCCTGAGAGCAAGTCATAGATTGCTTTTAAACTTTTATCTGTATTATTTGAAAGGCGACTACTTAAACAATCTGTTAAATCTTTTACTGTGGGCATTCCAGCGTCAACTGACGCACCAGCCCCAAGCAAGAAGACGGCGTCTGAATAAGAATATTTTTGTTTGCTCATTTACTCTTCTCTACAATCTCAATTTCCTTATCAGTCAAACCATACAATTTATATACTATCTGGTCTATCAGGCTATCGGTAGCTTTGATTTTTTCTTTTAAAGGCTCAAGAACCAACATGCTTTTTGTGAAATGATTTTCAAGGAGTTCTTGTTTCTTTCGGTTTGACGGGTCAATAGATAGCTTGTTTTTATTCTTTTTGAGAACATCAAGGAGATGCTCAAAACTGTGTTCGTGATATTCCTTGATAGCAGTTTTATTTGACAGGTCATCAATTCCCGCGCCTATTTCCCGCTCAAGCCATTTAACAAATCCTTTTGTCTCATTACCTTTTGCCTTGTTTAACTCAATCATTTGCTCTGCGAGGTAGGCGAGGAAGTCGTGAATTGTGTCATTCCTTTTTAAGGCAAGCTCATACTCTGCCCATTTTATAATGTCTTCGTGTTTTGAACGGCCATACAGCTTAACGGCTTCTTTAAAAAACTCCTTCCGCTCTTTTTCAGGGGTGGTAAAGGAGATGCGAGGGATGGGGAGGTGTTCAAGATTGACTATTTTTACTTCTGCAAATGCCTTCCCCTCTTCTGGCACAATTTGTCTATGATACCAATTAAGCAGTGTTGAATTTATTAAGGTTAGTAGATAATGGGCATTAACTGCTTTAGGGATTATTAAATGAGTAGTATCCATTGTATAGAATTGACTTTCATCAAGAGCACCGATAAGCGTATCACCTGTTTGCCTAACAATAATTTTTTGCTGTACTTCAAACATTTCTTGGTTAGTATTACTCCACAAGAGTTCTGGTTCGAATAATACCCATATCCCACCGAAGTCAAGATGGTATCGGTCAATATCCCTACCCCTTATTACCTTGCGATGCTTTGAAGTTAATGGATTTTCAGAAAGGAATTTCTCGTTGTTACCTGTTTTAATACCATTGTAAAAAGTCGCTATGGATTTAAGAAAAATATTTTTGTTTTGCAAACAAAGCAACAACTCAATGGTAGCTTTATTAGATAACATCTTTGAATCGGGTAACCGTAATAAATCATTTTGAACAATAACAACCTTATTTTTAAATGTAAGAGTTTTATCAATTTCAGTAAAAAGTATTTTTTGATTCAGGCTATCTGAAACTCCAACTGTTATCAATAAAATAGAGTTGCCACCAATCTCTGCATCTTGAAAAACTTTTTGTTCTATCTCTACCACATTATCTATTTTATGCCTTTCCAAAAGCAACTTACGAAAATTAGCAAAAAAATGGTTGCTCAATATTGTTAATGGCAAAATCATACCTACCTTACCATTGCGACAAGACAGCCTAATTCCATTGTCAAATAACATCGCAAAAGTATTTGTTTTATATTGTGATGACTCAGGATAAACCATTCTCAAATATTCTAACTCATCTATCTCTGCTGATTGTTGCCCTTTACCAAGTGCCAATGTCCTATAAGGCGGATTTCCGATCACACAATCAAATCCCGAATTTTCTTTTGGGCTTCCGTCTTCATTAAAGAATACCTCCGGGAATTCAAGTTCCCAGTGAAAGAAGTTTTTCTCTCTGGCTATAGATTCAGAATTTTCAAGCAAAGCACCGAGCTTAGGTATTTGTAGATTGCCATCAGGGCGCTGAAGGGTATTAACTATAAAATTATATATTTGGTTTGTCATTCCTGTTTTTGCTTTCTTTTTTTCGATAACTTCAATATCCTGGCCAAATATATCTTTCTGATATTTAAACTGATCTTTCAGGAGTTCTTCAAATACCTGTTCTTTTTCTTCAAGATTATTTCCAAAAAATAAACTTGTCCGCAAATCAGCAATCTCTCTATATCTAACCAATTCCTCAGTCAATTCATCAAAAGTCTTCTTTTTTGCCTTTATATCAGAAAGTTTTTCGCTTGGCATTTCTTCTATCGAATGGAATCCTTTGATTACTCCTGTGATGTCCTTTTTAAATACGGATTTATCAAAAAGCACAAGTTGTTCATCCTGTTCCTCGGATTTCTTTTGTTTTCCTTTTGATTGCGGTAGATAGTTTAAATCATTAATCCTTGCGCCAATAAGGGAGTTACCACATCTCAGATGATGGTCTAAAAAATTGAGCGGCTGGCTTTTATCAACGGTCTTAAGCCACAAAGAGAGTTTTGCAAGCTCAACAGCAAGCTCTTTTATGTCAACACCGTAAATACAGGACTCAACCACCTGACGCTTCCAATAATTAATTTCATCCTCTGTTACACCTTTCGGCGTTTTAAGATCTGTAGTTGGATGGTAGGCTATCTCATCCGCAAGATATTGGACAGCCTCAACAAGGAAATGGCCTGAACCCATTGCAGGGTCTAAGATATTGAGCTTGAGCACTTCTCTTGCGAAAGAGTCATCTTTATCGCCTTTATATCCTTTTTTAATTCTTTCATCTATCTCTATGAGAATAGGCGTTAATGTATTCTCAACAATATATTTAACAATGTAATCAGGAGTATAATAAGCGCCTGTTGCTTTTCGCTCGCCCTTGTCGTTTTTAAGAACTATTTTTCCATTTTCGAAATCAAACTTATGTTCAAGCAGCCCTTCATAAACAGTTCCAAGATGCCTTTCCCCAAGTCCTTTGTAGTCAATGCTATGGACATCTCCATTTTCAGTGCGGTAAGAGAGTTCATAGATTACCTCTGATAAAACATCATCTCCTACTTTCTTTTCTTCAAGGAATTCATATTTTTCGGGATCGAAAAGTCCGCCATTGTATCTCGGTATGTTCATATCCTTATTGAGCTTTTCATTGCTGCCGTTTATCAAATGAAAGAGAGATGAAAGATCGTCACATAAAACTGTTTTGGCATTTATGAATTCACCTTTTTCGTTACTGACCCTATCCTTTATCCTCTGTATGCCGTAATGCTTGTAATAATTTGTTTGCGGGTTGGTGGGAAGAAGATCTCTTGCCTCTGCATTAAGCACAAAGAGTATTCTGTATAAAAGAATCAGGCTGTGATGGTATACCGAGTTCAGGTCTTTTTCTGATAAATGGTTTTCTTCTCTGGACAGGAACCCATGTCCAAGCAATTCAACGCATTTAAAGACCTTTTCTCTGAGGTCTTTTTCAATATCTTCCTGAAATCTAAGGGATTCGTCATAAATGTTGTCAAGAAGACATCTGCCAGAACTGTCTTTTATGAAAGCAGCAGGTCTGAATAGAACATAGAAATACTTAAACTTCTGAAGATCGTCGAGACACTCCTCAAGGTCTATCTCAAAGAATTTGCTTGAACGACCCTCTTTGAAATAAAGACGCCACTCTTTACCATTAGTAAGGATACCCCATTTTATAGGTTCAGATTCGCTCAGATAATCTCTTATCTGTCGATGAGGATATGTGCCTCTCAGAGCTTTGCCTTTACCTGAAGACGGATGGTCTAAATTATGATCCCATCTCTTTGCCTCTGCAATTGAGATTGCAAGCCGGTATTTTTTGTGTGAAGACAATTCAAAGGCTTTGTCTGCTTCTTCAGGAGAGGAATAAAGAAAGTAATCCGGAACTAATCTTCGCTCTGCCTCAGGAATCCTATTTTGATTTAGGTAACCAAACCCAAGCTCATTAAAAACCTTATCTATTAATCTTCTTTCAGTATCGGCTTCATTCCATTTTTGTTTATTTACTTTTTTATATAATCCTTGAATTTTTTGATATATCGCTGATACTTCTTCATCTGATTGCCAGATTTTCGATCCAGCCTGCGGCAGGCGTTCCAGGAGATAATGGTTTGAGAAGATGCCTGCTGTTATCCAGACATTTACAGTCAGTGTTTTCATTTATCCATTATCCGGGATAAACAGTTCTTCTATCTCGCTAATGACATCGGATAATTTGATATAGCTGGATTCGGCAATAGTTCCATCCTTAAGATGCTTGTGATATGGAAATGTTTTTATTAAATTGTATGAAGATACTATTTTGGAGGAATTAATGAGAGTTTCTAATTCTGCAATATAATCACTTATATTCAAAAGTTATTTCCTCAAGAGATTTCAAGTTTGTCTGCAATCTTTTCAGTGTCTCAAGTTCGCCTTCCCATTCGACAAGCTCCATGTCGTCTACTTTGCCATAGAGGGAATCTCTGTCGTATTTTCCGTATTTATTCTCAAATTCCTGTAATTTAGATTGGGTTCTCTGAACTGCCTTTCTGAGCAAATCAGTTTCTATATGTATAGCACCCTCTATCTTCTTTTTTGTCCAATCATTGTTTGTTTCGACAACTAATTTTGTCATTTTCCTCACCCCTTTCAATTAAGCTTTCTTTCAAAGTATTTTAGCATATTAAACACTCCAAGAGAAAAGAT
>CAZIEE010000083.1:0-5456 GCA_964538135.1 uncultured Methanosarcinales archaeon
TGTGCCTGTAAACTGCAAGAACAATGTTATTTGCTGTCAAGGATTCTGCTGTCGAGAAAAACCCAAGGTTCCAGAGAACTAGTTTCCTCTCTGTTTCACTTATGTATCTAAGAGATTTCCATTGTTCCACATCCTTTTGCATAGAAACCTCTTCAGGTGTCCAGTTATTAGCTACACCACTCTTATAGTAATTTCTAGCCCATAGATAAGTCATTGGTAATATCTTGTTTGGGTCTGTCTTTGAATTATTGATGATTGGCATTTTATCAAATGTTTATTGATTACTGACACGCCTCACAAGTTTCTTCACCTGTACCTGTGATGCACACTCCTTCTGAATTGGATTTAGTTTGTTTATCTAGTGGAATTTGATCTAAATCTTGTAGTTCAGGTAATAAAACTTTATACTCTCTTTTTTGAGTATATCCAAATTTTGTTGCATCTAATGTTGATTTTTCTATTTGAGATGCTGCTAATGTCCTCAGGTAATAAGTAGTTTTTAATCCCATATTCCATGCATATATATAATTCTCACTTAGTTTTTTGCCAGAAACTCCTTTCATAAAAATGTTAAGGGATTGGCTTTGATCAATCCATTTACCTCTTAATGCTGCATGCTTGATAAACCACTCTGGTTCAATCTCAAAAGCCCCTTTGTATTTCTCCTTTATATCATGGGGAATGCTTGCTATTAATTGTAAACTGCCATCATAATATTTAAGCTGCTCTAACATTTCTTCATTCCATAAGTTAATTTTTTTTAAATCACTTATCAGATATGAATTAGCAACGGTAAACTCTCCGCTTATATTTGATTTAACATAAACATTGGAATAGATTGGCTCAATGCATGGAAAACACCCTGAAATATTGGATATTGTTGCTGTCGGAGCAATAGCCATTGTATTTGAATTCCTCATCCCATGTTTTTTTACATGTGTCTTTAACTTTTTCCAATCAAAAGTTTCATTTCTTGGCAAATCTATATTGATCCCCCTCTCCTCTTCAAGTAAAGCCAATGTATCCATTGGGAATAATCCTCTATCCCACTTAGAACCTTTATAAGATTGGTAAGTTCCCTTTTCTTTTGCTATCTCTGATGATGTGAGTATTGCATAATAAGAGATTAGTTCCATCATTTTATCAGAGAAATTAAGAGCAGCTTCTGAATCAAAATTTAGGTTCATTTTAAAAAGAGCGTCTTGAAATCCCATTATGCCAAGCCCAATTGGCCTGTGTTTCATATTTGAGTTTTTAGCCTCTATTGTAGGGTAAAAATTTATATCAATAACATTATCCAGCATCCTTATTGCTGTTTTTACTGTTTTAGCCAACAAATCCTCATCTAATTTATTATTGTTTACATGCTTTTCAAGATTTATTGAGCCTAGATTGCAAACAGCTGTTTCTTCTGCTGATGTGTTTAAAGTAATTTCAGTGCAAAGATTAGAGCTATGAATCACACCCACATGATCTTGAGGTGATCTTATACAACAGGAATCTTTAAATGTAATCCAGGGATGCCCTGTTTCAAATAACCTGCTTATCATCTTGCGCCAGAGATTTTGTGCTGGCATGGTTTTATGTTTTTTGATTTGTCCAAGCTTTGTCTTTTCCTCATATTCCATGTATTTCTGTTCAAATTTTTTACCATAAATGTGGTGGAGTTCAGGAACCTCCTCAGGTGAAAATAAAGTCCAATCCTGGTTGTTGATTACCCTTTTCATAAAAAGATCAGGTATCCAATTTGATGTGTTCATGTCATGAGTTCTCCTTCTTTCATCCCCTGTGTTTCTTCTTAAATCCAAAAAGTCTTCAATATCAAGATGCCAGGTTTCCAGGTAAGCACATGTTGCGCCTCTTCTCTTGCCACTTCTGTTTATTGCAGAAGTAACATCATTAGCAATCTTTAGAAATGGAATCACCCCCTGGCTTTCTACATTTGTACTTTTAATCCAAGCACCTGTTGCCCTTACATTAGTCCAATCATTTCCAAGTCCCCCACTCCATTTTGATAGTTGTGCATTATCACCCAAACATTTGAATATGTGTGTTAAATCATCCTCTACTGTTGTTAAATAGCATGAGCTAAGTTGCGGACTTACTGAGCCTGAATGAAACAATGTGGGAGTTGATGGAACATATCTTAAATAAGAAAGAACATCATAAAATTCCAGAGCTTTTTCGTTTTTATCTTTTTCATTTATAGTAAGCCCCATTGCAATTCTCATCCAAAAAGCCTGAGGTAGTTCAAAAATTTTATTTTCCAACTTCATAAAATATCGCTCATATAAGGTTTGGACTCCCATGTATTGGAGCAATTCATCTCTTTCTATAACCAAACTATTTGAGAGCTTCTTTAGATCAAACTCTAGCAACCTTTTGTCAAGCAGATTATTCTCTACTCCTTTTTTTATTCCACTTATAAAAACATCTTTGTATACAATATCAAGAATATCTGAAGTTATTGACTTACCAATAACTGCCTTGTATAATTTTTGTAAGAACAATCTTGCAGCAACATAGCTATATACAGGGTCCCTTTCTATAAAAGAAACAGTTGCTAAAACCAGTACCCTTTCTATTTCTTCTGTAGTAACCCCATCATAAACATTTTTCATAACATCTTTTACAATCAAATCTTTGGAGATATCTTTCTCAAACCCTTTACTTACCCTAATTAGATTCTCTTTTACTCTATTTGTGTCAAATAAAACAACCCTTCCATCTCTTTTTTTAACCCTTAACTTACCTAAGCGAGCCTTTTCTATAGTTTGTTTTTTTTCTTCTTCTCTTTCCTTCTGTCTTTTTGCCCTATACAGAATGTATTCTTTAGCAATTTCGTACAGTCCATTTTTTACAAGGTGCTTTTCAACTAAATCTTGTATATTTTCCACATTAGGAAAGAAATCAGTAAATCTTTGTTCTATCTCCAAGAAGATATCTGACACTAACGCTTCTAATTGCTCTGTTGATAACTCCGAACCTGTTGCCTTGACTGCTTTGAGGATTGCATTGGTTATTCTATTAGGGTCAAATTCAACAATTTCACCTGTCCTTTTTACTATCATCATTCCTTGCATTTTTACGTACAGACACCCCATCCACAATTTGGACAACTTAAGCAGCCTTCATGTTCTTCAAGATTGGCACTACATTCAGGACAGTTCTTAATCTTAGACTTTGATGATTTTTCTGACATTTTTAGAATAGTTGAATAATATAAGGATATATAAGGATACTACATGTTGTGGGTATGATATACTCTATCCACTATATATTGTGTATTTTGTTCTTATGTAAGTTTTTACTTCTATTTAAAGATTATTGTAATTCAATATCCATTTTACAAGAAAAATTAATACATCCAGATGGATTTATATATTTAGCTGGATTACATACACTCAGATGCCAAAAATTAATGTTAGTGTATTTATTGAAAAGGAAGATAAGAATAATAACATAGAATTAGAAAAAGATTCTTTAGTTTCTCACTTGTTAAAAAAATTGGAGATAAATCCAGTTACTGTACTAGTAACCAGGGAGGATGAACTTATTTTAGAAGATGAAAGATTGAACGATAAAGATGAAATTAAACTTTTGTCGGTTATATCTGGTGGTTAGGATTAAAAATGGAATGTTGCAAAGAAAAACCAGTAATTGCACTTTATGATGGAAATAAGCTATGCAAAAATCATTTTGTAGAATACTTTGAGAACAAGGTGTTTAAAACCATAAGGCAGTTTGGCTTACTGGGCAAAGAAGAAAATTTAGGTGTTGCATTGTCTGGAGGCAAAGACTCTTTAAGTGTTTTGAATATACTAAAAAAATTATCTGACCAAAATCCTAAAATAAATCTAAAGGCTATTGCGATAGATGAAGGCATCTCTAGCTATAGGGATAAAACACTGCAAACTGCAATTGGATTTTGTGACAAAAACAATATTGAACTGCATATTTTTTCTTACAAAGAGGAATTCGGGCTAAGTTTGGATGAGATGCTTAAGATTCTAAAAGTCAAGCCTTGTACTATATGCGGAATATTCAGGAGGTATTTACTCAATAAAAAATCCAGGGAACTTAAATTAACAAAAATTGCTACAGGCCATAATTTGGATGATGAATGTCAATCTATTTTAATGAATCAATTTAAGAATAATATCATATCATCTTCGAGGCTGGGTCCAATAACCGGAGTAATCAATGATGAAAAATTTGTACAAAGAATAAAGCCATTATACCTGTGCACAGAGAAAGAGGTTATGACATATGCCTTTCTAAACAAACTGGTAGATGAGTTTACAGAATGTCCAAATGTGATCCATTCTCACAGAGCTCAAATCAGGGATATGTTAAATGATATGGAACATAAATTTCCAGGTACAAAATACTCAACTGTAAATTCATTTTTGCATATATTGCCTTTATTGAAACAGAATTTTAAGCATGGAGCCAAAGAACTAAACCTTTGCCCTGAATGCGATGAGCCAAGTTCAAGTGGTTCTTGCAATGCGTGTTTTTATTTGAATAAGTTAAAAATTTATCCTGTATAAACTTGTTTAACTTTTTTAATTGGTTTATTTGATTTTTTTTTAAGTTGTTCTAAATTTTTAACACCTTTTATTGCATTTATAAAGGGATACGTATATCCTTTTTTTAATTCTAACTCAGGTATACCCAAATTATTACAAATTTCTGTTATTGTTCCTTCTTCTACCTGTTTCACCAAACCTATATCATTATTTACATGATAAGTTAAATTACGACGTGTTATTGGAAATTTACCTCTGCTTGAAGGATCTATTCTATTTAAAATGGAATCTATCCCCCCTGAACCCTCACCTATCTTTACTTTTTCTAATTCAAAAACATAATCTTGTAAACCATAACCAAATGTAGGTTCAATGTATGTTTTATCATCAATTTTAAAAACATTAAAGCACCTTGGTTCTTTTTTAAGGTTATCTGCATTTTTATACCCCAAGTAGGATAAGGATAAAGTAATTGTAAGTATTAAATGGATATAATTGGAACCAAATATATTTTTAATATGATATCTAGATTCACTTGGATGGTTTTCTGGTATCTCCTTTTTTGAGGTCATCTTTGCTCACAAAAACAACTCATCCATTTCAAAATCAGAAAGATCTTTTTTATTAATCAATTTAGCAAAGTCTTTCTCATTCATCTTTTTCCTTGAATTTCTCATTAATTCAATCTGTTTGCTATCTTCATCCAAGAATAATTCTTCTGCTTCCATGTTTAATATTTATATTTAACCTCCAAAATCATATCTCAAATATATTTAGCTATTTACCACCCCAAAAAAATGTTGTTACTGCTAAGTCATTTATTTAGATTGGATAACTTATATTTAAAGCTTTTGAATTTATGGGGTGTGGAATGGTTTGAAAAACCCTAATGGATTACCTAATTATTAACCCTTATTTCTCGTC
>CAZIEE010000084.1:0-5264 GCA_964538135.1 uncultured Methanosarcinales archaeon
GGTTTTTTATTGAGGAAGCAAAATCAAGAAATCGTTAGTAGCCTAATACATACTTTAAAACAAAATGCTTTTTCAGGAATTCATGTTCCAAAAAGATTAATCCCTAATGAATATGTCAAAAAATGGGGAATAAAAAATCTTTGGAAGTATGATATGCCAAGAGGATGGAGATTGTTGTATACTATTACGAGTGATAATGAAGTTGACTTGATTTCAGCAATTTTGGAATGGTTTGACCATAAGGAATATGAAAGAAGGTTTAAGTATTGATTTATTGTTTTTTCTGCCGTTCTCCACCAGAGACCTTATTTCAATTTTGCCTTTTCGTAATTTATTTCATTTATTCTTCTGCCATAAACAATATAATAATATATGGCACAGATAAAACATATAATAGAGAATATCCAAAGTATTGGAAAAAGAAACCCAATGAAAAATAAAACGATAGCAGTTCCAATATTAAAATTGCCATCTCCTACTTTTTTCTTAGCTTTAGTTAATTGATTATCCAGCTCTTCTAATTGTTCTTTTTTACCCATTAAACACCACCCATAATGCATGATTATAAAATATCTTCTATTTAAGATTTTCGTACGGAAAACTGCCCTCTTTCGTTTAGGACTTCAAATTTATTGAGATTAACTTATAGGGTTAAACGAAGTGTCAATCCCTCGAAAATTTTGGCGAGGAAAAATGAGGCAGTCCACATTTTTCACTCCTGACAAAATTTTCAGAGATGGATTGGCATTTGAGAAAAATCGGAAATTTTCTTGGAAAATTAGCTTTAGCGACCGATTTTTCCGTTTAACCCTTGTTAAATGCCTTTTGAGTTACGCAGTTCTCAAAAGTTTCGTCCGAAAAGTTCGAAAACCCGCTGTAAATCCAGTTGTCGCCGTAGTTTTTTCTAAAAGTTATATTATAGATTTCTGCGGTAGCAGAGTAGAATTAGGGAGTTGGGGCTTTAAAATCGTAACATTTAAATATTTACACATATTTTCACATATTAACACGAGGTGTATACTATGGTAAATGTAACTTTATCAATACCGAATGAATTGAAGCAAAAAATGGACGCATTTGCAGAGATAAACTGGAGTGCTGTTGCAAGAGGAGCTTTTGACGAGAAGATTAAAGACTTAGAGTTTATTAAGAAATTCAAAGCAAAAAGCACTTTAACAGAAGCTGATGCATTAAGACTAGGTAAAGAAGTCAGCAAATCACTCAGCGATAGACTAAGAAAATTAAGGCAATAAGATGGACATTGTTACAGATGCAAATATAATATTTGCTGCTCTTATAAAAGAAAGCAAAACTCATGAACTTATCTTTGACGAAAATTTGCATCTTTTTACTACTGAATTTTTCTTTACAGAATTTAACAAACATGCAGAAGAAATACAGGAAAAAACAGAGAAAACTGAAGAAGAGCTTAATAGTTTACTAGATGTTCTGAAAAAGAAAATTACCATTATTCCTTTGGAAGAACTTTTGCCTTATCTGGATGAAGCGGAAAAAATCAGTCCTGATCCTGATGATGTTGCCTATATCGCTTTGGCTTTGAAATTGAAATGTGCTATCTGGAGTCAAGATAGAAAATTAAAGGAAAAGCAGAATAAAGTGCAGGTTTATTCTACCGAGGATTTGGTGAAGATGTTTTTAAAGAATTCATTTTGGTAATATTCTCAGAATTTTAAAATTAAAATTACCTATTCGTTTATTCCATTTTATCCATTCATATTGGCTTAAATGAAGTTTATCTTTTTCAGATTTAACTTCTACAAAAAAATAATCACCTTTATTGTCCCAAACAAATAAATCAGGAAATCCTGTTAAAGATAATTGATAAATCCTTTCAGCTTTCCCGTATTTTTTAATTTTCTTTAAATCTTCTTTTTTCAGTACCTTTCTAACTTCTTTATTTTCAACAAAGTTTATTATGACTCCATCTGGGTATTCTCCATTGTAAGATAATTTTTGAGTAAACTCTACTTTATAGCCATCATCTTCAAAATATTTTTTTGCCTCTTTATTAATTGTTCTTTTTGTATTGTCAGTTCCTAAAACGACTATTCGACTTTCATCACCAAGTTCTTCAACTTTCTGGTCTTTAATTGAACCTAAATATTTCCTTTGAATTGAAATAGTTTCTATGTTTTGCTCCTCATCATCATATAACATATAATCTTTATTCCAATAAATAAAAGACCTTCCATCATATTGCATATCATTATAAAGACTATCTATATCAAGTTTCCAATTATTAATTTCTCTAATTAAACTATTTAATGGAATTAGTGCTAGTGTTCTTTCTTGATTAACCAAATACATCGCAATCCGATACAAAGAAGGCAAAACTTTTTTTCTTTTGTATGGGAGAAGCCGTTGTTTTTGACAATTTTCTGTTTGAATAAATTTATACGTATCTATTTGATGGTGCTTTAGCAACTTATCATCTTCCTTAGGAATAGTCCCTACTTTAATTTTGAATTTATTACTTTTGATATACTCTCTAAATTCTAAGGTGTTATTAAAAATTAGCATAAACTTAGAAAATTTGTTTATTATTTGATTTCCAAGTTTCCCGCAGTTTTGTAAGCTAATTTCATTTAAAGTTAAACTATTGATTTTCTAATTTATTAAGGAGGTATAACAATTTTCCATAAGTGATTGGATATTTCTGCCCTAATTTAATTAAACTTTTTTTATTTCTCTTAAAATACTTCAAGACAAAATCTTTTTTATTTCTATTATATTCTTCATGTAGTTTAGTCCATTTATTTATATTCCTTTTTTGGTCTTCTAACTTTCTTTCACTAATCCTTATTATATCAATAAAATTCTTATTTAACCAGGTTATGTCATAATCTTCCACCAAAGTTGATTCTAGCAACATTGAAGTAAGTAAAATATTTTTTGCAAGAGTTTCTTTTTTCCAATTTCTCATATCAATCTTCACATAATTAAGAGTCAAAACTATTTAAATATATCATTTATTGAGTAAATCCCCAACTCCCAGTTTTAACTTTTAGAAAAAATTTTGGTATAATGAAACGAAACCGTTAAATTTTTGTTATAAGAAGTGCAAAGCATTTCTTCTTTCTTTCCGTTTATGAAATTTAATGAAGGCGACAACTAAAGGGATTTACGGTTTACTATCTAAGATGGGCGGGTTTTCGAATTGCATTTAACTTATAGAATTTAGCGAAGTCCCGAAAGCTCGGATTTTTCCTCGAAAATGAGGCAACCCACATTTTCAGAGCTGAAAAATCCGAGCGTGGGATTTTGGTGAGTAACGCAGGGGCTTTGATGCCCCGAGTAACACAACCGCTAAATTCTTGTTAGGCGTAGAAAACCTTTGATGGTTTTCGGAGTTTTTGAGTCGTCGCTATTAAGAGAATTAGGCGCTTTGCTCCCACATAAAGTAAAAGTATTGTCTGTAACTTTCCGCTACTGCTTTATTTCTAATAAAAAATGCCATGGGTGTGTCTTCAGTTACACCAATCAGTACCATATCTTTATAGGTTGAAACCCATGAAGGAGTAACTATTCTTTTTGGCATAAATCTAACTTGCACGGGCTTATATTGATTTTTTAATTTTCCAAATTGTTTATTGTTTTCATTGAATAATAATTTTGCGGGAATATTCATTTTTGATCTTCGTTCATGAAAATAGTTAAAGAATGCATCTAATTTCTTGTGGAGTTCTCTTGATGCTCCAACCATTAGATACTCGCCTCCTGCCCCTAGCTCCATTTCTTTAAAATAATTTTCCTGTGCTGCTCTGATGCCTTTCCATCCCTCATAGATAAATGCCCCCTGTTCCAATGGTTTTTCTTTTTTAAGATTTGAAAGATTTTCCACAACAGATTTTGCCAGTATCTCTTTATTCTTTAGAAGTTCCATTATTTGTTTTGGATGTTCTGCTTCAAATTGTTTTCTATTTTTCTTGATGGAATAATTTACTAATCCTAGTTGAAGTAATTTTTCTAGAGTATCATACACTATGACTCTGTAAAGTCCAGATTTTTTGATTATTGGCCCTGTTGTAGATGGTCCTAATTCTAACAAAGAAATATACACTTTTGCCTCATTTCCTGAGAGGCCAATTTCTTTCAAATCATCGACTATCATATTGATAAATAATGAGCTTCTCTATATAAGTTTTTCTATTTTATTATAAATATTTTTATAACAAAAACTTAAATAGTTACTATCTATATATTTACTTAGAAGTGGTAAAATGTCTTTAGAGCAAGAATTGACAGAATATTGGGAAAATGAAATTAAGCCAAGATTTAGCCAGTCAGCGCTAGAAGCAAAAAGAGAACTGGGAGATGGAACTACTGTAAGATATGTTAATCTTGACAATGCTGCCACAACTAAACCGTTTAAATTGGTAACTGAACAAGCAATCAGAGATTTAGATGAATATGGGAGTGTGCATAGGGGAGCAGGACAAGAATCAAAGATTACGACAGATAAATATGAAAGAGCGAGAGAAACTATAAAAAAATTTGTCGGAGTATCTTCCAATAGTTATGTTGTTTTTACAAAAAATACGACCGAAGCAATAAATCATGCTGCTGCATTATGGTCCGGAATAGATGGGAAAGTATTGATTTCTGATATTGAACATTCTTCAAATTTATTGCCATGGTTAAGAGCTCAAGAAATTATTCAATATAGAACTAATGAAGATGGAACTGTTGATGTTGCAGAAGTTGAGAAAGTTCTGTATCAAAATCCAGAAATCAAATTATTGGCAATCACTGGTTCATCCAATGTTACAGGTTACAAACCACCTATACATGACTTGGCTGGAATGGCCCACAGAAATGGTGCTAAAATCTTAGTGGACGTTTGCCAATATTTACAGCATGATAAAATAGATATGCTTCCAGATGATAACCCAAGACATTTAGATTTTATTGCATTTTCTGGGCATAAAATGTATGCACCATTCGGAGCAGGTGTTTTAGTTGGACCAAGAGCATTCTTTGACGGAGTAATGCCCTACCAAATTGGTGGTGGGAATTTACCCTATCTTACCTCTGATTTGAGAATATCACGGTTTCTAACCGTTCAAACACATGACCCGGGTACACCAAATGCCATTGGAGCATTAGCAATAGCAAAATCTATTGAGGAATTGGAAGGAATAGGGATGGAAAGGATAAAATATTATGAACATAATTTAGTTGAATTGGCACTAGATGAATTGAGAAAAAATACAAGAGTGAGATTATATGTTGCAGAGCCACAT
>CAZIEE010000085.1:0-5143 GCA_964538135.1 uncultured Methanosarcinales archaeon
GTTGTTGTGTATCCCAAAGATACTGAAAAATGAAAGCAATTCACAACTCACAGAGTGGGACAACAAAGATTGGAGCTGTTGTTGTGTATCCCAAAGATACTGAAAAATGAAAGCAATTCACAACTATGCACCATTTGATGTTCTTGTATAATTTGTTGTTGTGTATCCCAAAGATACTGAAAAATGAAAGCAATTCACAACTTACTGTAAATGACTCAATTATAAATGTAGGTTGTTGTGTATCCCAAAGATACTGAAAAATGAAAGCAATTCACAACTCTACAAATTCAATTACTTGACTTTGGTCTGTTGTTGTGTATCCCAAAGATACTGAAAAATGAAAGCAATTGACTAATGTTTGGAATGAGCGGAGCTGTTGGTGGCTGAGCACAAACAGAAAGTCTGCGAACGAAGTTCATGAAGCTACCACATAAAAAACACCTGTTCTTTTTTATTTATGATAGTCCTAAGCTACAAAAATCACTATAAAATAACGGTAATCATTATTCTGAGAAAGTTAAAACCTGTTAATGTGCTTAACGTGTTGATTTTCTTGTTGATAAATTTAAGTTTTACAATCTATTAACAATTGGTTTTCAATTAATTAAAAAAATGTTAAAAGTTTCTTAAACATTTCGGCTTTAATCTGGAGATACATTTGCACAGCTAATTTGATAACATGAAAAAAGTAAAAATTCTATTAGGTGTTTTAGCATTGAGTATAGGAACTCTGGCGTATGCGCAGACTACTCAGGCTTCAATTACTGGGAAAGTGACAGGTGCCGGAAAGACGGCGCAAGAAAAGGTGAAGGTTACCATCATTAACGAATCTACAGGGTTTAGGTCTGAAACGGAAACCAACTCTAAAGGGGAGTATATTTTTAAAGAAATTCCTTTGGGTGGCCCTTATACGGTAATTGTAAATGAAGACAAAAAACAAGGCTATAATGTGAACTTCGGAGATCAGGTTACTGTAAATATGTCTTTGGATAAATCTGAAGAAAAGAATATTGAGGAAGTAGTAATTACCGGAAATCTTAAAAATAAAATAGGAAATCTGGGTGCTGCTACTGCTATTACTGCAAAAAATATAGGGATATTGCCAGTGAATGGTAGAAACTTTACCAGCCTTACAGAATTGTCTCCGTTGAGTGGTAAAAATGGTAATTTATCTGGGCAATTGGGCTCTTCTACCAACTTTACCATTGATGGGATGACGGCAAAAAACCCTACTTCTGCGGGGGCTACTACCAGCCGAAGCGGTGCGCCTTTTTCTATTTCTATAGAAGCGGTAAGAGAATTTAAAATTACCACCAATCAATACGATGTAACCCTTGGAAGAAGTGGCGGAGGTACCGTAAGTGCGGTTACCAAGTCTGGAACCAATACCTTCTCTGGAAGCGCTTGGGAATATTTAAGAACCAACTGGCTTTCTAGCCCTTACGATATTAGAGGGAATAAAAGAACCAACGATTTCTCTACTTCGCAGTTTGGGTTTTCATTAGGCGGGCCAATTATTAAGAATAAGTTGCACTTTTTTGCTGCTTGGGACCATCAGTTAGATTCTAGACCATTAATTATTGCTGATGTTAAAACGCCAGCAGACGAATTGAGATTAAATATTAACAATGCTACTTTAAATAAATTCTTAGATATTGCCAGAACTAAATACGGTGTTGGTAATACGCCTCAGTTTGGTACTTTCGATAAAGTGAGAAATTCGGATGCTGCATTTTTGCGTTTAGACTGGCAGATTAATCCTAAACACTTGTTGACTTTAAGAAATAATTTTACGTTTGATAATAATAAAAACGGCTTAGGAGATAACACGGCAATTAATTTCTTTGAGTCTTACGGAAATGATAAAAATTTAGATAACAGTTTGCTATTAACGTTGAGGTCTAACCTTAAGCCTAATGTTACCAATGAGTTGAAAGCTCAATATCTATACACTTATCAAGACAGTTATCAAAATGATGAATTGGGACATGCTGTACCTAGAGCCATTGTAGAAAATATCCTTACGCCTATTGATGGAGTGAACAAAGCTACCAATATTCAGATTGGTGGTCACCGTTTTGCACAAGAGAGCTTTAAGAATAATGTTTTTCAGATTGTAGATAATTTATATTACAATACGGATAAGATTAAATATACTTTCGGGGCAGATTTAATGTACACGATGGCAAAATCAATCTATGGAAGTGAGGTAAATGGAAGATTCCACTTTAGAGAAGCTTCTACTAATCCTGATAATTTGTATAATTTCAACAACCTTATCGCATACAGATTCTATAGAGAAGTTCCTCTGATGGAAGACCCTTCTGTGAAGTCTAACATCTGGAATGTAGGCGTGTATGGACAAATGCAAACCAAAATTGCTAAAGGTTTAGATTTGATGGCGGGTATTAGGTTAGATTACGGCGGTTATCCAAAAGCGGAGTTTAATCAAAAACTATTTGATGAAATGGGCATTAGAACAGATAATCAGATTAAATCGTTTATCATTCAGCCGAGATTCCAATTTGACTGGAACATCAACGAAGGGAATAAAGATTTCTTAAAATTTGGAGCAGGTATTTTCTCTTCGGATATTAACAATTATATGGTGATTAATAATTTGGTTTTTGATGGGAAGCATTTGGCAACGGTAGATGTTAACCCTTCTCAGATTGGTTTAACTCCAGATTTTAACAGTTATAGAAACAATTATAGTACAGTTCCTACTTTGCCTCAGTATCAATTGCCAACGATTAACTATACAGGTAAAGATGCAAAAATTCCAATGGTATATAAAGCAAATATCTCTTATACACACTTCTTTAACGAGAAATTTAGAGCTGGGATTGCAGGTTATATGGCTTTAGGAAGAAACAATTATTTCTATTATGACAGAAATATGGTAGCAAATCCTTATTTCACATTAGATAACGAAGGTGGAAGAGGAGTGTACGTTCCGGCTTCTTCTATTGCTGCTAATGGTACCATGAACTGGAAAAACGGTAGAATCAATCAGAATTTTGGTAGAGTATTAGAATTGGTGAGTGATGGTAAAGTAAATCAGTTTTCATTTGTGTTAGACACGAGTTACCGTTATTGGAAAGATGGAGAAATTACTGCAAGTTATACTTGGTCTGATATTAAAGATAATACTTCTTACAATGGTAACGTAGCGAATTCTGCAACTTTATCTACATTGGTAGAAAGCGACCCAAGAAATCTGAAAATGTCTTATTCGGACAATCAGTTTAGAAACAAAGTGGTATTGTATGGTAACTCTCCTACCATTGCTGGGTTTACTATTGGGGTTAGATATTCTGGTATTGGAGGTACTCGTTTCTCTTTAACCAGTGGAGGAAACGTAAACGGAGATTTTGTAGATACTAATGATTTGGCTTATATTTTCCCTAATCTTACTCAAACGTTAATAGATAATCCTGCGGTAGGACAAGCACTAAAAGATTATATAAACGATTATAACAATAAAATTGCAGAAAGAAATGCCGGTAAAAATGGGTTCTATGGAGTTTGGGATGTTCGTATTGCTAAAAAACTGAAAATGCAGAAGATAGGAGCTTTTGAACTATCGGTAGATATTTTCAATTTTGCCAATTTGCTGAACAAAGAATGGGGTGTTAATAAATCTTACAGTTCTATGGCATTGTATAGAATTACAGGTTTTGATGCTGCTACCAATCAATTAAAATACAGTTTGAATACCAGTGGTTTAGCGCCAATGAATGGCAATCCTTATCAAATTCAGATAGGAGCGAAGTATTCTTTCTAAATAGAAAATGTGAAAGGGTGAGTGGTGAGTTTGAAAAATTCAAAATTGACCATTCACCATTCACTATTTACCATAAAATAAGTACCTTTATCACAAAAGTTGAAAAACTTTAGTTTAATAACTTGTTGTGTATTCAGAAAAATAGATATAAGGTATTGATAACCTTAGTGTTAAAAAAAAGAAATGCACAATAAGTTTAAATATTCAATTTATATTATGAAAAACTTTATCTTAGGGTTGGCAGTTTTAAGCTCAGTTGTAATGAATGCACAAACCCAAATTATTGCTCACAGAGGTTTTTGGCAAACCCAACCTACTACTACAGAAAACTCTTTGAAGTCTTTAGAAAATGCTCAGAAACTAAAATTATATGGTTCTGAATTTGATGTAAGAATGACCAAAGACGGCGTTTTGGTAATAAACCACGACGAACATCATGGTAAAATGGAAATCTCTGAAACAGATTTTAAAGAATTAGAAACTTTGAAATTATCAAACGGTGAGAATTTCCCTACCTTGAAAGAATATTTAAAACAAGGCAAAAAAGACAAATCTGTAAAATTGATTGTTGAAATAAAACCAGATAAAACCAAAGAAAAAGAAGACGAACTAACGGCTAAAACCATTAAAATGATTAAAGAAATGAAGCTAGAATCTCAATGTGAATTCATTTCTTTTAGTTTGAATATTTGTAAAGAAATTAAAAAATTAGCGCCCACTTTCAAAGTGCAGTATCTAAGAGGAGAATTGTCTCCAGAGCAAGTAAAAGCCGAAGGTTTGGATGGTTTAGATTATCATTACAGTGTTTTTCTTAAAAATCCTACTTGGATTGCTGAAGCTAAAAATCTCGGTTTGGTTACCAATGTTTGGACGGTAAATGATGAGGCAGTTTTCAAACAACTTTCAGAAATGGGAGTAGATTTTGTTACTACCAATATTCCGGATGTTTTATCAAAAAAGTAGAAGGTGAAAAAGCTTTTTTTTGAATTGTAAAATTCAAATTGAGGATAAAAAATAGAATGTATCAAATTAGACGAACTAAGGTCTGGTTTGGTACATTTGTTTTTTGTAAATATTTTATTTTAGCATAGAAGGCTTTCTGTTTCTAAATCTCATTCTTTATATTTGCTCTACTTAAATTTTATAAAATTGGAACATTTTCTAAGAAAAGCATTGCCTTCTGAAGCAGAAATTATCTGGAATATCCTTCAACAGGCCATCGAAAGACGCCGAAAAGATGGCAGCAGACAATGGCAAGACGGTTATCCAAATTTGGAAGTGGTGAAAATGGATATTAGTTCAATAACTAAGTTTTCGTCTTGTCCGAAGGACACGAGATGAAAACCCTGTTGAGCG
>CAZIEE010000086.1:0-5106 GCA_964538135.1 uncultured Methanosarcinales archaeon
AGTTTTCTCTTGAGCTTTTCATTCTCAAGAACTTTATCTACCAACTCATCTAGAACTCACATTGATCAACTGAAATTGATTTGTCGTCGGAGAAGAATATTTTTTCTCCACTACATTACCTTTGGAGGCACCTCTATCCCCAATTGAGACAGGATGTCCTTCTGTGATTGTGTAAGGTCTGTCCTTACATAATTATCTCTAACTTTACACAGCTTTATCTTTTTTAGTTCTGTTATAACTTCTCTTTGGCTCATATAGGTTGAGCATATCTGCTCTTTGTCTAGCTCAAAGAGAGATTAAATAATTGTACAACACCGTAAATTCAAAGAAATATATTTAAATTAATCTAATTTCTAAAATCTTTCTTATGGGCCCATAGCTCAGCCTGGTAGAGCACTTGAATGTATGTGCATAGCACCTTCAAAATAGGTGAAACTCTTATCATGTAGAGTGAGATCAAGGGGTCGTGAGTCCGAATCTCGCTGGGCCCGTATATTTTTTTCTTTTTCACATCTTCTCCAACACATCAATCCCAAGCAATGCCAAACCATTTTTTATAACCTGTTTTATAGATATTATTAATAATATTCTAGCCTCTTTTATCTTTTCCTCTACTTTTAGGATTGAGTGTAGATGGTAATATTCATTAAAAGATCGCGCAAGTGAATAAAGGTATACAGCTATTAGGTGTGGCTTTAATTCTTCTGATGCCTTGGTTACTATATCTGGAAAATTATAGAGCAATTTTATCAATTTTACCTCCTCAATTTCCTTAAGTAATTTATGGTCAACCTCGGACAATTTTAATACTCTTTTTCTATTTTTTTTAAGTATACTGCTTATTCTTGCATAGGCATATTGGATATAAGGTCCCGAATCTCCCTCAAAGGATAGTGCTTGATTCCAATCAAAAATCACGTTCTTCTCGGGACTGACTCTTAGGATAGAGTATTTAATAGCACCATATGCAATAGCCTTTGAAAATTTTTTATTTGCTTTTTGGTATCTTTTCATTAATCCTTCATTGGATTTATTCACAGCTTCTTTCATAAAGTCCTCAAGCAATACTATATTGCCTTTTCTTGTGGACATTTTTGAGTCTTGTAATAAAACAAATGAGTAATAGACTGCTCTTGGACAATTGAGTCCGAGCTGTTTTAGCGCAACTGATATCTGCTCCTGGTATAGTTTTTGATCCTCTCCAAGTATTATTATGTTGCCTTGATTATTTGCCTTATCCAGTTTATATCGATTATATGCAATATCCCTTAGGGGGTAAAGAGAAGTTCTGTCACTCCTTGTTAAAACCAGAACAGGCACTTTCATTCCCAACCCATACCCTTGCTGATCTAATATGAACCTATTGGATTCATCAATAAATAATTTTCCAGTTTTTTCTAAAAGTTTTAATGCTTCCTCTGTTTTTTTGTTCCATAAGTATGTTGATTCATAATCAAAAAAATCGTATTTTATTCCGAGTTCTGACAAGAGTTTTACTTGTCCATTTACGCACACCTTTACTATTTTTTGAAACTCTCTTTTTATTTTATTGTCCCCGTCTTCGAGTTTTTTTAATATGCCCAGGACTTCTTTTTCCAGTTCTGGATTTTCCTCTATCTTCTTGTTTATTCCTATGTAAATACCCAGGAGATCATTAAATCCAAGCTTTTTTGCGCCTCTTGTACCTAAAACAAGCATTGCAATTTGCTTTCCAACGTCATTAACAAAATAATGAGTTTTAACATTATAAGCTTGAAATTTCAGAATCCTGACAATAGAATCTCCAATTAATGCGTTTCTTGCTCTTCCAACATGAGGTGCTGCATTTGGATTAATGCTTGTGTGCTCTATCAAAATGTTTTTCCCTTTTCCAATACCAGAAGAGCCATAATTATCTTTTTGCTCAAAAATTTTAGTTAAAGTCTTCTCTACAATAAGTTCTTTATTCACAAAAAAATTAAGGTATGGACCAAGTGCTTTTGATGAGCATACAAATTCATCTGGCTTAAACTTATTACTTAATTCTAATGCGATTTGATCTGGGGATTTTTTATATATCTTAGCTAGTAAAAAACAAGGAAATGCATAATCTCCCATGTCTGGCTCTAATGGTATTTCCAGAACAATATCTTCTATCTTAGTTTCTGCTTTAATGAAATTTATTATTTTTGTTTTAAATACATTTATCACAATAATCACAATAAACTAAAAGAAATACAGCGATATAAATGTTTTGGTTGTAAGTATGTGTGTTCAATTAAAACTAGGGAAAATTTAGGTTATTAATATTAATTAATTAATTATTTATATTTCAAATCACATCTAAATTCCATTAACTCCAATGAATCATAGAACTTCAATATTTCGTCTTCTTTTTTTCTTGAATCATTGCTGATGTTCAACCTATCAATTATGACAATCTGTTTCATTTTTTTATTGATAACACTCTCATTCATATTCATTCCACCCCCAAAATTAATCTCGAACATTAACCTTCTTATCCCCCAAACATAGTTTTATCTAACTTCTATCTAACCTTAATCTTTTGTATAGTTTTTAATTTTTATATAGTTTATGATTAAATTTTATAGAGTTTTAATTATATATATAAATAATATAAAATTTATATAAAATGGAAAAGTTTATATAGATAATTAGCTTAATTTTCAGTTATTAATAACAATTGAATAAATGGGGTGGTTAATGTGAAAAGAAAGGTTATCCAGATAGCTGAATCAACTCAATTGATATCTATCCCAAGAAAGTGGAGTCAGAAATACGGTATAAAAAAAGGGGATGAATTAAATATAGAAGAGGATGAGAATACTCTAAAGATATCTACTGAAAGAGATATTCTTTTGAGTAATATTGAGGTTGATTTAAGAGGAAAAGGAAAGTTGATACATAGAGCTATATCCTCCCTATACAGATGCGGTTATAATGAAATTAAGATTTACTTTAATGATTCCTCAGAATTCGAGCTTATACAATCAACAATACATGAAGAAATGGTAGGCTTTGAGATTGTTGAAGAAGGCAAAAACTATATTCTCACAAAACAAGTATCAACTATCGACCATTCACTTTTTGATAGCATGTTAAGAAGGACGTTCATATTTATAACTTCATCTTCAGAAGGATTGATAGATGCATTAAAAAAAGATAAACCAAATCTCCTTAGGAATATCATCATTAGGGATAAAACAATAAATAAACTCACAAACTATCTTAGAAGGGGTATAAATAAAAAAGAAGGTCATTTTAAGCATATAGGGCCAGGTTATGTTATTATAGAAATTTTAGAAAAAATTGGAGACAACTATCGAGATATGTCCACTTATATGTTTAAATCTAAAATAAAAATTAATGATACTGTATCTAAAGTTTTATTTGAAATAAACTCATCATTAAAAGATGTACAAAAATTATTTTATGATTTTAACTGGGAGGATATGGAAAAATTCTTGATTAAGCTAGAAAATATAAATCATGCTCTAGAAGATTTATCTCAAAAGTCAACTAAAGTAGAGACAATTTTGTTAATCCATTTAAATAACATAACCACTTCCATCTTTTACTTAAATGGATCAATAATGATTAATGGTTGCGATGTTGGATATGTAGAGAGATAGTAGGATCTCCCCTAAAGTAATTATCATTTTCAAGTTTTTGGAAAATATTATAGAGCATTGATGCTGCACTTGTAAAAGTTTTTTCTTTATTTGTATCATTTTTTAATTGTTCGAAATATAGCAAGAGCTCTTTTAGATGTTTTAGTTGCTCATTTGCAACTTGTTCTATTAATCCCCCTTCTACTATCACACCTTTCTCTTTTAAAGCTTTAGCAATCGACCTAAATTTAGATTTATAACCTAGCCATTCAAAAATCCTTTGATTCTTATGATCTTCTAGTTCTACTAAAAATTCATCCCTATACTTTTTTGCTTCTTCTACATTACCATTGCAAAAAAATCTAAAAAAATCTTCAGAAGTATTACCTTCATTATTTACAGATAGATTGTTATAATGATTCTTTCTTCTTTCATCAATATAACTAACAATGCTTTTTACTTTTTCTTTGGATCCACTTATTAAAGAACCAGCTAATTCTCTTTCTAATAGAAATCTATCAATAATTTTTGTTAGTTCTTTTTCAGTAAAATACCCTTTTCCATCTTTTGTTAATCCAAAATATAATAAACTTGCTAAGTCCAGAGTATAGGGAGTTATACTTTTTCTTTCCAGATCAATACCAATAACACTATTATTATGATTAAGAATATAGTTTCCAGGATTACCGTCACAATAAAAACCAACTCTACCCTTGTTATGTGATTCAATTAATTTCGAGGCTATTAAAGTATTCCAATGATCTAACATTTCTTTTTGAACTGAATCCTCAATATTCAGTCCCCCATACCGTATTAGCTGAGCTAATGCTATTCCAAATCTATTTAAGAAATAGTTAGGAGGTATTGGATTTTCTGTTTTTTTAACAACATCTTCTAACCATAATTTGTCCTTATTAACCAAGCCCAGTGTTTGAGTTCTTGCTATTTGAGCAACTGCTGACAGATAATGCTCAATTGTAGCTGCTCCAGTTAATGTTGAAGTATATAAAGTGTCACCAGGCAAAAATTCACAAATAGAGATATGACAATCTGTATTAGTATCACTATCTATTTTTTGTACATCAAGTAAACGTATGAAGTCTTCCTGAGTCCCACTAAATTCTTTATAAATCGGGTTTATTTTACGGGTTATTTCCTTAAATTTATGTTTATTGTCTTGTTCTGCATTCCAGTCATCATAGTCTTTATAAGATTTAACAACTTTGTTTCCAAAATTTAAAACAAAATTTTTTGATGGAAAATACAAGACTGGGCTAAAATTATTATCTGGTTCTAAAATGTGTACAATATCTATTGTATTCTTTAATCTAAGTAATAGATCTTTTATTTCCTGCTCAAGAGTAATCTCTTCAGTAATCTCTTCTAAAGGTTTCATTTATATTCACTAAAAAGTGAATAATACATTTAAATTTATTGGTACAGACATTCCGAAAGTAATCAAAAAAGTAAGCAATAAATCTACAATTAATCAATC
>CAZIEE010000087.1:0-5077 GCA_964538135.1 uncultured Methanosarcinales archaeon
AAATTAGGATATAACTTATTTATTTGTAGAAAATCGTGATAAAAGAAGTCATCTTTAAAATTAGCAAGATGCTCTTGTATTGGTTTATATAACAGATTTGGTGTCAATTTTTAACTAATAACATTCTGCATCACAGCCACTATATATCATAAGTCCCAGGTAACATAGCCACCTTATCTGTACTTACTGCCAATCCTTTCTCTCCAATCATTTGTCCAGAACTCATTTTTGCACTACCTAAGGCAATTAGTTCATCCTTTAGGCTCATAATAGCAACAATCTCATCTTTGTTAATATTATCATTTAATTTACTGATTCCAGGTACCTTTAGGTCAATGCCATGGCATAGGCTTTCAATTGTATTATCAAATACCCAAACCTTTGGCAAGTGGGCAACCCCATTTTCAACAGGCTGTATCACTTTCTTCAGGAATTTATTGTTTTTTTCTTCCTTATAAAAGTGATATGCATCAATCAACTCATACAAAGTAAATTTGCTTGATTCATCAAATGGTCCTGCTTTTGTCCTTCTCAATTCTGCCATATGTGCTCCTGTACCTAGTTTTTTACCTATATCAAAAACCAACTTTCTTATGTAAGTTCCAGCCTCACTTCCAACTTTAAACAATACATCTCTGCCATCTATTTCCAGTATATCAAAGTAATAAATACTTCTATACCTCAATTGTCTTTTTACTGCACTTTTTAATGGAGGCATCTGGTATATTCTTCCTATAAAATTATTTTTAATTGTTTCAATTAATCTATCTTCTTCAATATTTTTGTGCAGATGCATTATTCCAACATACTCTTTTCCTGCATTAAGAATGACACGAACAATTTTCGTAGCTCTCCCTAAAGCAATTGGAAGAACACCAGTTACTCCAGGATTTCTCTTGAGATACTCTATTTTTAATCTAGAGTCCCGGAGTGACCTGCTTTTTCTATTCCAAGAATTTTTTTTACATAATCAGAAACTTGATGGCTTGTAGGTCCTTTTGGCTTGTCTATATTAACAATACCATAATTAATTATTTCTTCTGCACTTCTTTCTTCTTGCCTACAACCATACCTATTATCTGTTTTTGCTTCTTTTCTTACAATAACCTTCCTTTCTATCTTTTCCATATCAGTATAACGTTCAAAAAAATTGAAAATGCCAGAATTGAAATTAATACTATGTTCTTTAATCTTTCCTTACTTGATTCATAAACAATAGAACCATTATCAATATTCTCTTTATCCTTTGTTGCAAATCCTATCACATTTGATATTTCTTTATTCCCTAATTGTGCTAAATTTTCTGCTGTATTCTCTTTGCCTATGGTAATTTCAGTTTCTTTCTTGCTTATATTACCTTCTTTCACTGTACTGGAATTTCTTACATAAAGACTAACCTGTCCACTTATTCTCCCATCCTTATTTTTTTCAGTAATTTGATTTTTTACCTGCTCCTTTTTCTTATCTATAATTTTTATTACCTTAACATCAAAATTATTATCTTTATTTGTGTCATTACATCCAACATCTATATTTGCAGTTATTTTATATTCCCCTTCTACCAATTTTGGAGTATACTCTTCAGATATTATTTTATTTGAAACAGATTCTGAGTTCCATGAGCTATATGTTTTTATAGTAACATTTCCATGTTCTATTTTAGTCTTGCCTGTGATATTTGTACTTTTATCATTTTTATCTTCTATTCTTATAGCTTTCACTTTCAATTTAAACTCCTCTTTTTCTGATATCTCACTGCTGACATATATTTCTACTTTATAATCACATAACTCAACTATAGGAACATTAGAATTATTTATTTCTGAATATTTTGAATTGTTTATCCTTATATTGAATAAAGTGTCTGAACTGGATTTTCCATAGCTATCATTAAAGAAGACATTTATGTTGTACAGGTTTTCTGTAAATAGAGTAGTATTCAATTGATATGTCCATTGATCACCATTTTTGTTCATAGAAAAATTTTTTCCATCAAAATTAATAATTGCTAATGGTATTTGTGTTGTATCATCCATTAATTCTATAACAATATTAGTTAAACCACTAATGTTTGTATTATTTTTTGATGGATTAATCCAGCTTTTAATTCTTGGAGCTTGATAATCGTTTTTTGCACCTGGAGTTAAAGTTTGCATATTATATATCTCTAAACCACCATCAGGGTATCTTGCTATTGAAACATTCTCAAATTTTTTACCTGAATCCTGAACATAGCTTAAAGTATCAACAATATCCCCTAAGTGATTGTAAAGAATAACCTCTCCTAATGAATCAGCTAAATTGAAATTAATTGTTACATCAACAACTTCTATTCCGTTTGAAATTACTTGGGGATATATTGAATTGAATGTTTTATAATCTACTGCCAATATTATGAATCCTTTAGCAGGAATAATTGTGTTTAATGTAAAGTTCTTGCTTGAACTTTCTGACACGTTCCAATTTATCAAATTTACAGTATGATCTTCATTATTATACAATTCAATCCACTCAGAATCAGGATCATCAATCCCATTAGCCATGACTTCATTGATTAAAACCGAAGAGTATACATTTGGCAAGACAAGTATAAAAATACTTACTAAAAAATATATAAATACCTTTGATTTTGGCATTTAATTAACATCCTTTGGAAAAAAATCCTTCTTTTTTGTAAAAAAATATGCAATAATAATTGATAAAATTGTTGATACTAAAATTATCCATAGTTGAGTATGCCATTCCAGATGTTCTCCTATAGGTGTTCCAAACATAGTAGCTATTGTATTTGGAACAACAAAAGCTGTTCCCAATATTGCAATCCAGATAGCCATTGATGTCATTCTATTGTTCAATATGGTTAATTGGTTATTGTATATACTCTGCAAAACCTCTAATCCAGATGCTAAAACAGTTGAGAGTTGTTCGCTTATCGAGATTTGCCTTGTTAGATCAGTGCTTAACATTCCAAACTTCTGGAGTATAATTGGATCATCTGTTATCAACTCAGCATCTCCATACCTTAAATAATGGATTACATCAAGAGTAGCCCATAAAGCTTCTAAATAGGATATTAATGCATGTTTCATCTTGTATATATCAATTCCCAGTTCCTTTTTAGGTCCTGTTGTACTTATCAAATATTTACTAATTTGTTCTCCTTGCTCCTGAATAGACCTTATTCCATCAAAGTTTTTTTCATTGTTCTCATCCAGAATTCTTGCCAGGATTAAAGATATTTTATCAACATCTTCCAAATTTTTTGGAACTTTTTTAAAAAAAGTTTCTCCATACCTTGCTAACTTAATAAGCCTGGTAACATTTTCACCATGAATTGTTACAAGTAAATTATTTCTTATTAATACAACAAGTTTGTTTGTCTCAACATCCAAGCCAGTAACTCTAATAGCAGGGATCAATAAACCAAGTTCCTTTATTTGATCTTCATAGCCAGAAAATCTTTGTGAAGTAAGTTCTTGGACTATTGTAGGATTAAATCCCAAAATAGAAGAGATATCATAACATTCCTGTTTCAAGTTTTTTACTTGTAAATTAATCCAGCTAAAATCTGCTTCTTTTATAAGGGGTAAGAACATTTCAATATTCCCTTCAATTTTTTTAGTACTACCATTCTTAAGCATGGCAATGCAAAAATTAGGGCTGAGATTGTTATTGGATTGGTATGTTTCTTCTTTGGAAGTTATTTCTACTTCGGGTTTAGATTGTAGCTCATGTTCATTTTTATTCAGTTTCATTTTGCTTTGATTCTATTTTTAATATCTGCTCAAGCTCGTCTTTTGATACAGCACAACCATTTAGCTTTACACCCCATAAAATACCTTCAAGCAGATTCATTTTTGCATTTGGTATGTTTGTTATGAAATTTTCCAATAATCGGTGCTCATAAGCAACAGTTACAAGTTCTATTGATCGTATTGTTTTTATATCCTTTACTCTATTTTTGAAATCTTTTAAATTATTTTCGTTAATAATAATTGACGTATGCAGTGTATTTTTTAAAATCTTAACTACCCTCTTTGGGTTTTCTACCAAAAACCTTGTGGTTTTTTCATCTATCACAATAACATCAGAGTTCAAATAAAGTGCTGCTGCAATAACTGACATTTCTGCAAAGTGCACAATTCTTATATAGTTATTATATGCCTGGAATATATTATTAGCTTTATCCAATAATATAAGTGTATTCTCTTTTATAAAATTATTGTCTATAACTTCCAGTACTTTGTCTTCAATAAGCTTTTGTATCTGTATAGCCTCAAACTTAAATTTTTTTGTTTCCAGTGGTTTATCAATCAATTCCCGTTTTACAGCTTCAGTAATGTAAAAATTCCCTTTGAATTCATTTTTTAAAGGTGCAAGAATCCATAAAAGATTATTGGTTACTAAACTTATTATTGGACCTGTATCAAATATTAATGATTTCATGAAAATAAACTTCTTGCAATCTTTAATCTGTAGGATACATTTACTTGTTCACTTAATTTATCAATTATTGTTGTTTTGCCAAAATAGTTCATAAGTTCCCATTGAGAGATGCCCATCACATCTGATGCTCTTGTAATTGATATTCCATGCTCACACAATTTACATCCTTTTTTTATCTTTGCCTGATTTATAACCTCATGTATGAATAACTTTATTTTTTCATCTACTTTTCTTATGAAATTAAATATATCCTTTATAGATTTTCTAAATTTCTCATCGTCATTTTGTGTTAAATAGGAGATAGACGAGTTTACCATTATTAATACACTTCCATAGTCCAATTCTTTTTGTTTTCTTTCTATTATTTTTGATAAAGAGTAAACTAACACACCAATAGAGATAGAATCCTCATCCTGAAAGATGCTTGCATCGTGGATTACTTTATTGCTTAATCCCTTAATTTCTGCAACCTCTACAACATTCTCACCTTTCTTGACTTTCAGAATTTGAGCTAATTGGTTTAATATAGAAAGGATATCCTCTTTTATTTTGGGATTCATATCATAATTTTTGTATTATAATATATAAAAGTTTGGTTGGTCAAGGCTTTGTAAACGATTACTGAAAAACG
>CAZIEE010000088.1:0-5007 GCA_964538135.1 uncultured Methanosarcinales archaeon
GATTTTGTTAGCGAAGAAAGTAATGAAGCAAAAAAAGAGGCAGATTAGCTAATTTAATTTTAGCATAAGATCTAATTCTTTTTTTATTTCTTTAAATGCATCTTTTATAGACTTTGAAGAATCTATAATCTTTATGTTGTCATCCAACAAGTCTGGCAATTTTAAGAAGCATGCCCTTACTTCATTCATAAAATCAAGCTGTTCAAATTTTTCTTTTTTCCTGTAGTGTATTCTCTGAAGTGCAATGGAAGGCTCAACATCAAGAATGAAGGTTATATCCGGCTTTCTGAAAACTTTGTTTTTGGAAATTATCTCTTCAATATTTATTCCCTGGCTACTTTGAAATGCAATTGTAGAGTAATAGTACCTGTCACAAAACACAATACTTACACCCTGATCAGTTTTTGCTAAAAATGGCTCTATAACATTACTCAAATGATATTCCCTGTCTTTAATGAAAAGCTCTATTAATTTATCACTATTCTCCTTTGGAGATTTTTCCTTCCTCAAAATATCTCTTATTTGCCTGCCATATTTTTGATCAGTTGGTTCGCTTGTAGCTATAACACTGTATTTTCTGCTAAAGAAATTGACCAGCATCTTCACAAGTTCAGTCTTCCCACTGCCATCAATACCTTCCAAAACTACAAAAAGATTTTTTTTGTTTTTTTCCATTAATTGTGTGAGTTTTAGTAGATTTATTAAGTAAAATTAATTCTAAATTCAAGATTGAAATTTTTATTTAAATTAGACTACTCGTTAATTGTATCTCACAGTCTTTTAAATCATTTACCTTACAAAAATTATTTTTTATTGTTTCAGCAGAATGTACTCCACTAAATTTAACTTTGTTGTTAACTAAAAAAGAAGGATAGGTTTTGATTCCAAGTTCTTTTGTCAGTTCATCATTTGGAGAATGCTTTTCAAACTTTACATCTCTAAATATTTTTAAAAATTCACCAAGATTCTGTTCAGCTTTCTTACTTGTACCATCTCCTGAAATCATAAAAAAGTCCAGCTTAACAGGCATATTCTCTCGCTTAATATAAAAATTTGGTGAAGATACACCTTGACTTAATATGTATTTATCATCTTTTTGAATAAACGATTTTTTTAGTTGATCAAATGCTGGATTTTCTTTTATTGATTCTTCCAAAATGTACACTGGCAATAATTCTGTATCTAATTCTGAGGCTAATTCTCTGCCTTCAGTTGTGTTGTAATCAATTTCCTGAACATTCAATGAGCCAAACCAATTTTCCAGAATACCTAAAACCCTCTCTGGATCGCAATTGAAGCAGTCTTCTTTGTTATTCAATACAACAACATTTGTTTTCAAAATAGTTTTAATGACAGCTACACTGCCAATTTCCTCAAGATTTTTGTCAGTTAATCTAACTTCAACATCTTTATCTTTAATATCCCCCCCATTTAAGCCATTTTCTTCAATTTTTGGACTATTGGGATTGTTTAGAAAAGAATATGAAAAAAACATAACAAGGAACAACACAACAACTATCATGAGATAATTAAAGAATTTGGCTTTAGCAAAAGAGCCATCTTTGGACTCTGAATCTTTGGATTCTGGTATTTCATCTTTATGGAATGTTCTTGCCTTTTCAGCTGTTTTTGGTTCCATAATAATTTCAATTCCTGTTTGTTCCTTTTTACCATTGTCATTATTGTAACTATTGTTATTATTGTCAGAAATATCATTAGGCTCATTTATATTTTCATTAACTTCATTAACCTCAGATTTAGTGTTTAAGTGCTGAATACCACTAAGTTTTCTCTCGATTCTGTCTTTACCTTTCTCATACTCCTCTTTACTTATGATCTCAGCTTCAAAGCTCTCTTTTAGAAATCTCAGTTCCTGCTCTAGCCTATCTCTCCTTGTTTGATCTTCCATAAAAATATCTATAAAAATACTTACAAAAGGCAAATTAAGGTAATAAATAAATCTTTCTAATATAACTAAGGTTTTTTATTACTAGCAAGTTTCAATAAAGATATTTGTAATAGTTAAACAATAATTATAAAAAATGTATGACATTGTTCTTGGAAGGGGTGAAGCTGATAGAGGGAGGTATGGGACAAAAGGGGCAATATTCCTGGGTAAACACTATGTTAAGATGGGGGAGACTACTTCTTTGTCAAACAATGTTTATGTAGATGTTTCTAAGTCCCATGTTGTATTTGTGGTTGGCAAGAGAGGGAGTGGGAAATCATACACAATGGGAGTTTTTGCAGAGGGTATTTACGATTTACCAGATGAAGTAAAAAAAAATATTTCTGTTATAATCCTTGACACAATGGGAATTTATTGGACAATGAAATACCCAAACAACAAAGATAAAGAGATTCTTGATTTCTGGGGAGTTGAGCCCAAATCACTTAATGTTCAGATATTTACTCCCATTGGTTTTTATGATGATTTCAGGGAAAAGGGAATTCCAACTGACTTTCCTTTTTCAATTAAGACAAGCGAGATAAGCGCAGAGGAGTGGTGTATGATATTTAATGTTTCTACTACAGAATCTTTAGGTGTTTTGATAGAGAGAATCATAAATAATTTAAAAGAACAAAGTACAAATTATGACATTGATGATATAATAAAAGTTATTAATTCTGATGACAGGACTGAAAGAAGTATCCGTGATGCTGTTGAAAACAGGTTTTTAGTAAGTAAAAAATGGGGGCTATTCAGCAAGCAAGGAACTTTAATAGAAGATTTGGTTGTTCCTGGACAAATAAGTATTTTGGATGTAAGTTCTTATACAACAATTGGTGGGACAGAAAACCTAAGAAGTTTGGTTATTGGTTTGGTAGCTCAAAAACTGTTTACACAGAGAATGATTGCAAGAAAGGCAGAAGAACAAAAAGCAATAAGCGAAGAAATCCATTTTTTTAAAGAAGAGAAAGAGATTAAAAAAGAGCCGTTAGTATGGTTGATTATTGACGAAGCTCATGAGTTTTTACCAAACAAAGGCAAAACACCTGCAACAGCTCCTTTGATTACTGTGCTCAGGGAAGGTCGCCAGCCAGGTTTATCTCTTGTTTTGGCTTCTCAACAGCCTGGGAAGATCCATACAGATGTAATCACTCAATCAGATATTGTTATTGCTCACAGGATAACCTCAAATATTGATGTACAATCATTAGCTGCTTTAATGCAAAGCTATATGCGTGAAGGTTTTGATAAACAAATAAATATGCTTCCATCAGAAGAAGGAGCAGCAATTGTTTTTGATGATGTAAATGAAAAGCTCTATCCAATAAAGGTAAGACCAAGATACACATGGCATGGTGGTAGCTCTCCAACTGCCTTGCCCAAAGAGAAGAAGGAGTTTTAGATTTTTAATACGCTTTCCATCACTTTACTTTAAATTCCCTCTTAATCTTTCAGCTTCAAGAATTTTAGTAACAGCATTAATATAAAGAGAGGTTCTCATATCACATCTGAAATCTAAACAAACTTTGGAAAGTCCTTTTACAGCCTCAATCATGTAAACTTTTAGTTTTTCGAGTACTTCTTTTTCACTCCAATAAAAATTCATTGAGTTCTGCACCCACTCAAAATAGCTAACAATCACCCCCCCCGAATTAGCAAGTATGTCTGGAACAACAAAGATTTTTTTATTCAACAATATATCATCAGCTTCTATTGTAATAGGTCGGTTAGCCATCTCAAGAATTAGTTTAGCCTTTATGTTATTGGCATTCTTTTTTGTTATTTGATTTTCCAAGGCAGCTGGTATTAATACGTCTGTATTCAGTTCAAGTAGCTCCTCATTAGAGATTATTTTATTAACTTCAATTTTATTAGATTTGGATTTAAATTGGGTTGAGGTTAGATTTCCTGTTTCTTCTTTTTGTTTTATAACTTCATGAATGTTAAGTCCTTTTTCATTGTAAATCCCTGTTTTTGAATCACTAACAGCAATTATTTTATAGCCACGTTCATAAAGTATTTTTGCAATATTCATGCCAACATTTCCAAAACCTTGGACAGCAATCTTTGTATTCTGGGGTTTCATATTAAATTTTTTAGCAAGTTCCTCTAAGACATAAACTCCACCCATAGAAGTAGAAAATTCCCTTGCCCTTGATCCGTGTAATGCAACAGGTTTTCCTGTTATGGTTGCTGGAGCATGTCTTCCTTTAAGCTTTTCGTATTCATCAAGCATCCATGCCATTATTTTTGAGTCTGTGCTTACATCAGGAGCAGGTATATCTATATCGGGACCTATAAAATTATTGATTTCTCTTATGAAACCTCTGCTAATCCTCTCCAGTTCTGCTTGAGAAAATTGCTTCGGATCAAAAACTACTCCTCCTTTTGCACCTCCAAAAGGCAGGTTGACAACAGCGCACTTTAGAGTCATTAAAAAAGCCAGAGACTTTACCTCTTCAAAAGTTAGATTTGGATGAAATCTTATCCCTCCCTTTGTTGGGCCAAGTGCATCATTAAATTGAACCCTGTAACCAGTAAAATACTTTGTTGTTCCTGAATCCAGTTGAACAGGAAAACTAAATATAAAACTCCTTTTTGGTATGGTTAATACTTCAATCTCTGCTGAACTGAGTTTTAGAATCTTAGTTAATTTGTCTAAGTGGCCATAACAATCTATACAAAGGTTATCTTTATCCATACTTATGATAGTTTAAGAGCTTTTTTCAATGCAGTTCTATCGTAACCAACAATGATTGTACCGTCTATGTCAATCACTGGCACTCCAAATTGGCCTGATTTATCAAATACTTCATTGCGTGCTTTTTCATCACTTTTAATATCCACTTCTTTAAAAGTGATATTGTTTTCTTTTAAGAATTCTTTAGTTTTTACACACCAAGGACACGTGGTTGTAGTGTAAATCTTTACATTGGGTTCTTTTTTCATTTTTTATCACCAAATCTGGAAGTTTATCATTATTATTTAAATTTATGTAAAGAAAGGCACTTTCTGATTTATGAGTGATTTCCTTATTTTTGAAATCATTTCCTATG
>CAZIEE010000089.1:0-4934 GCA_964538135.1 uncultured Methanosarcinales archaeon
CTCTTGTCTCTCCTTTTACGATTTTTATTGTAGATATAGCTTCATGCACAAGAGGTTTAAGTTCCTTAAACGCCTTTTTCAAACGCTCTGTGAGCCTTTGCTCATAAGTTCTCCAGTCACGTTTTTTATCTTCAGATTTCTCCTTATAGTCCTCAATTATATCGTCTAATATCGCTACAATATCCCTAACGTCTTTAGTTTTTATCTGCATATTTGAGCAATAAAACAGAAAAGTATTTAAACTTTGTGTTTACATGTACATACTATGCCTAGAAAAGTGACTGCCATTAAAGGTGGCAAAATAAAAATAGAAGATGATGTGGAAGAGATATTTGAGAGAAAGGTAACTTCTTATGGCAATGGAGCTAAAATTGATTCTCAGAAAAAATATATTGATAGAAAGGTATTCGTTATTGTTTTGAAAAGGTAATATCAGTTAATTCTGTCCCACACCCCCAAAATTCATAATTTTTATATAGTAGTCAGTATTTACATTTATTAATGTCGGATTTAACAAAGGAAGGGGAAAAAAAAGTTGAATATGTTATTAATACTTATCTTCCAAAAGTTAATTTACGTTTGATGCTTCAATTATTTGAACTTCTTGATGGAAAAGTTAATGATTGGCTAGAAGCTAGAATTTATTTTTCTGTAAAAGGAGACCCAGGGCTTCAAGTGGATGGTCAATACAGCGGACAAGGAGGTTATTATTATTATAATCTCAGCACCACATTTAGACAAATGTTACCCTCTACAGAATAAGCTTACAGGTAATTTTTAGAATTTAAATAAATGATGTCTTTTTCATGGAACAAAAACTTCAAAAGCCAGACTGGCTTAAGATTAAATTAGATGTTAGTAATAATTTTATAAATATTAAAAATACAATAAAGCAATATAACCTCCATACTGTCTGTGAAGAGGCCCATTGCCCAAATATTTCTGAATGTTGGAATTCTGGTACAGCCACTTTTATGTTGATGGGTGATACATGCACAAGAGCATGCAAATTTTGTGCTGTCAAAACAGGCAATCCTATGAAAAAGCTTGATAGCTTAGAGCCAAAAAATCTTGCACGTGCATTAACTGAAATAAGGCTTTTTGATTATGTTGTTTTGACATCAGTTAATAGAGATGATTTGCCTGATGGGGGGGCCTCTCATTTTGCAGAGTGCATAAATGAAATAAAAAATTCCTATCCAGAGATTATTGTTGAGGTTCTTATTCCAGATTTTAAAGGTGATATTGATGCGTTAAAAAAGATAGTTGATGCTAATCCAAAAGTCATAGCACATAATATAGAAACAGTTGAAAGATTGCAAAGAAAAGTCCGTGATCCAAGAGCAAATTATAATCAGTCTCTTAAAATACTTGAGAACGTTAAATTACTAAATCCTAAAATATATACCAAGTCCTCAATTATGTTGGGCCTTGGCGAAAATGATGAAGAGATTATCCAGTCCATGAAAGATTTAAGGGCCATTAATGTTGATGTACTTACATTAGGCCAATATTTAAGACCAACAGATTGGCATATCATAGTAAGCTCTTATGTAGAGCCTTCTAAGTTTGAATATTTTAAGCAAAAAGCACTTGAGCTGGGGTTTTTATATGTTGCATCTGGCCCATTTGTCAGGAGTTCTTACAAAGCAGGAGAACTATTTATGAAAAATATTATAAAAGTATAAATATAAAAGCATAATCTAAAAATTTATGGTAGAGATATGTAGCATAGGTGGGTATAATGAAGTAGGGAAAAACTCAACAGCAATAAAGATTGGTGATGAAAGCTATATTATTGATTTGGGGATCCATCTTGAGAATTATATAAAGTATACTCAAGATGATGATATAATAAAGATCAATGTTGAGAAATTGGTAGATGTCAGTGCTATACCAGATGTTTCTGTTATTGATGATTGGAAAGACAAGATAAAGATGATTTTGAGTACTCATGCCCATGTAGATCATATAGGTGCAATCCCATATCTGGCAAACAATTACAAAGCACCTGTAATGTGTACTCCATTCACATCAGAAGTTCTAAAAGGGATCATAACAGAGGATAAAATCAAACTTAATAATAAGATCAAAAGCTTGTCAGCTAATTCCCATTTTCAGGTTTCTGACAATGTTAAAATTGAATTTATTCATGTAACACATTCAACGCCACAAACTGTTATAATTGCATTGCATACCAACCAGGGCATTATTCTTTATGCAAATGACTTCAAATTTGATTTGTACCCAACCCTGGGGAATGCTCCAAATTTTAAAAGACTGGAAGAATTAGGCAAACAAAACGTGCTTGCATTAATATGTGATTCTACTTATGCTGGTGAAGCTATTAGAACTCCTTCTGAGTCTATAGCAAAACAGATGTTGAAAGAGGTACTTTTGGGGACAAATACAAAAAACAAGAATGTAATTGTAACTACTTTTTCTTCGCATATAGCAAGACTAAATTCTATTGTAGAATTAGGACAAAAAATGGGAAGAGAAGTATTATTTATGGGACGTTCAATGTCAAAGTATGTAAGAGCTGCTGAAAGGACAGGAGTAGCATTTTTCTCAAATAAGGTTAATATTTTAAAGTATAATAATCAGATAAGAAAAATGCTTAAGACTGTTGCTAAAAACAGAGGTAAATATCTTCTTGTGGTAACAGGACATCAAGGAGAACCAAAAGCAACTCTTGCAAAGATGTTGAATGGCGAGTTAAAGTTCGATTTATGCAATGAAGATATGGTAGTATTTTCCTGCAAAACAATACCAACTACCACAAATATTGAGAATAGAGCAAAGTTGGAAGCAGCTCTAAGGAATTCAGGAATCAGGATATTTAAGGATGTACACCAAAGTGGTCATGCAGCAAGAGAGGATTTAAGAGATTTAATAAATTTAGTTAAACCAAAACATATAATACCTGCTCATGGTGGTCTTAAAATGAAGACTTCTTTGGCTGAACTTAGTAGGGAGATGGGATACAAAGATGATCAAATACATATAATTCAGAATGGGGATAGAATCAGGTTAAGTATGTAGTTTTGACAGTAAATAACCAAAAAAGTTATAAAGAAAGCAAGGATAACCTGAATTGTCACGAATATGAAACTTACTCTAGCAGAACCAGGCTATTTAAAGGAAAGCATCTCTATTATTTCGGAATTGGTAAACGAGGCTCGTTTTAAGGTAAATCAAAATGCCATGGAATTAGTAGCCATGGATCCTGCAAATGTTGCAATGGTAGTGTTTAAGTTACTAAGTAGTTCTTTCATAGAATATGACATCAAAAAAGATACAGAGATTGCAATTAACTTAAGCAATTTGAAGCAGGTATTAAGGAGAGCAAGTCCTAAAGATATACTCACCATTGAATTAAGCGAAGACAACAGATTTAACATACAATTAAAGAGTTCAACTATAAGAAACTTCAGTCTGCCATTGATAGCATTAGAAGAAAAAGAACAAAAAGTTCCTGACCTTAAATTCTCTGTTATGATAAAAACATCATCAAGTTTATTGAATGAAGCCATAGATGATGTGGATGTTGTAGGGGAAAGTGTTGTATTTATTGCACAAACTAATGATGATGGAAATAAAAAATTTATATTGCAGGCAGAAGGTGATCTAAACCAAGCTCGTATAGAGATTACCGATGGTGATAAAACTGGGATAAGTATAACAAGCAATGAAACTATAAAGTCTAAATACAGCATTGAATATTTAAAAAAGATGATTAATGGTTCTAAACTTAGTGATGAAGTAATTATTCAATTCAGTAAGGATTATCCATTAAAACTTGAATACAAAACAATTGACAGGGTATTACTTAGCTTTATTTTGGCTCCAAGAATAGAGAATGAATAGAACAATAGTTAATATAATATATGTAGATAGATGACAGAAAACAAATTACATTCTTTCTTGGTTGAATGGACTCTTAATTTTATAAAGAATAAGGATATATTCCTAAAAAAAATAGATGAGATAGAAAATGGAAAAGATGGATTTGATTTATATGTCAAATATAAAGATAGAGAACAATACTTTATAATTACTCCAAAAATCTCTGAAATAGAGCCTATAATCAGCAGGATTAATAATATTTCATATTTTTCAATAATTACTCTAAATTCAAGAGATAACTTAGATAGCCTATTAAAAAACTGGAACAGGTTGATTAATTTTAAGTTTCTTAATATAATATTTATAAATCCATTTTCTGAATCAGATAAAAAATGGATTATTTTTCCACATACTCATCAAAAAATATGTAACCTGCCTTCATTGGAATCTGGTTTAAAATCAATGTTTGCAATGGTAGAGCCAATAAGCGAGCAGGAATTGCTTGATAAAATCCAATAAATTTTTACAAAAAGAAAGTAATGAGCTGACCAGTAAATCCGGAAAATATTGGTATTACCAAATTATCATCAAGTTCATCAACAAATGTTTCAACAATTGTTGCTACAAAAGCCATAGACAAAACCACATAAATATTAGTGAGTATTACCAATCCAATAATTAGGTTTGTGATTAACTCAGCCAAAGAACCAGCAAGAGTCTTATTATTACAAATTGGTGTTGAACCATAATTCTTTCCAATTATTGCTGCCATCATATCTCCAAAAGTGGTCATTAGCAAAGCTGCAAGAGCAATTCTATAATCAAAAGCTGCAAAAGAGATAATAGTTGCTAACAAGAAGAAGATTATTCCATACAATTTATTTTCTTCTTTTAGCCTGATAAACCTTGCAAAGAAAGGTATTCTCCATCCCAATTCAAGTCTAAGATATTCAAGTATCAAAAATATAACCAGCAAGCTTAAAAGGAATAGCAAACCAATCTGTTTTGAAAAAGCAGTACCATAACCAAGAATGACCTCCTCCCCAACCCTAAAGGGTGGGGTTTCCCGCTGGTTAAGCAAAAGC
>CAZIEE010000090.1:0-4887 GCA_964538135.1 uncultured Methanosarcinales archaeon
CATTTGTAAAAGAGCCTCATAAATTGGCACTACCTTTAGGGTTTCTATGGGGCTAAAACCACAAAAACTTTTTAAACAATATCATATAATTAATCTTATGTGGGCTAGACTTAAGGAATTTCTTGAAAAAAACAAGGAAAGCTCTAACGAAAAGGAGATTGCTGAGTTGCAGCATAAGAAAGGTAAGCTAACAGCCAAAGAACGTATAAAACTATTATTAGATGTAAATTCTTTTGTAGAGCTAAATCAATTTGTTGAGTTACAAAATAAGGATTTGGAATCTAAAAAATGTCCAAAAAGTTCTGGTGATGGGGTTATTACAGGTTATGGCACAATCAACAATAGGCCTGTTTATATTTACTCTCAGGAATTTTCATTTATGGGTGGCTCTATGGGTGAAATGCATAATAAAAAAATAGCCAGAGTAATAGAACTTGCATTAAAGACTGGTTGTCCTTGCATAGGCTTGCTTGATTCAGGTGGAGCAAGAATACAAGAAGGTATAAGCTCACTGGATAGTGGAGGTTCCATATTTCAGCTGAATACTTTTGCATCAGGTATAATCCCCCAGATAAGTGTGGTATTGGGACCATGTGCAGGAATTGCTGTTTACTCTCCTGCTTTAACAGATTTCATTTTTATGGTTAAAGATACCAGTCATATGTTTATTACTGGGCCAGAAGTCATCAAAACAGTAACTGGAGAAGAAATAGATTTTGAGTCCTTAGGTGGAGCTCTCCCTCATAGTAAGAAAAGTGGAGTAGCTCATTTTGTAGCTGAAAAAGAAGAAGAATGCCTTGAAATGGTTAAAGCCCTATTAAGTTACCTCCCTCAGAATAACCTAGAAAGCCCCCCTTACTCCATGACTGATGATTCTCCAACAAGGGATACAAAAAAACTTGAGAATATTGTTCCAGAAGATACAAAAAAGACCTATGATATTAAAGAGGTTATTTCAGAAATTTTTGACAAGAGGTCATTTCTTGAAGTCCATGCTGGTTTTGCTGCTAATGCTGTTATTGGACTTGCAAGGCTTAATGGTCATGTTACAGGTATTGTAGCAAATCAGCCAAATGTACTAGCTGGTTGTCTCGATATAAATTCCTCTGATAAAATTGCGCGATTTGTAAGGTTATGTGATTGCTTTAATATCCCCATTATCAATCTTGTTGATGTAACTGGATATTTGCCAGGCACAGATCAAGAGCATAATGGTATAATAAGGCATGGCGCTAAAATACTTTACTGTTATGCTGAAGCAACTGTTCCAAAGATTTCACTTGTTTTAAGAAAAGCATATGGTGGAGCTTATATAGCACTAGTATCAAAGGATATGGGTTATGATCAGGTTATAGCATGGCCTATAGCAGAGATTGCAGTTATGGGAGCTGAACAGGCAGTTAGTATTATCAATAGAAAAGATTCTGAGGAAGTAAAATCTGAACTTGTAAATCAATACAAAGAAAAATATCTTAATCCTTATGGGGCTGCAAAACTTGGAAAAGTAGACATGATAATTGAACCAAAACATACAAGAATTACCCTAATAAAATGCCTTGAAATTCTGCTTTCTAAAAGAGATAAAAGGCAATCTAAAAAGCATGGAAACATGCCGCTTTAATTTTATCTTTGAGATATTTAAAAATAGGATGATATGGAAGAACTTATAGTTAAGGTTAATGGTGAGGAGTACAAAGTATTTGTAGATGAAACAGAAGAAGGTAAAATACTTGTACATCTTGGCACTGAGGTTTATGAGGTAGAAACCAAAAAGGATATTGAGCCTTCAGCAATAGAAAAACTGTATAGGTTGCATCAAAAAGAAAAGTCAGGAGATGGCAATGAGATAATAGCACCATTACCAGGTATAATTTATGATATCAAAGTAAGTGAAGAATCTAAGGTTAAAAAAGGGGAAAGTTTATTTGTTTTGATGGCAATGAAAATGGAAAATGATATTACTGCTCCATGTGATTGTGTTGTTAAAGAAATAAAAGTTAAAAAGAATGATAATGTAAAAAAGGGGGATGTATTAGCAGTAATTGAATATTAAAGTAATTAAATGTTAATAAGAAAGGTTAAGATGGACATCGCAATATTGGGTGCAGGAGGATTAGGAAGGTCTGCTGTCAGAATTATAGAAAAGAAAAAAGAAGTAAAAATAGTTGCAATTTGTGATAAAAACGGATATATTATCTCTGAAAAAGGGATTGCACCAAAAAAAATCTATAGCTTAGCAAAATATGATGATCTTAGTTCTATAGGAAATTCCTCTGATGATCCTATTGAAGAAATTATTAAATCAAGCAAATTCATAGAGGGTATACTTATTACTTTACCTAATCTTCCTAACGAGTTTATTCCTTCTGTTGCCAAGAGGTTTTTGGATGGAGGCTATGAAGGTGCATTTTCTGATCCAATGAAAAGAACAAAGGCAATTGAGATAATGTTCAGCATGAATTCTTTTTTTGCTAAACACAATTCTACATATATAACGGGTACAGGAGCAACTCCTGGATTACTGACAGCAGCAGCTGTTTTAGCAGCTCAATCTTTTATAGAGGTTAACAAAGTAGATATTTTCTGGGGTGTAGGGATATCTAATTGGCAGGAGTATAAGGGCACAATAAGGGAGGATATAGCACATCTGCCTGGTTATACTATGGAGAAGGCAAAATCTATGAGTGATAAAGAAATAGATACATTACTTGATAAAACAAATGGAATACTTGAGTTTAGGAACATGGGGCATGGAGATGATGTACTGCTAAAAAAAGTTGGTGTTGTTGATAGTTTAGCTAAGGTTTCTGTAGGTGGGGTAATGGATACAAGAAGCTCTAAAAAGCCAGTTACAACAACAATGACCTTGACAGGAAAAACTTTCGATGGGAGAATAAGCTCGCATAAATTTATTTTGGGTGATGAAACAACAATGGCTGCAAATGTTTTAGGTCCTGCATTGGGCTACTTGAAAAGAGCTATATGGTTAAAAAAAAATGGACTCTATGGGGTTTATGGTTCAACAGAATTTATGCCAATGATTGTGAGGTAAGTTTGTCAGGGAATAAACAAATGGGTAATGGATTATTTATTACAGGAACAGATACAGGTGTAGGGAAAACAATTATTACAGGATGTTTAACCTCCTTGTTTCTCAGATCTGGTTTTAAAGTGGCAGTGTATAAGCCAGTACAATGTGGAAACCTGCTTGATAATAAAAAAACAGAAAAAAAAAATAAAAAAATTGTGAGTCCTGATTTGGCATTAGTGCAAAAGCTAAGTGGCATTTCTGAAGATTTTTTGTTTAATGACTACAGTTTCAAGTATGCATCTTCTCCTCATTTAGCTGCAGAGCTAGAGGGTGAAAGTATAAATCCTGGTATAATTAAAAGGAACTATAATATATTATTAAAAAAATATGATTATGTACTCATAGAAGGAGCTGGAGGACTATTGGTTCCTTTAACAAGGAACTACACTATAGCTGACCTAATCAAAGAATTAAATATGCCTGTTATTGTTGTTGCAAGGTCTGGACTGGGCACAATCAATCATAGCAATTTAACATTAACCACCCTTAAGTCTGTCCATGCAAAAGTTATTGGTATCATATTTAATTATTATCGAGATACACTAATTGAACAAGACAATATTAAAATTATTAATGCACTAAATAAAGTTTCTGTACTTGGTAAAGTTCCTTTTAGTAAAAATTTTAATAGATTAGCTAATCACTTTGAGAAGTATATCAACTTGAACTTGTGATGCAAAAAAATGTCGCAAACATTTTTTTGTAGGGTTTAAAACAAAAACTAATGGACAACAGCATTATCAGACACGATTGGAGCAGAGAAGAAGTTATTGAAATTTACGATCTTCCATTACTTGAATTAGTTTACAAAGCAGCAACTATTCATAGAAAGTTTCAAACTCCTTATGAAGTACAGGTCAGTTCTTTGTTGTCTATTAAAACAGGCAGGTGCCCTGAAGATTGTGCTTATTGCCCACAATCTGCTCACAACAATACAGGCCTGGAAACACAATCTCTACTTGCTGTGGAGCAGGTTATTGAAGCAGCCAAAATAGCTAAAAATGCAGGTGCAACCAGATTTTGTATGGGTGCTGCATGGAGACAGGTACAGGATAATAAAGAGTTTGATAGAGTTTTGGAGATGGTTACAGAGGTCAACAAATTAGGAATGGAGGTTTGTTGTACTCTGGGAATGTTAACCCAAACTCAGGCAGAAAAACTTGCAAAAGCTGGATTGTATGCTTACAACCACAATGTTGATACATCTGAGTCTTTCTATAAAAAAATAATAACAACGCGTACATACGATGATAGATTAAAAACCCTTAAAAATGTAAGAAATGCAGGAATAACTGTGTGCTCAGGAGGGATTATTGGTATGGGTGAAACAAAAGAAGACAGAGTTGATATGTTAATTACTTTATCTTCATTAAATCCACATCCAGAATCTGTTCCAATAAATGCACTTATTCCTGTAAAAGGCACCCCCTTAGGTAATCAGCCAATAGTCCATATTTGGGATATGGTAAGAATGATTGCAACTACTCGTATGGTAATGCCACAATCTGTTGTCAGACTATCTGCTGGCAGGGTTAACATAAGCAAAGAAGGGCAGGCATTGTGTTTTATGGCTGGAGCAAACTCAATATTTTTAGGAGAGAAACTTTTAACTCAATCAAATCCAGAAGTTAATGAGGATATGGATATGTTTGAAGTACTGGGACTTATGACAAGGAAGGCATTCAAAGAAAAGGGGCCATCCTATAAAAATAAAAGTGATTTATGATGAAAGCAGGTCTATAATTACTCAATCAAGGATTTGGCTCGTGAGCTGAAGATGTATGCAAGCAGAAAAA
>CAZIEE010000091.1:0-4819 GCA_964538135.1 uncultured Methanosarcinales archaeon
GCCACAATATTCCTTAACTTCTTGCTTATTTCCACAACTATCCACCCAAAACAGATCATTACCAAAACATCTTGTTTCTGCTTTATCAACTGTTCCACATATTCCACATACAATAGCATGCTTGGCAGCATCATTGTCATCACAATCTGTATTATCATTTACATATCCTGAAGGAACAGTACAGGCTTGGATTGATTTGCCTGCATCACCATAAGCATCATTATCTCCATCTGAATAATATGTATTCATCTCTCCGCCACATATACCACATAGGATAACATGCTTGGTAGCATCATTGTCATCACAATCACTTCCAGAATCAAAACCATCATTATCCTTGTCTTCTAACTTAGGAAGAGCAACTATGTTTACTTTAACAATTTTAACAGTTTTAGCATAATCATCTGATGCTGTAATTGCAATACTGTAGTTTCCTGAATCTCCAGTGGTTGTTTGCCAAATAAAAGAATCATGTTCTTTTATGAAACGTGAGTCATCCAGTATGATATTTAACTTATCTTCATCATAATCTATGGCTGTATAGTTTAAGAAAACCTTTTCATTTTCATTATAATTAAGCTCGCTTGGGGCATAGATGATAGGTGCATTATTTGTATTTAGCAAATAGCTTATTGTTTTTTGTTGGCCTAAATAACTTAGCTCTAAGGTTAGTGTATAGCTTTGATCCTCTTTTTTTAAATTATCAAAGAGTAGTGTATAAGTATTGCTACCAGTATCAATAGTTTTTGTGAATTTTCCTTCGCTAATAGTAATATTACGGTTAGACAAGTAGTATTTGGCATCTAAAGAAAAGCTCTCTCCAAGATAAGAATATAAATCAAGTACTATTTGAGTATTGGCAGGTATAGTTGTGGGTATAGATGCTTTTGGTTCCAGTATTGTAGTAAATACCGAGAATTCTTTATAATTAAGGGTGTCATTATTTTGGATAAATTCTGCACTGTATCTTTGTAATCCTTCTGTTTTAGGAGCATAAAATGATGCCAGATGATAACTTATGTTGCTGGTTATTTCTTTTTCCCACAACCTATTATTGCTTTGGTCAAATATTACCAATGAGCCAGTTATAGTTGCATTAGTTAATGGGGTTAATGGGGTTAATGGGGTTAATGGGGTTAATTCAATGCTTGCATTGATAACATTATTAATTGAAACTGACAGTGGAGCATTAATATCTTTAATCAAGACAGGACTTATTGTAATATAATCTATAGAATAGCGAAATTCTTTGTATAGTCTGAAATTTCCTTCTTTACAGTTTAAAACTTCAACTGGTATTATTCTTGCAATAAAATTTTGAGTATTTTCTGTATATGCATTTTCAAAACTAACTTGATAAGGTTTAGTGTCTTCATAGCATACTCTGTCTACAAATCCATTTTGGTATGATGGTAATTTTTGGATTGTTAGCTCAGAATAATCACCAACATAATCCAGGGAAAAATTTGTAAATATTGTGTTTTTTGGAAAATATGTTGTTCTTACAGACAATGGCAAAACTAATTCATCAAATTCCAGGTTTTGAAATGTATTTTCTGCATTTATTATTGAGAAATTTCCTATTTCATCTATTGAATGGCTTGTAATTTGAAATACTAAATGTTTTCTAAATTTGGAGTAGTTTCCAACTTGTTCTAGAAATTCAATGTCTGTTGCAAGATTCTTTAGAAATTTATTGCAGTATTCACTAATTGCATTATGGTCATTTTGCCCCCAATTTAATTTGATTTTTTGTGTTGGGTTGCCGTATAATGCATAAGATTGCAATACTAATCCAATTAAATTATCTTCGCTAGATGTAGAACCAATATTATAATGGAAGTTTCTGGCTTCTTTGAATATCTCCCCAATAGTTTTATCTTTTACTAACTTGCAAAGTAAAGATTTGGTAAATTGCGGTGAATTAAAGGAGGTTGGTGCTATAATTGCACCATCTCTTACTAACCTTGATACAAATGTATCTTCTTTTGGGAGGTAAGAACCTGAGTATGATGAATCCCATATCATCAGTGGGTTGTTTGTTTCAAACGATAGTTGCCAGTCTTTTACGTCTTTTGGATAAACTGTGTCCAAAGATGATTTTGCTCTAAGGGGATCAACATCTCCAGTTGATTCTAAAACAAATAATTCATTTTTTTTGAATTTTAATGTTGAATCCTTAATAGTTCTTAAGTCATATCTTGCATTTAAATCTAAACTAGTCTCAAGATTATTTGGAAACTGCTGTTTTAAAATGTTTTTTTTGGGAATATAATTTGGGTCGTTAGTGAAGTATGTAGCATGTTTAAGATCTATCTCATTTCGTTGCATTTGTCTTAGCATTTCTGTAGAAGACTCACCTAGGATTCTGGAAACAGATGTGATTTCTTCTGAGGTTGATATAGCATTAGTAAGACTAGATAAAACTAATAGTACTATAATATAGATTAATGATCTATTTATTTTCATTTTTTTCTACTCCCATAAGATTTAAATACCTACTAATATTAGGACAATATGGTGAAGATAAGATGGCTGAATTAAAAATTGAAATTCCTGATGAACTAAACCAAATAAAAGAGTCTGGAATAGACATGTCTATTTTAGTCAAGAGGCTAGTAAAGCAATTAGAAGAGGAGAAAGAAATGATAGACTGGTCTGTCAAATTACAAAGAGCATCAAGAAGAGGCAGGTTTGATGAATTAAAAAAGAAAGGTCTAATATAAATGAAATTTGTAGTAGACACTACTGTTTTATTCACATTCTTTTGGAAAGATTCATTTACTAAAGGCTTGTTAGTGGACCAGGATTTCGAATTTTTTTCCCCTGAATTTGCATTGGAAGAAATCAACAAATATTCAAATGAGATTTTAGAAAAGACACATACATCACTAGAAAAGTTTAAAGAATTGAGGGGTGATCTTGCGATATTTATTGAGTTCATTCCATTACAGGAGTATAAACAATTTTTACCAGAGGCTCTTTCATTGATACCAATGTACCCGTACCCTAATGATACAGACTTTCTTGCCTTAGCATTGAAACTAAAACAACCAATCTGGTCAAATGATCCACATTTAAAGCGGCAATCAAAAGTCAAAGTGTACTCTACTTCTGAGCTGGTGAAAGAGATTGGAATGTAATTTCCCACTATTAATGATTCATTGGAGTTTTCTTTAACACCTTTTGAAACTAGGTATAATCCATCATTAATAGAATGCTGAATAATATTATCACTACAAAAATTGTCTTCACATGTTATGCATTCATTGTCTGAATCAGGTTCAAAGGTCATTTTTTGTTTTCTAAATCATTTTCGCATTTCTCAAATTTCTAAATATTAACACTAAACCTAATAGTATAACTATTTGAGCAGCAGGAATTTTTGTTTTTCCCCAGTAGGTACTTATTACCAGGTGATCAATAATATTAATTGCAAAAACTACCATCACTGCAATCAATGCCCATCTCTTCATTTTCCTAAGCTGATAAGTGGCATATAGTCCAAAGATTAATATTCCAATATTTATTATAATCCCAAATAAACCAAGTAATTCAAATACTTCTTCCTGAAAAGCTAATATTGGCAGGATTAACAACCGTATTCCAAAATAAAAGAACAATACATAAGAGGCTATCTTTATATTTATTTTATTTGCTTCTTTTGGGTTTGGTTTTTTGGGAGTCATTTTTTTATTAAATCTTCTATTTTTTTGAGGTCAGATTCTAAATTGTTAAGGAACACTTCATTTTCTTTATTGTCTGGAATGAATATGTCAATAACATCATAGAAAAATATGATAAATTGATTTAGAAAATAATTTAGGTCAATTAAGCCTTCATATTCAATCTTATTTTTATTTACATCTTGAATTTTAAGGATAAAATTATTTTTTTCGTATCTTTTTAGAGAAATCACAATTTTTCCATCATTTGGGTCTATTTTAAAACTATTACTCTTTGTTCTTAAAAATATTGGGATGTGTTTAACAAATTTTTGCATAGGAATCAATAATTCACAGGAGTTTTTGATACGTTTATCATTCATTTTTATAGTATAGTAAATTATATCCCAAGCAGTCATCACCCTTTTTTCTAAATTATCTAATTCTAATTTAAATTGATTAATTTTATTCATTATTATCCTCCTAATGGAATAGCAGTTATTATGTTTCCTGTATTTTCTTCAACAACAATCCTTAATGGGTTTTCCCAATTCTTAGGTATATACTCAATTATAAGATTTCCTATTTTGTTTGATTTTCCAGTTTTACCAAATCTTAAACCATCTGATATCAAGTCTATTATTTCTTCTTCACTTAGATGCAAAGGAAATTTGGAAGCTTCAGCATTAGGACCTATATGTCTTTTTTGAATGTGCTTCCATCCAAAATCATCATTCCCTTCTAACAATCTTGCTGATAATTTAATTGGGTTTTTTAAGTTTTTACCATTGATGTTTGTTTTTAGAACAGGACTATCAAACACCCTAACCAAATTCAATTCAGGCTTAGCGTTATTAAAAGCATTCCCCTCCCACATATTAACATACTTTACAGTATTCCCAAATTCAGTCCCAGACAATTTAGAAATCATTCTTCCTAAAGATTCAAGTTGCCCGCTTTGAAGTGACTCTTCTAAAATCAGAATTGACTTTTTAGGCGTAATCTTAACGAATAACGTAATGACTTTCTTGAATCCCCCGCTTTCAACAAGAGGCTTAAAAGCAGGAGATAATATTTTGCCTGCAACATGTCCAACACTTTTTATGACAGTCCCTCCTGCCAATGTTGCCCAGACATCAAAAATACACCATCCC
>CAZIEE010000092.1:0-4669 GCA_964538135.1 uncultured Methanosarcinales archaeon
AGACAGGTATTCTTGTCCCCACGATTATGCTTCGATCTCCACATACCCCTTTTTTTCGGGTAATATATGGATGTATCTTTGATTTTTTGACTGCAAGTCCCATTAATACCTCCCTATGAAATTAAATGTTATAAAAATCAAACCAATCATTAACATTTTTAAATGCCATTTTATATTTCTGCTCAACGGATTTTTTAAGTGCCATAAGAGCAGCTTTTTCTTTCTCTGTAAGTTTAAGCTTCACAAATTCACGATTCAAGGCTTTACCTCTTCCTAATCTTTTAATGAGTAAGCTAATAGTAATATTTCAAGCTTTTTGTCTATACCCGCAATGAGCACCTAACGTTCAAGGCTAAAAGAAGTGCGAAGCATTTAGATGAAAATTTTTTAGCCTGAGTTAGCCGCCCGTTGCAGACATTTTTCAAAAAAACCGTCCCATTTTTATTTTCATGCGTTCTCTCTTACATTAAGTACATATGTGTAAAGAAGCGTAGCAAAATGCAAAGTTTTGAATATTTACCAATTCTGAGCTTTCTCAATGCTAAGTATCTTGAGACGTAACCTTCCCTTAGGAATTTGTATTTCTGCAATTTCACCAGTCTTTTTACCAATCAATCCCTTTGCTATTGGTGCAAGGTAAGAGATGCGATTGGATTCTGGATCCATCCCATAGGCACCAACTACAACAAAGACCGTTTCTTCAGAGTTGTCTAAATTCATCACTCTGACTTGCATTCCAATGCGTACAGCACTAATATCGATTTCGTTGTCATTAATTATTTTTGCTTTCAACAACAGTTGTTCTAACTCCGAAATTTGTATTAACAGGATTTTTTCCTGATGTGCTGCATGTTCATATGCAGCGTTGTCATGCATACCCCCTCCCGTCTCTATTGCTATTCTCATAGCATCACGATTTACTGGAAACTCAACTTTCTTCAAATGATTCAGTTTTTCAGTAAGTTCATTGAATTTTGTTCGGCTTATATATATTGTATCGGCCATCAGGGTAGTACTCCTGCAGAAGGCTTTGATTTGGTCAAGAGAATGACAAAGCCTCCAAATAGAAATGCGAACAATTGCTTCAAGCCTAATTTGATTAACAACTCTTGAAATTTGTCAAGCAAGAAAAATCTGTTTGGTATTTTTTCATAACCTTCATAGATGACATCAAAATGGGACTGAATCAGTTGCAAAATTTTCCCCCTACTAAAGTGCTGTATATGTCCAAATTGTTCTTTCATTTTAGCCAATCTTCGCTTGTTACCTTTCATTTTGGTGTATAAGCACAGTTCTAAGGGTATTTTGAAAATTGCAAATTCGGAAATTCTTGACACTTCCTTCAAGAGAGATGAGGGATCGTTACTATGTTCAACTATGTCAATACAAAGAGATAAGGATATTGATTTGTTCTCTAAAGGGATATACTCGCAGTTTGCTCTAAGTTTTATGAGATTGCGGTGTTTGTTGCATCGTAATAAAATTTGAGATGATATATCGATTCCCACTGCAGAAATTTTCTCATCAACTTCCTTATGCAGATAATCGAGTATTTTAGTCAAAACAGCACATGAACCACAGCCAATGTCAGCTATTGTTTTAAGTTTTTTTATTGGTAATAATATTTTTAGAATTTTTTTTATGGCTTGAAACTTGGCTTCGGCATCTTCCTCGTGGAGCATTGGGTTTATCTTGAGATAATGAAGTTCATAAAAAGGGTCACTGGGCGGTTTGCTATCATAGATGTCTGATGACTCAGTTTGTATTACATCTCTTGTGAATCTGAACTGATTCATCTGATCTTATCCCTAATCTCTTTTACTACATCCTCTATAGATCGATTCGTGTTATCAATCACTGTTAGTTCAAACTTTTCAAACTCGCTTTCGATCCTTTCAATTAAACTGCCACTTTGTTTTATCTCGTTATCCCCCGGATCCGTCTTACCTCGAGCAGAGATTCTCCGCTGTCTAATTTCTTCGTCGAAAACACTGATATAAAACTTATAATCTGGTTCCAATATATTAAGTGTTTTCAAATCTACAAAGACGGATAAGTTATTTGCTCTATGATAAGCTTCTGTTGAATAAATATATCTATCGCATACTACCGTGTAATCTTTCAGCATCTTGCGGATGAGATCAGATGTATGTTTAATCCCTGACAGGTAAAATAAATAGTGGGAGTTTACATCGCAATTGGTGTTAATATATGAAGTTGCAAGTTGGTAATCCCCCAATGGAGATTTTACTAAAATAGTCGGAACTGAGAGCTTGTTTAATTCGTTTACAAGGGCGGCTGCTATCGTAGATTTTCCAACACCATCAATTCCTTCTATTACTATGAATTTGTTTTGTCTCTCTGCCATTTATGAAACTCATTCAGTAATTAATTGTAGAATATTTTCCTGTAATATAGTTACTTCAAATCAATCAACTATGCTATCCAATAAGGAATTAATAATTTTTATATTGTCCTCATACTCCTGTCTTTTTTTCTCATTGCTTCCAGACCTTGGTGGATGATTAATGTGGAAAACACTACTTGAAAGAACCGGAATTATGAAATTGCCGTTACTTATCATCTTCAAGCCGAAATAAACATCTTCCATACCCCAACCCTTAAACATCCGGCTAAAAGGCGATGACTCCAGAACTAGTTCCTTTTTAATGGTAAAATTATGACCCGTGACCATACATGACAAATCATAAGCACCAAATATCCTCGATCCATAGAAGTCTTTAAGAAAATTGGTATCCTCTAGTATGTGTATTTCAGAGGTCTTACTAACTTGATACGATCCCATCGCATCTTTCTCCACCTTTTTTATAATTCTCAAGTCATTGGAATAATTAGGTAATTCTGCACCGGACATAATTGAGTCATCCGAAATGCGGCTGTCTGTTTCAGATACATTTTCTTTAAAAGAAATAAAAACGGCATTATTGATTATAGTATTTCTGATAATATGGTCAGCCAAGTAATATCCTGAAAGAATAATATCAGAGTCAATGAATATTAAAATCTCATTCATCGAATGTGTTACGCCCAGTTGTCTTGCATGTGAAACACCACAATTTCTGTTTAGTCTAATTATTTCTATGCGAAAAGGATATTCGTGGATCTTGATAGCCTTTGATATTTCGGTATTTGAATTGTCATCAATTATTATAACTTCAGTATTTTCGAAATAAGCTTTTGGAATGCGTTGATATTTAATCGAGCGTAAAACTTTATTTATAGTTGCCTCGGAGTTATAGCATGGAATAATGAAGGAAACAGTCTTTTCAGGTTTCTCAAGCAGTGCATAATGGTTCTTAGTAGTCAATAACCTGACCGAAGTTAAGGCATAGAATAACTCCTCATATACACCATAGTCATTGCTCTTTGATGATAGCAGTTCCCGATAGGTACTCTTCTTCCTGAAAGGATTCGTTATCCCATTCTCTCTGCAAAAATCTAATATCTTTGTATTTAAGATTGGAGATTCACTTATATCTAAATGAACAATTTCCTCGTTATCTCTTTTTAGACCACTTATTTTTTCAAAAAGGTCGCCTTCAACATATGGTTCAATTTGTTTGAAAAAATTATCAAGAATCTGTTGGTCGGTGGCTGAATCTCCTGATGTACTTATAGAGACAATTTCACCTATTAAAGACTTTGGTCTTATCTCTACTTGAATCTTATCCTTCTTGTCAATGAAACGTAAGAATGGTGCAACAGAGATAGATCCCGCATTGCTATACTTAGCAATGAGGAGTAAAAATTTATCTTTCAGGTCCCTCGAACTTGTTCTGACTCGATGTTTTGATTTCGTATGCTTATCTCCTTTGACTGCAATGTCTGACCAACTCCATCGAAGCCCTTCTCTTGTTAGCGTTATCTTAAAATTATCTGGACTATCGAAATAAATCACCAACTCTTCGTAATAAGAAGGATATCCGAATTCTACAATAAACTTTTTCAACAAATTCCAGTAGTCACCCTTCTTAATTGGATATGTTCTCTTCATTACAACTTTCCATTCATGTTACAACAAAATGGGACAGCTCTTTTTTGAAGTAATTTCCCCTTTTCCCGCCTGCAATTAGCGGCTAACTCGTTCATAACCGAACAAGTTCGTTTATAATCCCAAATTGGCGTTATAAACGAAGTATTTCAGTTATATGCTTTTAATAACCTCTCAATTCCTCCAAGGTATCGATAAACCCTGGAAATGATGTATCGATCCATTCCGTATCCTCAACAGTTGTCTCTCCATCGGTAACAAGTCCCGCTATAGTTAGGGCCATAGCTACCCTGTGGTCGCGATGACTGTTACATACAGCCCCCTTAAGCCTCTCCCTTCCCTTTATCCTTAAGCCATCAGGAAACTCTTCGATTTCAACACCCATTTTCCTTAGCTCCTGAGACATGGCAGAAATCCTGTCTGTCTCCTTAACCCTGAGTTCCTTTGCCTCTCTGATTACTGTTTCCCCCTCCGAGAGAGATGCTGCAATACAGAGGATAGGGAATTCATCTATCGCCCTTAAAGCCTCCTCTCCAGAGATTTTTATCCCCTTCAGTCTCCCTGTTTTCACATGGATATCTGCAACAGGCTCCATCCCTACCTCTCTCTTGTTATCTAAATAGACCTCAACACCCATCCTTTTAAGTATATCCAGGA
>CAZIEE010000093.1:0-4650 GCA_964538135.1 uncultured Methanosarcinales archaeon
CCCTCCTTAATCCTGTAAGAATAATTATCTGCTTATATTTCTTAAATTCCTGTATTTTATCAAAAAAGCTTCTTTTATACTGTTTGGCTAGCTCCTCGCTAATTATTTCGCCTTCCCACCAGGGATTGAGCAGACGTATAGTATCTTTTATATTTGGCATAAGTATCCTAAATAGAACTAATATTTAAATCTTTCGTTCTCAAACAGGAACGAATAATAAGGTAACTATACAATAATAAGGTATATAAAATCACAGTATGCATATAACTGTATATAACCTCAACCTATATAATCCACTTCTTTTCCCAATCTTTTTTGCAGGTTTTTCAATGCAATTGTTTTTGTTACTTCACTTAATTGTTCTGTTTTTTTCATTATCTGGCTTTCTATATTTTTAATCTCCTTATCAAGCTTATTAATGTTAAGCTCTAACTTTAAGCTATGGTTTATTGCCCTCAATATTTCCTTTGCACCCTGGATTCCGAGATACATTGGATGGCCATAAGTCTCTGCCAAAAAAGAAATAGATTCTAAATTCCTGGCAGATGCTAATCCCAATAATAAACCTGAAACACCTATAATTGGACCAACAACACCATAAAGCTGATTGCTAATTAATTCGCTTTTGTATCTTGCTATTATATTTTTAGTGTTACCAGTACAATAAATCTTTGGTTTTTTTGGTATATCTGGAAGGCCTATCCCACCAAGAGTAATAATTTCTTTTGACTTGAACTTCTCTACCAAGTCCAAAACCTTTTCTGAAAACTCATAAGAACTTATTTCATCTATTGGTTGAACATCTCCTCCAAGCAATAATATATCCCTTTTGTTTTTATTGCCAAATTTCCTGTAAAATAACTCTACAATAGGCAATTCAATCAGGTTATCTTCATTTACAAATACACAATGGGGAAATGTATAAGAGGTGATCTCGTACAATTTTTTTGCATTTAGTTCATCTATAAGGAAGTCTACAGCAACCTTACCCACATTTCCTATTCCTGGCAGTCCAACTATAAGAATGGGATTATTCAATTTAGGAATTTTTCCAAACTGCAAAAACTTCCAATAATTTTCTCTCATGATAATAGACCACGGGAAATGTATTCTTTTAATTTTATTTTTATTCTGTAATGCCCATACTTATCAAGTATAGTATACTTCAAAGGAACTGAAATCAATGTTGGGCCATTACAACAAATCTCTTTCATAGTATATTTATTGCATTTATTGCATTTAAAAATGTGTTTCATGATAAAAATTATGCAGATTCTCTACTAAATTCAGCCATCCCTGAATTTTTTGTAACTAATCCCATTGCAGCTTCTGTTGAATTTTTCATAATGGTTTCCACTTCTTTATAGTTGACTCCCTTAACTATGAATAAATATGTACCAGATCCTAGATAATTTATGCAAATCTTGTTTTGAGCAGAAAGTTCTGCCTTTTTTAAAGCTTCTTTTATAATATCTATGCCATTTGGAGCAAAAGTTGTAATTTTGAGCTTCCCTTTTATTTCAACTTCTAACGCTTTAATCCTTTGTTTTATGATTTCATCAATGATTTTTGAATCTTTTTTATCTAATCCCAAGAGCCCTAAAGTAGTTTCACCTTTAACTATTCTCTCAAAAAAATCATATAAAGAAGAATAATCTTTTGAGATTATCTTTGAAATTTTATCATATAATTTCTGTGAATCTTCTCCAATCTTTTCAGCAGATATTTCAATTATCTTTACTGCATCTTGTTCTCTCTTGATCTCATTAATCTTTCTTTTCTTTTCAGATTCATTAACCCTCCTTAAAGACAAATCAATGTACCCCTTTTCTTTATTTATTCTTAGAACCTTACAAACAATCTTTTTTTTCTCTTTTACAAAATCTCTTATATTCCTGATTCTTCCTGGTGAAACTTCTGAAATGTGTATTAATCCACTTTTGTGGTATTCATCGAGATCCACAGCAACAGAATGGTATTGGACACTGGTGACTGTACAAAGAACTAACTCATTAATTTCAGGAAATCCTTCTTTTTTAAGAATCATCTTACTCCAAAATTTCTAAAATCCTTGCTTTTATTATGCTTTTGCCACCAGTAGGCTCAGCAAGTACTTTACCACATACTAAGCATTCAACCTTTGTTGCTGTTTTCCCAAAGTTTATCTGCTCATTCTTGCATTTTGGACATCTAACCTTGATAAATTTACTCATTGATTCTTTTATTATAGTTGCCATTTTATTAATTAAATTTATTTAAACTCTATTTTTTTTGATCTAAATCCTTGCCTTTGGTTATGCATCTTCTTACACACCCTGCATTCATACCTTAAGTCTGTTTTTTTTGTTGCCTTTTTTCCAGTCATCTTAAACTTGCTTATAGCTGGCTTGGAATAACGTCCTAGATTACCTTTGCCACGAGCCTGCCCTCTTTTTCTAGCTCTTAATTTAGAACCATACTTTAAACTACTTGGATTTTTCTTCTTTGTAGGGGAGACTGCATGTTCTGTATGCTTTTTGCAATAAGGACAATACCTTTTAACTACCTTTGGAAGATTCATATTGAAAAAGAAATCAAATCTGTTTAAAAAGGTTGCTTAGTGTTAGTGGGCTCCATCCAAAAATTCGCATTCGCTCAGGTTAGCAGCTTCAAAGTCCCTTGATCCTTTTCTATATTAATTTAATATCTTTGTAGACTTTCTTTGCACCTTGCTCATATTTCCACTTTTTAGAAGAGAAAGCATTAATTCTTAACTTTGTTTTTCTATCTTTGCTTAACCACCTCTAAAGATTTAGAGATGAACTTATATATAAATCTACTAAGATTAAATAATATCATCGAAAATTATATAAACAAGTGGATTATAAATAATAATAGTTTAATTAAAGTAAAATGCAAAATAATCTAAAAAGAGGTTACTTCAAAAAAATCTATTTCTATGTTTTACTAATCTCACTTCTATTAATGCCCAGCTTAATAGTTTCATCAGTAACCAATACAGTTGTAGCCGCTAATGGAGATTCCTGCTCTTTACTGACTATTGAAGATCATCTTGAAGTTAAAAAAACAGGTGAGGCTTATGTTAGTTTAAATAATGAACAAACTGATGGAAGAAAGTATGCCCTAATCTCGGCAGGTACACCTGGAGGGATAGGTCTTGGAAAATTCTCCATTTATGATCAAACAAGTGGTGTAAGTAGATTAACTATAGATGCAGATGGTAAGGTAGGCATCGGGATTGAAAGTCCATCAGAAAAATTAGATGTGGTTGGTGCTATAAAAGGTACTACTTTATGTATTGGAACTGATTGCAAAACAAGTTGGCCTTCTCTGGTTGAAACTGATCCTAAGGTAAAAGATTGGGCAAAAATTGGTAATCCAGTAACAATTACTGAAGATGTGATTGTTAAAAAACTAACAGGTACTACTTTATGTATCGGAACTGATTGCAAGACACGTTGGGATCCAGTAAAAACAGGTGTCACGTTAAATTCAGGTGAAAAAATTGTATTGAAGGGAGGAGATCCACATAAATTTCAGAATAATGGTGCCATATGGTATGATGAGGAGGGATTAAAATTAAGCTCTGAAGGAGTAAAACCAGATATAACTATACTAAATGAGAATTCTAGAGAGGTTAAGATTGGTTCGCCAACAAATAAACATGATTTAATTGTAAGTGGTAATTTAATTGTAAGTGGTATAATAAAAGCTAATGATGGTATAAAAATTTACTCATGCCCTGTTTATCAGATTAAGGGTTGTTCAGAACCTGAAACGTGTGTAGGACAATTACAGATTAAATCTACTTGTACCGCAGTCGAAAACATCGGTATAAGAGGTAATTGTAATTATGTTTTAAAAGATTGTAGTTTTGTTGGATACCTGGTAAGATTAGTATAACTTTTAAGAAATTTGAATGAAGGTTGGATGATAATGTTCAATTCAGCAACATTAAGCCAGCTTGCGTGCTTTGGTGTGTAATGAAATTCAAGCATGTTTAAAATTCTCTTTGACAATTCTTAATTTTTCTGCGTATGGATAATACAAAACCACATCTTGCATAAATTTTGCTAAAAAAACATTTGCCTTACCATTTCTTATGTACTCGTAACCATATTTTTTTCCTTATTTATTTAATGCTACATTCTAGTTTAATAGACTTTATCAGTTTTGAGCAAAATTTATAAATCTCATTCAAATTCAAATTCTTTAAGCCGGGATCGCATAACCTGGTACTCGTTACGAAATTCGAAGCAGGAGATTGCGCAGATAAACTAAAAACTATAAAATTAGAACAATAGTTTAGCGTAAGCCTGGAATTTATTCATTTAAATTGGATAGCCTGTTTCCGTAAGGATCTCTGGGTTCAAAACAACCTTTTTGCTTTTAGCAAAAAGCTTGACCAAAAATCGATGGTTTCGCTTCGTTCAAGCCCTCAAAAGTTGATGAAAGTCCCAGTCCCGGCGTTTATTAAACATTTATTTTTACATCACCTCAGGCACTTTCTGATTTATGAGTGATTTCCTTATTTTTGAAATCATTTCCTATGGAAAAATTGTGCTGATTACTGCTTCTACTGAAATTTAGCCTACTTCGACAGGCTGTAATACAATACCAATAATTTAATCCAGTAACAGCGTAGTCTAT
>CAZIEE010000094.1:0-4610 GCA_964538135.1 uncultured Methanosarcinales archaeon
TTCATCGAGAAAATAATCTTCAGTAAGAATTAAGGTTGAACTGTCGAATGTGGGCTGTAACACCAAGTCCAATCACCATTGCTGCTATTATACTGTTTACATAACTTTCAAACAGGTCTGCACCCATTCCAGCAACATCTCCAACATTATCACCTACATTGTCTGCAATTACAGCAGGATTTCTTGGATCATCTTCTGGAATTCCCTTTTCTACCTTACCAACAAGATCAGCTCCAACATCAGCTGCTTTTGTATATATCCCTCCCCCAACCCTTGCAAACAATGCTATTGAAGATGCTCCAAATCCAAATCCAAGGAGGATATTAGGTTCACCATATACTAAATAAAGCAGGGTGATTGCCAATAATCCAATACCCACAACTGAAAAACCCATGACAGATCCAGAGAAAAAAGCTATTTTTAGTCCATCTGCTATGTTTGTTCTGGCAGCTTCTGTTGTTCTGGAATTAGACTTTGTAGCTATTCTCATGCCAACATTACCTGCTAATGCTGAAGATACTCCTCCAATTAGAAAAGAAATTGCTAGCTTTAACCCTTGTTCAAGGAAAAAAAAAATAATCAAACTAACAACAACCAAAAAAATTGCCAAAACTTCATATTGTTTATGTAAAAAAGTTAACACTCCTCTATGTATAAGTTCAGATATCTCCTGCATTTTTTGATTACCAGCTGGTTTTTTTAGAATATACCAAGAGAAAAAAATTGGAATCATCAATGAAACCAAACTAACAATTATTACAAACATTATTCCAAACTCAATCATTTTAGATACACATACTATTCTTTTCTATTCAACAAAATCTCTATCTCTCCAAAAGGGACTTCCTGTACAAGTTCCACTTTGTTTTGTTGAGCCAGATAGAGTAATGGTATTAAAGTATAGATTTTGTCTTCCTTGGATTCAGAAGGCAGTAATCTGGAAAAAGTAAGTTTTTCTTTTATAGCACTTATAAAAAAAGACTTCACTTTTCCATAAACCTCCCTTATCACTTCAGTTATATCTTTCTTTTTTTTAGGGAGCTCAAAATTAAGTGAGGGTATTGAATTCAACAATCTTCTCTTCTTTACCTCTAATGCTTGTTCCAGTGCTTTAACAAGATCAAATATAGAGACCTTTCTTTTTCTTAGCTGGGGTGTTCTTGGTATCAATGGAGGTATTTCATCAAATTTAGCAGTTTCTGCTGATTCATCAAAGAGCTCCTGTACTCCTTCTTCCACTCCAATCAAGAGTCTGTCGAGATCCATTAACTCTTCACCAACAAGCTTATTTGATTTCATCTTTAGTAATATTGCTGCTGCCAAAAGCACTTTGCCTGATACTCTGAAGTCATGCTCTTTAAGTGTTTTAAGCATATTCATATATTTGTTTGTTAAAATACTGACATCAACATCCCATGGATCCATTCCCTCGCTTTTGACGAGACCATAGATCAAGCTTTGCCATGTGATTTCATCTTCCTTTGAGAAGATTATGTTGAATATAGCATCATGTGTGTTGTTGACATTTAAATTGGCATTTACGTTGACATCTGCATTATTAGTGGTTGGGGTAGTGTACATTTTTCGTATTTGTATAACTATACACATACTTTATTGAATGGGGTAGGGAGTACCCTTTCGTTTATTTCTCCTCTTAGATTCTTACTCATTAAATCTTTCACATCTTTTTTTGGATAATTGGCAAGTAGCCATGCTAATTTGACAAATGCAGTTTCACTTAACATATCTTCTCCAGAAATTACTCCCAGCCCAATTAAGTCCCTACCTTTGCTGTACACTTGCATCTCAACTCTTCCAAACAAACATCCAGTTGTCATTACAACAACACATCCTGAATCAATGAGCTTCTTTATTGAAGGAAATATCTTTTTATGTATTTTAGCTAATTCATTTGGAACATGTCCTGGTGTATGTCCCAGACCTGTGCCTTCTATTATCAATCCTTTGTAATTTTTAAAGAACTCAAACTGCTCTGGAAACATATTCATAGTTATCTTTAATAATCCTACCTTTTCTTCCATATTTGGCTTTATAATAAGTTTTCTGTTTTTATCCTTTTTAGTATAATCATTTTTTATAAACTTTATTTCTGCTGTGTTGTAATCAACCTCAGCTATTAGCATAGAGTTAACTGGCTTAAAAGCTTCTCTAGAAGAAGAATGCAACTTTCTTGTTTTTGTAGGAGGCAATATTGCACATATTGTGTCATCAATACTTTTATGCATGCAAATTGCTACCCCTGCAAAATCTGTTTTTGAAATAAACTGAGCTGCACAAACCAGATTCATTACAGCATCAGAACTTCCTCTGTCAGAGCTTCTTTGGGCTCCCACCAGAATAATTGGAATGGGTACTTGTTCTATAATAAAAGCCAGTGCAGCAGAAGCTGGAGATAAATTATCTGTACCCATCCCTATGATTATACCATCTACACCTTCTTTTATCTTTTTTTCAAGTACATTAGCAATTAATTTTAAGTGAGAAAATCTTAAATCATCGCTCCACATATTAGCTATTAATTCAGAGTCTATATTTGCAATTTCCCCAAGTTCTGGAAACATAGAAACTATATCTTCTGGAGAAAATGCTGCAACAACACCTCCACTTCTATAATCAACTCTCGATGCTATAGTGCCTCCTGTATGCAATATTGATATTTTAGGCAGATTCTGGATTTTGGTTTGTGGTTTATTATTTATAGTTAATGTTGATTCGTTGAGATTCTTGTTTTTTTTAATCACAGTAATTTTTTTTATTTTATTTTCATCTATACCTATGTTGTATCCATTTTCTAGCTTTAGAATGATATATCCTTTCTCAAATATTTCTGGACGAGGCATCAGGATTCCTTCATAAATCTTATCCTTATCAGTCCCCTCATTAATAGTTTCTACTTTAATAACATCACCGAATTTTTTTTTCATGTACGCTTAACTTTATAATTAACAATAAAAATCTTTCGAAAATGAGAGGGTTTCTAGGGGGTTAACAAAGTAAAATTTAAATACTAAAGGAGATTTAATCAAATAATGATTTTTAATAAATCGATTATAATAGGGATATACGTAGTTATTGGGGTATATATGATATACAAACTTTTCTTTAATAAAATAAAACCTCAAAATGACTATGAGCGTTGTTACAATGAAATCCTGACTTCTGATAAACATAAGGTCAAGGGACAATATGATAAGTAAAGATGGTATAAAATTTCAGTGCAAAGATTTTATGTGATAGTTTCATGCAAATACCATTCAAGCAACACAAAGGTTATGATCCATTAGGAGATTGTGGAAAAGGAAAATGCCCAATATGTGCAAGAATAAATGCTATTTTTAAAGTTAAAGCAAAGCTTGAAAAAAAAGAGTTCACAAGCGATGCAATATCGCCTTTTGTTGGCAGATTTGGATACCCGGACATTAATCTTGGAATCATTGCGCCGCCTGAACAAAGAGAAGATGCGTGGGTTCTTGATGCCCCAGGATATTGGGCTGCTAAAAGTTTTGAAATACCGCAAATTGTTGATTTTCGTTCTTCATTATTAAATTCCAGGTATAACATTAATATTAAAAAAAGAATTAAACTAGTGGAATTGTCACAGGATATTGCTATGTCATCAAAGCCTGTTGATATTGATATAGAACTACATGAAAAACCAAAATTTTTCTTGAACCTTGATGCTTGCATTGCACCTACTGGGCCAAATGCAAAGCTGAAGAAGGCCTTGATAACAGAAAATCCTAAAATACACACCAAAGTTTACAAAGTTTTTGAAGATATAGATTTGAAAGCTTATGGTGCAGTTAATTATCTTTATGAAAATAATTTTGATGAGAATTTTTTGAGTAAATTATTGAGTGTTGGAACGCTTGGATTAAAAGCCAATAGAAAATTAGTGCCTACCAGATGGAGTATAACTGCTACCCATGATATGATAGGAAAACATTTGATAAATCAAATAAAAGATTATAACACTATTGATTATAGTCTCTTTTTTGGTGGTTATCTAGGAAATTATTATCTTATTCTTTGTTTCCCTGAGGTATGGAGTTATGAATTATTTGAAATGTATGTTAAAAGTCCAAATTACACTACTGATTATGAGTTATATAGTGGAAGAAAAAATTATGCAAAGGCAACTTCAGGTGGCTACTACACTGTTAGAATGGGCATACTGGAAAAATTTAGGAAATTAAAAAAACAAGGCACAGTATTATCATTAAGATTTATCACTGACGAATATACTATGCCGTTAGGCGTCTGGGTTACATTAGAGGCAACGCGCAAAGCAATGAATTCAAAGCCAATATTTTTTTCTTCCAAAGAGTTGATGTTAGAATATGCAAGAAAATTAATTAAAAGTAAATTTAATTATAACATTGATTATTTATTGAACACCAGCAAATTATTAAAAAATATTAAATATCAAACTAGTCTGGAAAAATTCTTTTAAGGCGTATGTATTAAGCTCTAGAGGATAGCTCTTAATTCTTTATAGGGATTCAATCCCTGCAATCTCCATGTTTGAAATACACTAAGGGCTTACCGCAAAATAAATTAGTAAACTTTATATACTACCATATCTATAA
>CAZIEE010000095.1:0-4431 GCA_964538135.1 uncultured Methanosarcinales archaeon
CTGAGAAAATGCGCCCTAAAGGGCGGGGGTTTAAACCCTAGAGAACACTAAAAAACATTTTAGCGTTTTTGCCTTACATAATAATTTAGATATAGACTATAGAACCAAAAGTATAATAGCTAAGTTATTAAATAAACAAGAATTAAGTTTTTATGAAAAAGCAATAAATTTAATAAACCAAAGTGGCCAATCTTAACTCACTCAAAAATAAAATAGTATGGTTGTCTGGATTAATTTTAAGTACATTTATGGGATTATTGGGTTATCTCTTCTTTAAAAATTGTACTGATGATATTATGTGCATATTTTTTGTAGCTTTACCTTTTATACCAGGCATCTTACTAAATTTAGAAGGATTTACTTCAATCTTATTCAGCCTAATCTTCTGGTTCCTTCTAGGCTCTTTAATCGGCTTTTTGATTTATAAGATAAAGAAGAAGTAATTATACTCCCTTCTGAAGCAAAAATTTAATAATATACAGCGAGTAAATTCTCTAAAAGGGGTTTTTCAATAAAATCAAGTGCCATATAACGAAGCAGATACAAGGGCAAAATCAATTGATCCTAAAATACACCAAATTGGTTGGGTTGAGGATTTAATTAGAAGAGAAACTACCGCTGGGACTATTGAGATAATTAATGGCAGACCAAAAAGAAAACTATTGGAATAATGCGACTTATGGTGTATAATCAGCTTGCCTCAAAATGTCTTCGTTAATGCTGGAGCTGGCGTTAAAACAAATCTTCTTTTCTTCACAAAAGGAAAACAAACAAAAAAGGTTTGGTATTATGATATGTCGTATATAAAGATAAGAAAAAAATTATCCTTTACACTAGATAAATTTGAAGATTTTTTCACAAGATTAAGCTCAGATAAAGAAAAAGACAAGATTAGTGATAAAAGCTGGTTTATTGATATGGACATGATAAAAAACAAAAATTATGATATAAAAGCAGTAAATCCAAACATCAAAGAGAAAGTTATTCCTAAACCTGAGGAATTAATTAAAATAATTGAGGGATCACAAGGGCTTCATCCAAAAAATGGGTTAGCAGTATAAGGTCAAAGTCCAATTTATAAAAACCTATGAGCTGACAAGGGGGAGGTCCCTTACGGGGAATGTCAGCCATAAACTTAAACATAAGGGACTTTGAAGCTGCTAACCTGAGCGAATGCGAATTTTTGGATGAAGCCAATCACAAGCAAAAATAAATATATCCAAAAAATGCCAAAAATAGGACATGTACATATAAAAGTATCAAACTTAAAAAAATCAGAAGAATTCTACATAAAGATATTTGGATTTAAAGTTTCTGAAAGAGCATCAAATTACTTATTTTTAACATTTGGAAAAGAGCATCATGATTTAGCTTTGCAGGAAATTAGTAATGCTGAATATCCCTCAGATAATATGGTTGGATTGTACCATTTTGCTATTGAACTAGAAAATTTGAAACAGTTGGCAAATATTTATTTTAAATTGAAAAAATTAAAAATACCATTTTCACCATTGCCTGGTTTAATATCTCGGACTTAGCGAAAATGTCGAGCATTTTCGAGGTGCTCAGAGACCCGTAGGGTTTCTGACATTAGATTAATCAATCATTGATTTTTACCACAACTGCCATACTTTTATCGCTTTTATCCACCAGCCATTCCCTTCCAAAATACTTTACAAGAACATCCGGGATTCTAACATTTCCGCCTCCTTCTGATGTATAAAAGTTTTCAAGGATTGCTGCAAAAACTCTTGGAGTTGCAAGGCCGCTTCCGTTTAATGTGTGGACATATTGATTTTTGCCGCCTTTTTGATTTTGCTTATACTTTATGTTGCCTCTTCTGGCCTGATAATCAGTGCAATTGCTGCAAGATGAAACTTCAATAAAGTCATTTATGCTTGGCATAAAAACTTCAATATCATAAGTTTTGGCAGATGCTTGGCCTATGTCGCATGATGCCAATAAGGCTACTCTATATGGAAGTCCTAATTCTTCTACAAGACTTGCAGCATGATCTTTAATTTCTTCAAGCATAGAATTAGAATTTTGAGGAGTTGTAAATGCAAAAAGCTCTAATTTATTGAATTGATGAATTCTAAGAATGCCTTTATTGTCTTTACCATATGTTCCTGCCTCTCTTCTAAAACACGGGGTATACGCACAAAGAAGTAAAGGAAGATCATCTTCTCTAAATACTCTATCTTGATTAGTTCCTACAAGTACAACCTCTGCTGTTGGAACTAAATAAAGTTTGTCTTTTTCAATCTCATATACTTGCTCTCTGAATTTTGGAAATGTTCCTGCTGTTTTCATTGAAGGTTCAGAAACAAGAATTGGTGGCAAATGAAACTCATAGCCTTTAGTTTTTGCTCTATCAATAAAATAACTTAGAAGTGCAAATTCTAATTCTGCACCTTCTTTTTTATAATAAGGAAAACCTGCTCCAGTTGAGGTTATTCCTGATTTAAAATCCAATATGCCAAGCTTTGTTCCAATTGTTTCATGATCTTCAACAAGCTTATGCTTAATTCCACTCTCTGAAATAATTCTTTTATCAGCTTTATGATATCATAAAGGGATACTCTTATCAGGTATGTTTGGTACTTCCAGGTGAATTTCATTTTTTTGCTGTTTTACCTCATTTAATACTGAATCTAAATTTTGGATACGATTTTCCAGCGACTTTGCTAGTTTAATTTGATCTTCTGTAGGTTTGCCCTTAGTCCTCTTTGAAATTAAATTTCGCTCATATTGTAAGTTATTAACTTTAGATTGTAATTCTTTTCTTTTTATCTCTAAATCTCCCAGTTTTTCAATATCTACTCTATAATCATAATCTGGACCTCTCCAATTTAGAAGGTGTATAACCTCTCCTGGATTATCTATAATTCTTTGTAAATTTATCATACTACTCTTAGGTAATTAATAATAATATAAAAATTCTTCGAAATGCTTTGTTGCATAACCCACTTTTTATAGAAACGGATTCATCCAAAAATTCGCATTCGCTCAAGTTAGCAGCTTCAAAATCCCTTATGTTTAAGTTTATGGCTGACATTCCCCGTAAGGGACCTCCCCCTTGTCAGCTGGATTTATATTGTAATAGGACTTTGACTTTAGGTTGCTAACCCATTTTTTGGATGAAGCATATAGAAACAAAACTTTTATTTTAACAACTCTGCTAAATTTCTGTAAATTTAGATAAGGCAGGTAATTATGAGATTGCTATTGCTTACAAGCACGACTACATAAAGGGTTTTAGCTATAAAACAGACATAAACCTTTCATTATTCAACAGCAAAGGCAGTCCTGTCTTTTCTAATAATTTTGATTTTTATAATGTAAATCCATGCTTACAATTTTATGGCACCAATTGCTTGGGCATTGGTTCTGACTTGATTGTAATGGATTACAACAAAGATGGTTTTGACGATGTTGGAATCCATGTTGAAGGCACTATGGATTCTCCTTTTGGTGAATTTATCAAGTTTATTGACAAGAATGGAAAAGAGATTGCATCCAACAAAATTGAGTTTAATGAAGGAAGCAGCACTCCACAATCAGTTACTTTAACTGACATGGACAATGACAATGAGCTTGAGTTTATATTAAGGAATAGAATCTACAATCTTGACGGCACTGTTCTTTATAATTTTTCATCTACTGCAACAAAAGCTCCAATTGCTGTTGATGTTGATGAGAATAAAGCTCTTGATCTTTTATGGTTTAACCGAGCTCACTTAATCCTATTTTTAGACAACAACAGTTATAAACCAGATTTATCAATTGAAGAAAAAGACATTTCATTCCATCCATTAAACAGCACAAGTATTCTTGTTACAGCAAATATACATAATAATGGCGGATTGAATCTTGATAATGTAAAGGTGAGATTAACAAACACAGAAACTTTGGAAAGTGCAAATGGAACAATAAGCATAAGAGGAAACAGTGCAAATAATTTTACTTCAATTATAAAGTTAAGAAAGCATGAGCAAGTTCTTGCGCAGGTTAATTATGATAGTTCAATAAAAGAGATTAGTGAAGAGAATAACTTTGCTTTTAGGGAGTTTGATGGGTTGCCTATGGTATTTGTGAGTTTTAATGCTGATCATGATCCTAAATTAGCTTATGAGGAAATTAAAGATTACATCAACAAAAATTTGCTCTTAGGCTATCCTACAGAAGATTCCAGCGATGCTGATATTCAGATAAACCTTGGAAAATCAAGTATACTTAACCGTCTTGATAGATTCTATACCAAGGAAAAATATGGCTGGGGTTACTCATTTTCCACAATAGACTATTTTGATAAAAGTTTTGATTCACCATATACAGGCATTGTTGGAAGTTATACCTTAGATGGAAGAAATTATATTGCAATTTATGGCAACAGCATAGACGGAGATATTGCATCTGCAAAAGAATTTA
>CAZIEE010000096.1:0-4345 GCA_964538135.1 uncultured Methanosarcinales archaeon
CGACTGAACTTATGGATAAAAGCCCCCATCTTTAGATGGGTGGGATTATGTTACTATCTAAAACATGATTGTATTAAGGCTATTCTTTGATAATTTTATAATTACGTTGTAACCATTTTTAATACTGTACTCCTTACTAACAGAGTCAGCAACCAGGATTCCATCAATCATATGTGAGGTAATATTAATTTCTTTGTTTCCAACTAAAATTCCATATTTAAGTTTGTAGTTTTTAAAAACCTTACCTTCGTATGGCTCTCTAACCACAAATTGATAATTCATTGAATTTAATTTTAAGCTCTTATTGATGCATGATTTTGACCATGCATGGCTTCCTGCTGGTGTCGAAACTAAAATTCCACTGCTCTTATGAATCTCTTTTTTATTACCTATCTGGATAGAGTATTTTGCTGCATGATAAGATTTTCTTGGACCTATGTAGAACTCATTTAATGCAAGCACATCCACCTTTTCGGTTTTTTTTTCATTTGGTTTGCTTATATGTGCTTCTAATCTGGATAATTTCTTAATTTTGAATTTTCCATTTAATATCCTCATAAACTTTTCTTCAAAGTCTGTTTTGTTAGAATTCATAAAGAATCCTTCCTTTGTTTTTGGCTCAGAATTCACACCTAAAATCAATTGCTTATCAATAAAATGAGAGGCTCTTAAGAATGTACCATCCCCCCCTACAGTGATTATTAAATCTTGATTGGCAAATATTTCTTTGCTTAATTTTTCTCTATATGCCAACTTAGAACTAACTTGGTACTTCTTCAGTAATTCTTTTACCTTATTTAATGTAGAGGTTTGTTGTGCGTTTATTGGCTTGGAGTAGACTACCAATACACCATTCAATCTCATATTCCAAAATTTTCTAATCTTTTTATGACATCTATCATAAACCTTGCTGCCTGAGCGCCATCAATAATCCTGTGATCATAAGTTAATGATAAAGGTATTATCTTCCTTATCTGGATATGTCCATTCATTGCTATTGGCTTTTCATTTATTTTGCCAATTCCAAGTATTGCACCCTCAGGATAATTGATTATTGGAGTAAAAAAGCCAACACCTACACTGCCAAGATTACTTATGGTAAACGATCCCCCTTTTAGATCCATAGGGTTAATCTTTCTAATTTTAGCTCCATCAGCAAGTTTGTTAATTTCCTTTGCAATGGTTTTTATATCCTTTTCAGTAACTCCTTTAACTACAGGAACAATAAGTCCTTCTTCTGAATCAACTGCAACTCCTATATTATAATACTTCTTCAAAACAATTTCATTTCCTTCCAAAGAGGAATTAATATAAGGGTGGTCTTTCAAGCAAAGAGCAACTGTTTTAACAATATAGGGCATAAAGGTTAACTTGATGCCTTCTTTCTCATATTCTGATTTTTCTTTTTCTCTTAAAGAAGCTAAATTAGTAACATCAGCTTCATGCATATTGGTTACTTGAGTAGCTGTAAAAATAGATTCTGTCATTTTTGACGAGACTATTTTTTTAATTCCATCTAAAGGTATTCTTTCTATATACCCAAATAAATCATATTTCTTAACAATTTTTATACTGGCATCTCTAATTTGTGATGTTTTTGCATATTTTTGTATATCTTCAATTGTGATTCTACCATCTGAACCACTTCCATTTACTTGGGATAAATCTAAATTAAGTTGCTTGGCAAGATTTCTCACAGCAGGAGTTGTTAGTATCGTTTGAGATATTTGTTGTTGAGTTTGTACTGGAATAGTTACTTCTTTTTTGATGGTTGGAATCGGCTTTACTTCTTTAGCCTCTTCCAAAAATCCAACTACAGATCCAGTATATTTTTCTTCAGTCTTTTCTACTATCTGTTTTTTTGCATCTTCTATATTCTCTCCTTCTTCAAGTATTGTAACCATTGTATTACCAACATTGATTTTTCCACCTACATCTGCATGAAGTTTTAGAATTATTCCTGACTTTGGGGAGGGTATCTCGACTATTGCTTTGTCTGTCTCAACCTCACCTAAAGGTTCATCTGTTTTTATCTTATCCCCTTCTTTGACAAACCACTTTACAATCTGACCTTCATGGATTCCTTCTCCAACATCCGGAAACTTAAATTCGTAAACCATATCAAAATCTCATTACTTTTTCTATGCCATTTATTACTCTATTAATATCAGGTAAATAATAATTCTCTAGTTTGTAAAGGGGAAAGGGTACATCAGGCGAGGTTACTCTCACAACAGGAGCCTCTAAGCTTAACAGTGCCTTTTCATTTATTGCTGCAATTAGCTCAGCTGCAAATCCAGATGTCTTTATAGCCTCGTGTACAATAACACATCTTCCAGTTTTTTTAACTGATGTGATAACCGTGTCTGCGTCGTAAGGATTTATTGTCCTTAAATCTATAAGTTCTACACTATACTTATTTTTTAATTTTTCAAGTGAGTCTAAACATGTCTTAAAAGCTGCTCCCCAAGAGATTAATGTAAGATCATCTCCTTCTTGTACAATATTTGCTTTACCAATTGGAACAATGTAATCATTTTCAGGAATATCCTGTTTTATAGCTCTATAAATCCTCATTGGTTCGTAAAATATTACAGGATCTGGATCTCTGATTGATGCTGTGAGCAAGCCTTTTGCATCATATGGATTTGAAGGTACAACCATCTTTATTCCTGCAATATGTGAGAACATTGCTTCTCCAGACTCACAATGTAACTCTAATGCCCTTATCCCTCCACCATAGGGAGTTCTAACAACAAGTGGACAAGAATACCTGCCTCTGCTTCTATTTCTTATTCTTCCTGCATGCGAAAGTAATTGATCAAGCCCAGCATATAAAAATCCACTAAATTGAATCTCAGCTATTGGTTTGATTCCGTTTATTGCCATTCCTATCGAAACACCAATAATACCTAATTCTGATAATGGTGTATCAATTACCCTATCAGAGCCAAACTCTTTTTGCAGTCCATCAGTTGCTCTAAAAACACCACCATTCAAGCCAACATCTTCTCCAAGAATAACTACATTCTTGTCTTTTTCCAGTTCCTGCTTCAGTGTTAGATTAACTGACTGAACAATATTAGCTATTACCATTTTAGTTTTACCCTTTTAGTTTTAACTAACTGCCAAACAACTCTTCCATTTCCTCTTTTTGCTGAGCAGTCATTTCTGCAAAAACATACTTAAATATATCTTTTGGCTCTGGAAGAGTTAATTTTTCAAATTCTGTAACTGCTTTTTCTATTGTTTCTTGTGCCTGCTTCAAAACATTTTCTTTATAGTCATCATTCAATAAACCCTTATTACGCATGTATTTTTCAATTCTATTAATAGGATCTTTTTTAGACCATGCTTCTACTTCTTCTTTTGACCTATATCTCGATGGATCATCTGAAGTTGAGTGGTCAGCTACTCTATAAGTATAGCATTCAATTAATGTTGGCCCTTTTCCTGATCTTGCCTTTTCAACAGCATCCTTTGTTGCTTTATAAACAGCAAAGACATCATTTCCATCTACTGATATTCCCTCAAAACCATAGGCAATTGCCTTTTGTGCAATTGTTTCTGCTTTTGTTTGTTTTTCTCTATGTAATGAGATTGCTAATTGATTGTTTTGACAAATAAATACTACAGGAACATTGTAAACTCCTGCAAAGTTCATTCCTTCATGAAAGTCTGCTTTTGAAGTAGCACCATCACCAAAATAAACAGCTGCAACTTGATTTAAGGATTTTAATTGGGACGCCCATGCAGCCCCAACAGCATGAGGTATCTGGGTACCCACAGGTATTGCAATTGGAAAGTTGTTAACATTAGTAGGACTTTTTGATCCCCTTTCATCCCCTCCCCAGTATTGTAAAACCTGAACAATAGGTTGCTTTCTAGCTATCAGTAAGGCGCTCTCTCTGTATGTAGGGAAGATAAAATCTTCATCTTGTAGGGCAAATGCACTACCAACCTGACTAGCTTCCTGCCCTTTAAACTGAATGTAAGTTCCTATTCTGCCTTGTCTTTGCATATTAAATGCTTTTTGATCAAAAACTCTTACAAGAACAAGCATCTCATACATCTTTTTGATTTCATTATCAGAAAGTTTAGGCATTAAGGATTGATCACAATTTCCAGACTCATCTAATATTTGCAGAGATTCTACTTTGAAATCTTTTAATACTTTCTTAGTCATAAGTAACAATATTTTGAATCTGTTTATAAATTTTATTCTGGTATATAAAGTATAAAATCCCGCTAAATATATAAATATAGAATTTTAAAAAACTTTCTGAGGTGATGGCACAGTATAAAAAGTGAGTGATTTCTTTTTTTTCAATTCACATTTTTTAAC
>CAZIEE010000097.1:0-4302 GCA_964538135.1 uncultured Methanosarcinales archaeon
CACGCTATGGCATAATCTTTACTGGTTAGGATGATGTTTTTCTGTCCCACACCCGATTTAGGCTTGTTACGATGCACATACCCCTAAAAGCAAGACTTAATAAAGTAAAACCTATTATCGGTCTCTAACTGGTGGTTTTTGACATATACAAATCCAAATCCAAAGTGTTTTGACAAGTGACAAAAAAAATAAAAAAAGCAGGTGGACGAAGTAAACAAAGTAATCTTGGTTCTAAAGTAATAACTGATTTTGAAAAAAAAGAAAATATAATACTAAAAGAAGAAGATGTAATACTAAAAGAAGAAGATGTAATACTAAAAGAAGAGAATCAGATTATTGATGAGCAGAAAAAGATTGAAGAAGAAACTGATAAAATTGAGAAATTAGAAGAAGAGATTAAAGAAGAAGTAACCCAAAAGCCATTGACAAGCTTAAATCTTAAAGATATAAATAAAGGAATCATAGGGGCTTTTGTAGGTGTAGTTGCTCATTTTGCATTTGTATACGGAAAAGAAATTGCAAAAGATATTTCAGTTACAAGGGCACATTTTTTATTAATATTCTCTTACTTACTAATAATTATCTTAATGTATGAAACTGGATATAGGGATATAAAAGAGAAAAAATTTCTAAATCTGCTACCTACAAGAGCAACAGTAATATTCTTGACCTCAATTATGGTTATACTCTTAATTTTCTTCTTATTTAATCAGATTGATTTATCGGATTTAAGTGAGTTGTACAAGCAGATTGCAGTAACTTCAGTTCTGGCATCACTGGGTGCAGGTACAGCTGATCTAATTGGAAGAGATTAGATTCTTTAATATTAAATCATATGAAAGGAAAGATAAAAGAAGCTATACTTGAAGAGCGTAATTCATTGTCAAAACAGGAAATATGTTTCAAAAGCGAAATTATTAAAGAGGTTTTGTTCAATCACGAAGTTTATAAAAAATCAAAAACTATTATGTTCTTTGTTTCTTTCAAAAATGAAATTTACACACATGATATGATAAAGCAGGCACTAAAACAAAAGGTAGTTGTTGTACCTAAAATTGTACACGACGATATTAAAGATAGTAAAGAGATCTATCCCTCAATTATCGTGGATTTTGATAATCTGATTACAAATAAAATAGGAATTCTTGAACCTTTTGAAGTAAAAAAAATATCTTATGAAAGCATAGATTTAGTTCTAGTGCCTGGAATTGTTTTTGATAAAAGAGGGCATAGAATTGGTTTTGGATTGGGTTATTATGACAAATTTCTTAAAAAAGTTCCTAAATCAATAAAGGTAGGTTTAGCTTTTGATTTTCAGGTTGTAGATGAATTACCATCAGAGTCACACGACGTAGCTGTTGAAATGATCATCACTGATAAAAGGGTTATACCTACAATACCTACAAAAGCCTATACTCAAAAATATATTTTTTAGTATATATAATAACAAAAGCTTTAAATAGGGATGATATTTAAATAATGAATTAAATAGGTAAAAAAATATAAAATAAACAATAAATAAAAATAATAAAAATAATAAAAAAACACTGGAGGTGTTTAGAAGATGAGATTTCAAAAAACTATAAAGAGGATGATTGCACTAGGTACAGGAGCTATAATGGTAGGTTCTTCAGTATTTGCTGCAGTAGATTTGGCTAATTACCCAGCACCATTTGTAAAAGACGGGAAATTCAGCGGAGTTTTAATTGTCGGTGACAAAGCAGCTGCAGAAGATGTTATAGGTATTTCTGATATCATATCAAGTTTACAGTTCGCAGCCACTAAGAAAGTAACAACCACAACAGGGGGCGATGTAACAGTTGAGGGAGATGCATGGTTAGTTCAGACATCAAATCACTTAGAATTAAGCGAAGATTTAACAACTGGTACAAATAGAGAAACTTTAAGAAACATAACTACATTTATTGATAAAGCTAATCTAAAGGCACTAGGTTCTGGAACAGCTAGTAACAGCAAAGGAACTGCACCTTATAATCAATACCTAAATCTATTAGGTCCAGGAGCAGGTGTAGCAACAGGTTACGTAACATATATAGAAGATGATAATGATGTTACAGCAGATTTTTTATTCTTTAAGTCAGGTACTGAAATTGGAAAGTACTTACTTGAGTTTACAACAGCTTTGGAAAGTGATGTTGATGATTCAACAGGAGCATCTTCAACCACAGGGTTATTTTTAACAGATTTGGAGAATGCAGAAATATCTCTGCTTGGAAAAAAATATACAATTGTAACTGCCAAAAGAACATCAAGTACAGAAAATGGAGGAAATAATGTCAATCTTATCTTGATGGGTGGTGCAGGAAAGGATACTCTATTAGAGGGTCAAACCAAAACCTATACAATTGGTGGCAAAGATTACGAAGTAACAGTTACGTTCGTTGATGCAGACGAGGCACAATTTACAGTAAATGGCCAAACAACAAGAAAATTAAAAGATGGAGATACTGAGAAATTATCAAGTGGTACAACAATAGGAGTTACAGATATCTTATACCAGGATTATGCTGGTGGTATACACAGTACAACATTTTTTGTAGGTGCAAATAAATTAGAGCTAAAGGATACCCAGATAAGAGATATAGTCAGTTCAAATAGCCTAAAGGTAGATGATGAAACAATAGATGACGCTACAGTAGTTGTAGAAGGTACTAATGACAACTCGACCTTTAAGGTAAATAAAATCCACGTTAACATGACTGCTGATGACAATTTCTTTGTACCAGCAGGTGGTAAGTTAAGTGAAGTAATAAAGGCAGAAGGTGTAGGTGCAGAGCCTCAAGTCTTGTTCACAGAGAACTTTGATATTGAGTACAAAGGATTAAAAAAGGTTCCAATGGAGAAAATTTCATTAAGAACAAGTGGAACAAGTCAATACAACCTTGAGTTTTTAGATGGAAGTGGAAATAAAGTAAGTGTACCAATAGCAAAAAGCCCAAGTGGTAAAAATATGATTATTGGAGACACAGACAAGCCATTTATCAATGTTGAGGCTGCAAATATAACTAAAGATGCATACTTTGTATTAACAGATTCAAGTAGGAAAAGAGGAGAAAGAAAAACATTTGTGTTGCAATACAAAGGTGCTGACAAAAAAACAGCAGACAACCCAGTCCTTAAGTTCAAGGATATTGGAAGTGGTAGTACAATAGAACAAACATATAGTGATGCATCACCATTAGCAACACTTAAGGTTGGTGGAGCTGACTATAAGGTCTTTGGGCAATCTGATCAACTAACAAGCAATGATTTCCCAATCCAAGTTGACTTAGATGCAAGTGGTGCAGTAAGTACTGATGGATTTAACACAGTCAACATAACCACAATGTATGGTGCAGAGATAGGGATAACAAACCTTACAAACACAAACGTGTCATACGGAAGTCCTGTTAGTTCTTTACCAGTTGTTGCGCAGACAGGGGAATCAGAATTGAGATTAAGTATAAAAACACCAGATGAGAGTAGAGATGGAAACGCAAAGGATACTTTTGAAAATTTAAGAGCAACAGACTTTGTTGTTAACATAACAGCAGCATCTGGAAAGGTACAACATAGTACCTTAGCAGGAATCACAAGTGGACAGCCTGCATCAGCTCAACTAAATCTGAGAACACCTGATGGAAAAACAAATGTTGCATATGCTTACACAAGCTATGGTGCATGGATAACAAGGGAAACACCAACAAATGACCCAGCTACATTTACTGTAGATTACCCAATGTCACAGAGATACCCATTGGTGTATGTTACAACTAAAGGAACAACCTTTGGTGAGGCTGCAGCAACATCAACAGATGCAGTAGTGCTTCAAAGAATTGAAGTTGGAGCTGCAAAGCTAGCATCAGAAGTAACAGATGTGAGAGCACAAAATGTTATCCTTGTAGGTGGCCCATGTGTTAACGCAGCTGCTGCAACAGTGTTAGGTAACCCAAGTGATTGTACAGCTGGATTTGAACCAAATGTTGGTAGAATAGAAGTATGGGAACACTCCAATGGTAATGTTGCAATGTTGGTAGCAGGCTACTCAGCATTAGACACAAGAAATTCAGCACAGGTTGTTGCTAACTACAAAGATTACAAAGCACAGTTAAAAGGTACAAAGATTGAAGTTAAGAAAACTAACAACCAATTAACAGTAGCAGCACCAGTTACAGGGTAGGGAGCTTAATCCCTTAATTTTTTCTTTTTTTAATATTTCTTTTTTTCCTTTTATAATATTTCTATAACTGTAATATAACATCTCTTTTTTGCGATAATAAAAGTAAACTATAAATATAAGTA
>CAZIEE010000098.1:0-4263 GCA_964538135.1 uncultured Methanosarcinales archaeon
TTATTTTTTAGTTGAATTTTGCAAAGCTTTCATAATGACTTTTTGGACAACCCCTATTCTGCCTACGATTTTATAAAAGAATAAAAAAGGGTTATCTGTAACTCTTCTGAACCTTTGCCCTTGCCTTTCCATGCCTGTTTGGCTTTGCAGATTCCTTTCTTCTTATATCTGCAACAAGCAGATTTCTGTCATAATTTAAGAAGGTCTCCTTTAACTTATCACTCTTTGAGTAAGCTAATAATGCTTTTGCAATTGATAACCTTGATGCATCTGCCTGGCTTGTGATTCCTCCACCAACAACATTCACATCTATATCTACTTTGTTAGCTACATCTTCTCCTAATAATAATGGCTCTCTTAATTTAAGTCTTGAAATTTTTGGTTGGAATAGGTCTATTGGGATACTATTAATTCTAACGTTTCCATTACCTGGTTTTAATATAGCTCTTGCAATTGCTTTTTTTCTCTTTCCAGATTCAATAATATTATTCATTTTCGATCCATAGCCTTGCATATATCTTTAACTTTTAGATAATTAGCATTTTCCAATTTATCAATACCAATACCTTTGATAGTCATTACCTTCTCATTTTCCAGATTTTTAGGAATCCCAATATGGCATTTTATGTTTACAAATGCATTTCTGCCTCTTGCTATTTTAAATGGAAGCATACCTCTTATTGTCCTTTTGACAAACATATGAGGTTGTCTATAAAAGAAAGGACCCCTCTTAACAGTTCCCCTATGTAATTTTTTTAGGTATAGCTGAATTGTTGGCAGTTTTTTTCCACTTACCACACTTTCTTCGCAATTTATTACATCAACCTTTTTACCCAGTAAAACTTGTTTTGCAACATATGTACCAAGTCTTCCTAATATTGTGTCTTTAGCGTCGATTATCATTTTAACCAATTATCCTTATGTTCTTTCCATCTGGAACTGCTTTACTCAATTCTAACAAAGGGATTACCTTTGCCCCAATTTTCTCAATCTTTTCTTTAGCACCATCTGAGAATTGAAATGCTGATATTGTAAGTTTATGTTGAAGCACACCTGAACCAAGAACCTTTCCAGGCACGATAATGATTTCATCTTCTTTTGTATGCCTGTTTATGTTGGATAGATTTACAACCCTGCGTTGCCTTGAGGGCCGCTCTAGCTCATTTGCTATTCTCTTCCATATATTAACTGCTTGCTCATTACTCCTTTTTTTTAATTCATGAATTAAATTTTGCAGTATTAGATTTGTTGGTCCTGTCCTTCTAGCCATTTTAATATGATTTTCCTCCTATTGTTGCCATTTTATTTTTAAAATTTTAATTAAAATTGTATGCGGGGGACGTGATTCGAACACGCGCACCCACTAAGGGACAAGGCCCTCAACCCAACACTTCATTTATACTTCCATATACTATGAATTTGCGCATTTGGCCAGGCTCTGCCACCCCCGCATATTCTTTTTTATTGTAATATTACTTTGCTTTTTTTAACTCTTCAACAAATTCATCTAACATCTCATCAAATATATCTACAGCCTTGGTGCACATCTCCTTACAGCTTAACTGCCCAAATGATTCAATATAAAAAACAAAATCTGTTTCGCTTGCACTAACCTTAACATTTTTATCTATATCTGAAAAATCCAATGACAGATCACAATCAATAACTTTGTCTTTATTCACAACCAGTTTTTTGTCTTTTATCTCAAAAATGTTGTTATGGTCTATCTCTATAACTGCTTCAGGAGATTTTACATCACCTGTAATCTCTATTATTGGTTTGGATTTATACCATACATGACCTGGGCTCCATTTGGTATGTTCTTTACCTCTTCCAAGTATTGCAGTAGCTTCTAACTCTAAAGTTTGACCTTTAACCAGCTTTACAATAGGCATCTCAGTATAGACTGGTTTTATCATAGGATCTTTACTTTTTATTTCTGAGCTATAAACTGTTCCATTGCCTTTAGTTACCTTTAAAACAATCTTTAATTGGCATCTGCCACAGCCTTTACCTTCACACTTGCATTTATCCATAAAAGAATATGACTTTAGATCTGTTTTTAAAGGTACAAGCCCCAACCTATGAGCTATTGCTTCATCATAAAGTATTGAATTGTTACTGGAAAATTCTATATCTTCAATAGCCATTGTTGGTACTTCATCTATCATTAACCTTCTTAAGGTATTTGCATAGATATGGTTTGTATCTTTTAAAATAAAAGATAGTTTATATTGTTCTTTATTATTTTCCAAAGTTCTTATTTCCATTTTTAGACTCTTCTCCCTCTTTTTCCTCCTTTTTTCCTACACCCATCGTGAGGTATAGGGGTAACTTCTTCTATAACTCCAATCCTTAAACCCATTCTTGACAAGGCCCTTATTGAAACCTGAGCCCCTGGTCCTGGACTCGCTGGGCCATTATGTCCTCCTGGAGCCTTTATCTTTACATTAATTTCAGTTATACCTTTTTCAATTACAATCTCAGCTGCCTTTTTTGCAGCAATCATTGCAGCAGTAGGACTACCCTCTAACCTATCACTTTTTACTACCATGCCCCCTGAAGCAACAGCCAATGTCTCTGTACCTGTTATATCTGTGATATGGATTATTGTATTGTTGTATGATGCATAAATATGTGCTATTCCAACTCTTGATCTCTGTTCCATTTGAATTTAATTTTGTTTCAGTTTTATATTAGGTTCCTCTTCAATTGAGACAATATATGATGGTTTAGTTATTTTTTTCTCATTTATCATAATATGCTCATGAGTGATAAGTTGTCTTGCATGAAGTGCTGTTTTAGCAATTTGCTTCTTGAATAATAAAGTTTGAAGTCTCCTTTCCATTACATCTTTTAAAGTTAAATTTAAGGCATCTTCTACTTTAGAATTTTTTTGTAGTAGTCCCAATCTATTGAGCCTGCTTAAAAATTGAATCTTTTCTACCTCAGATTGAGATGATTTCCCTCCAATAATTGACTTTGCTCTATGCAAAAATTTTTTCAATAGTGAATCCATCTTCCAAATCTCATCCTTTCTTCTCAATCCATATTCTTTTAATATTATTCCTTCTGCCTCTATCCTTTCTTTTTGCCATGGATGAGCTGGTTTTGCAAATTTCTTTCTTTGTTTTTTTGGATCTCCCATTTTATGAATTATTTTTAATTATAATCTTATAATGTTTTAAACTCTACCTGCTTTTGATCCTTCTTTTTTCTTGACTCCCATAACTATTCCTTTCTTTTTCCTGAAATTGGATCTTGTTCTTTGACCGCGTACAGGTAAACCATGTGAATGTCTTATCCCTCTATAAGACTTAATTTTTTTCATCATTTTTATATCATTATCCTGAGTAAAAGTCAATGTTGATGTTACTAAGTGTTTATCCAGATTATCTTCTGGGTCTTTTCTTCTGTTAGTCATCCAAGAGGGGAACCCATATTTCAATGGGTTTTTAATTATTTCATCTATTTTGGTTATTTCATTTTCTGAAAGATAACCCACTTTTTTTGTTTTTTCGATATTTGCAATATTACATATAGCATTAGAAAACATAAAACCAATCCCTTTTATTTTTGTTAGTCCATTATATGCCTGGTCATTTCCGTCTAGATCTGTGTTTACTATTCTAACTAAATACTTTAATTCCTGTTGAGATTCTTGTTTCTGTTCTTTTTCTTTAGTTTTTTCCATAACTTATTAACCTATTAACCCTGAGAAAAAAGCGCATTTTAACCCTAAAACGCTCTTATAGAACTCGGGCTTTGAAATAATGGGAGAGTCAGGATATTTATAAAGGTTGCTATATAATCCAGTATCTCCGCATGTCTTTCTTTTTTGATATAGTTGAAACTATGCAATGTTTTTTTAATGAAATTATTTAGCCTCTGCGCAGTTGATGTTTTATGGTTCCATCTCTATTTAGTTCAGATGTGAACTTTAGAACCATCAGGCTGAACAATTTCTTGTGCAAGATTATGCAATGATATAACAAATTGCTTGAAGCTTACCTCCTCTTCTTGTTTTAAAAAAATGTACCAAATGGATTGAAGCAGTTGTTCGTAGAGGAAAAGGAAATATCTTGTTTCCATTAGAGCTGTTTTAGTTTTTGAATTTGCATCGTCTTGGACTCGAAACCCTGTTTCGACAGGCTGTAAGAGAATAACAGTATAATCTATTTTCTTACAATAGATTTCTCGTCTAAAAAGAAAGATATAAATACTAGTTCTTCGTCGTAAAATATAAAAAATAAGGAGGTGTTT
>CAZIEE010000099.1:0-4143 GCA_964538135.1 uncultured Methanosarcinales archaeon
CATAGGAAATGATTTCAAAAATAAGGAAATCACTCATAAATCAGAAAGTGCCATTTAGAAGAAAGAGGTATAGAAATAGGTGACCTTTGGAGAATTTGTGCAGAAGGAGAAGTGGAATTAGAATATTTTTGGGCGAAAAAAATACTGCATTCTAAAGGTTCTTTGGATGATTTCCCATATTATTCAAATTATGATAGACTAACAGATTTTGAGTTGGAAGCTATTAAAAAGCATAGAAACTTAACTGATAACAAAATGTTGTATATTGGGAATGGTTCTTTACCTTATACAGCCTTGATGTTTAGTAGTAAGCAAAAAGGCTTATTAGTTGATTGCTTAGATAAAGATAAAAAAGCTAGAGAACTAGGAGCTAAAATCTTTGATTATGTAGGACAGACAGGCAAGTTTTATTTGGACGACATAGATGATACTGAGTTATCCTTTGAAAGATATGATGTTTTATTCCTCTGTGCCTTGATTGGAAACAGCAATCAAGAAAAAAATGCCATGTTAGGAAGAATCCACCCTAAATTAGATAAAAGGAGCTTAGTTGTAGTAAGGTCTATTCCTGATGATCATAGGAAACTCTTATATCCTCAATTTTCATTTAGCCAGGAAAATATGGCAAGATACAAGCCTTTAGCAGAATACAATCCTCCAAGAGAATTGGGAATTATCAATTCCATCAAATTAGCTGAACCAAGGTAAAAAATGTGTGGCATTAATACAATTATAAATAATAACGGAATAGATTTACTTGTTGATAGATACCATTCTATTATGGTAAACGCTACAAGACATAGGGGTACGCCTGAGGGATTCAATGAAAAGCTTACTTTGGATAGATGCATACTAGGAGTTAACAGGCTACCAATAACGTCGGATGAGAGTGAAAAGCAACCCGCCTCAAACGAAGACGGGACAATATCTGCTGTACTGAATGGAGAGATATATAATTATAAAACATTGAGAGCAGATTTGCAAGCTAAAGGGCACTCATTTAAAGGTGGAAATGATACTGAAGTTCTTGTTCATGCATATAAACAATATGGAAATGGTTTATTGAGTAAGCTTGATGGTATGTTCGCATTTGTTATTTATGATAGCCAAAATAATGAATATCTTATTGGAAGAGACCCATTCGGAATAAAGCCTTTATATTATTCAGAGTCTGATGGAATTTTGTATGTAAGCTCAGAAATCAAAGGATTAGCAAGTTTAGATATCAGTCAGATAGATTATCTTAAACCAGGTCACTATCTTACTAGGAAAGGGGAGTTTTCATATTTTTCTTTGAACCCAGATAATCATAGAGAAACTGGTATAGACGTTTTAATTAAAGGAATTAGAAAACGATTCGATGAAGCCGTAAGAAAGATGGTTGATACTAGTTTACCTATTTGTGTTTATTTTAGTGGCGGAATTGATTCAGCAGCTGTATTAGCAACTGCTAGGAAATATCACCAAAATGTTACAGCAATAACTTTCGGACTAAATAGAGGACTTGACAGAATTATTGCTGAAAGATATTGCCAAGAGAGCAATATTCCACTAATAATAGAAGAAGCTCCAGAGATTAAGCAATTGGCACCAAAGTTTGTTGAAATTGCAGAAACTTTTGAACCAAATATAGTTAGACACATGGTGGGTAATTATACAGTTTCCAAAGTAGCACATGATAATGGATTTAGAATTGCTTTAGTAGGTGAAGCTAGTGATGAAATATTTTGTGGTTACGGCGTATTTAAAGAGGTTGAAAATGATTTAGTTACAAGGGTAAGTAAAATTTTATTAAGTGATTTACATAGAACCCAATTACAAAGAGTTGATAGAGCTGCCATGCACTGGACAGTTGAAACAAGGGTACCATTTTTGGATGTAGACTTGGTTAATTTTGCATTAGGTTTGCCAAACGAATACAAGGTAAGACAGACAGAAAAAGGACCTATTGATAAGTGGATTTTCAGAATGGCTATGACAGATAGATTACCTTCTTACATTACAGATAGAGCGAAGCTGCCTTTTTGTACTGGTGCAGGCTTGAATACAGATAGCCCATCAGGAACTTTTCACGAGATTTCTGAAGAAGCTATAAGCGATTCAATTCTAGAAAAGTATAAAAGATTATATCCTGAATACAATTTATCTACAAAGGAAGAAGTTATGAATTTTATTATATTTGAAAAGGATGGATTCACAAAAGCAACTTTTAATAAGGATAGAATAGGGACTGCTCGTGACGAAACTAGAAAAAGAGTTCTAGGTCCGGACGCTCCCTTACCTAAATTATGGAACACATTTGGTAATTGAAATGAGAGAAATACCATTCACAAAAATGCATGGAATTGATAATGATTTTGTCTTAATAGATGACAGAGTTCAGAAATTAGAGGGCCAATATTCAAATCTGTCTAAACATATATGTAATAGATATAAGGGAATTGGAGCTAATGGACTCATAATTCTACAAGATAGCTTATCAAATGATTATTTGATGAGAGTGTTTAATCCTGACGGCTCTGAAGCTGAAACCTGCGGGAATGGATTAAGGTGCCTAGTAAAATATCTAACTGACAATAATTTGATGAGGGCATCAAACATCAAATTAGAAACAATAGTAGGTAAGGTTGAAGCTGAACTCCTCGAAAATTCTGAAATAAGTTCTAAAGTAAAGGTAAATATGGGAGCTCCCGCAACACAGGAGTCAAAATATTTTAATCAAGCATACGATCCATCATTAGATTATAGAATAAGAATCGATGGCAAAGAACACGTTTTTTCTTTTATGTCTATTGCTAGTCCTCATGCTGTTTTTTTTAATCAGGAATTAGGAATTGATAAGCTACGACAAATTGGTGGAGAGATTTCTAGGCATCCATATTTTCCAAACAAAACAAATGTACATTTTGTTAATATCAATTCACCCCAGGATATTGATATCATTTCTTGGGAAAGAGGTGTCGGAATAACATTGGGATGCGGAACAGGTTCATGCGCTTCAGTAGTAGCAGGCTATTTAACAGACAGAACTAAAAATCGTGTAATAGTGCATAATCCCGGAGGAGATTTATTTATTGAATTTTTAAAAGGAAAGAATGAAGTGTATATGACTGGACCTGCTGTAACTATTTGTAAGGGTTCATTTTTTATTGATAAGTTTTAGAAAAAATTTCCTATTTTCAGATATAAAAATAGAAATAACTATCAATATCCCTCCTATTAAAATATAGAAATTGAATTTCTCGTTAAGAAACAACCAGCTGATAATAAATGAGAATATTATTATCAAATTAAAAACCAACGAAATAGTAACAGGTGATATTTTGGAAATAGAATAATACCATAAGCCATGCGCAACAGCTGTCTGAAATATCCCTAAACCTAAGATTATTAACATTTGGATGAGAGTAAATCTAATGTCAATAAAGAACAACGCTGGTGTTAAAAACACAGCAGAAAAGAAAAATATTTTCATTAATAACTCTAATCTATCTATATTCGATATTTGATTAAGTTTGAGAAAATTAGCACTTCCTACTATGAAGAAAGCGAAAGTAACAGCAGATAATAATTCAAAAACATCACCTATGCTAACACTAAGAATTTGGCTCTTGACAGTATTGCCCAAAAAAACAAATACAATACCTATAATTGAAACCAGTACTGCAATTATTTTCAAGAAACTTAGCTTCTCTTTGAAAAAGATAAACATAAATAATAAAACCCATATTGGAACTGTATAAGCTAGTAATATAGTAGTATTAGAATATGTAAACTGCAGCCCTATATGCATTAAAATAAAATTCAGAGTTATTCCAAATATGGTTAAGATGAAAAAGGATTTTTTATTTTGGATTCTGAAATCAACTTTCTTCTTGAATAATAAAACTATCAAAAATAATGTCAATGAACCCAACCACAGCCTAACTATAGAAATAAACAAAGGGGATACACCATTTACTATTAAATAACGTATGATCGGGATCATCACACCCCATAAACCTGCTGACAGCAGTGCAAAAAGCAAATAAATATATCTTGGCTTCATAGGGGTATAATTCATCAGATCTTTTATTAAGTTTTCTATTATATGGCACAGTATAAAAAGTGAGTGATTTCTTTTTTTTCAATTCACATTTTTTA
>CAZIEE010000100.1:0-4118 GCA_964538135.1 uncultured Methanosarcinales archaeon
TAACATTTTTGATTGAAAACATCATTTTCTGATTCCAACTGTCGAATGTGGGGTGATAGCAAAAAGTTAATAAAAACATTTAAATAAACATGTTCTAATTTATTAATATGCGACAAACTGGTCAAAGTGGATTGAATGCTGCTGTCCTGGTTGCAATAATTGCAGGATTAATTATTCTTTATATCATATTTTTACCAGGTTCAGAAAGATCCATGCTTCTTGAAAACAAGACAGGCACTACTGAACAAAAATCAAATGTTTTATTGAGTGTATTTCCAGGAACATTGAGTACATCAAAAGGACTTGAGAGCGATAAGGCAATATCCAATATTTTTTTGGTTGAGACAACAAATGCAAAAGAACTTGAAATCATAAACCCATTTATTGTAAAGAATGGTTGGTTTGACAAAAAAACAAAAAAGATAGATTTTGATCTTGCTGATCCACAAAATACTGATAATGTAATTCTTGTATTCATTCCAAAAAAAAGAAGCGGAGTTTTAACAATAAAGTTAAATGATGCTACAGTTTTTGAGAGTGCATTAATAAGTGATACAATAGAACCAGTAAGGCTAAAGAAAAGCTCACTTAAAGATAAGAACTCTTTGGACTTTAGTGTTTCTTCTGTCGGAGCGAAATTTTGGCATACTAATGAGTACAGTTTTGATAATATAAAAATCATTGGAGACATAACAGACACCAGCAGGCAGGAAAGCACAAATCTTTTTACATTAAGTGATTCAGAATATTCCAGCCTGAATCAGGCAACATTAAAATTCATTCCTTACTGTAGCAATGTAAAAGAGCTTGGAAATCTGGATATATTTGTAAATAACAAAAAGTTATTTTCTTCAGTTCCTGTTTGTGATAATGCCTATAAACAATCCATGCCAAAAAGCATTTTAAATCAGGGAGAAAATAATATAGTATTCAAAACAAATAAAGGAAGTTATAGTGTTGAGCAGATTAAAATAACACTGGAATTTAAAGAGCCAACAGTCAAAACATATTTTTTTGAAGTAGACAAAAGTACATTCAAATCTATAATAGATGGAAAAAAGAATGTTTTATTATCAATGAAATTTATTGATAACAAAAAAAAGACAGCAAAAATAGATATAAATGGGCGTTTTGATAATATAGAAACAGACAAGTCATTGTTTACAAAAAATATAAACAAAAATGTTTTAGCAGGAAATAATTACATAAGGTTAGATCCTTTGGAAGACATTGAAGTTGTTGAGTTGAAAATTGAGTTAGTTTAATCGGAAGAGGTGTTAAAGTGAAATTGAGTTCTTTTTGGTTGTTGATGAGGTAAAATGGCTGACAAAGAGGAAGAGGGTATTGGAGGTAACAAAGAAGCCAAAAAAGCTGAAAGGACAAGAGAAGAAGAACTGAAATTAAGAAGAGAAGAACTCGAATTAGAAGAACTAGAAGCCAAAAAAGCTGAAAGAGCTCGTGTAAAAGAAGAAAAAGAAAGAAAACAATTTCTTGCTGCTCAAGAAGAAGACAAAACAAGAGAAGGAGAAAAAAACAAGAAAAAAGCTGAATATTGGAGTAAATTTCGTGGTGAAGATAATGGAACAACATGGATTATTCTCGCTCTGATTATTGTCATTATAGATCTAAGTCCATTTGGTATTTTTGGAGAACGATATTCTGGTTTTGATATTACCTTGTTTAGTCTAAAAGAAATTGATGTAATAGCTATAATTACAGGTACAGCATTTACAACTCTTTTATCCTTAAATCTCCTATTTCGTTTTTTTCATAAAGATTTTAGTATAATACCATTTTTTTTATTGATGCTTCTTATAAATAAAAGTGGTGTTGCTCTTGGAACATTAAGCTATAATCAGTATTATAATTATATTGCAATTGCAATTATAATTGTTTTGTTCTTTGTTTTAAAGCATTTCAAAATAGGGCAAGGTGTGAGATTGTTTTCACAGGATGATATAGCTTACTTATTACTTGCATTTGTTTATTCTTTTTTTCTTTTAGACACGTCATGGGTCGATTTGAAACCATTTCTACACTTTATTTTTATAACAGCTTTTGGCTATTTATTTATAAGTTCCAAAGAAGATTCTGATTCAAGCAGTTATTATACAATTATATTCTTATTGCTAATTGATTTCTTGGGTTATAACCTATTTAAAAATATTCCAGCTTTCAGGTTTATTCCGTTTTTTTTCTTTTTTGTAGTGGTGTATATTCATAAGAAAACACAAAATAAATTTGCAGCTTATACTGGCACAGGTATGCTTATCGTAATTATACTAGCGTCTCTTGGAGATGTTGATTATAGCTCAGGTTTAAGCCAGTTTTGGGCTAATCGGGCAGAAGCGCCTTTAACATTTTCCCAGCGCATTTTTGGTATTGGTGAAAGGATAAGTACTTCTATTGAAAAAAGACTTGAGCTTGCAACCGGCGGCTTATACAAAAGTCAAGTAGAGAAAAACCAATTTGAGCCATTAGGCGTGTTTTTTGACAGGGTTAAGGCAGCACAACCAAGATTTTATAGGGATGAGGAAGTAACTATATGGGGTACTATAAGATCAAAAACACTAAGTGATCCTGTTACTGTAAAGTTTAATTGCTTTAGAGAGCAGGATGATAAAAGAGTAGATGCAGATATCAATAATGCTGATGAAACAAAAAAGGATATAGTTGATCCAAAAGAACCTTTTACTATTTATACATTAGAAGAAACTGATGTACAGTGCATTTTCAACAAAAACAAGATGAAAACCGGAATAAATAAGGTGGCATTATCTGCTGAATATAATTTTGAGACGAGTGCATATCAAAAAGTTTATTTTATGGATAAAGAAAGGTATAGGGCAATGGTAAGAGAGAGCCTAGAGCCATTAAAAGAGTTTGGTATAACTGACAGGGCTCCTGCAACTATCTATACAAATGGTCCTGTTGAATTGGCTGTTGACTTGCAGCACTTCACTCAAGTTGGTAGTGATAAAAACACTGCCCAAAATCTAGGCATATTATTGAAAAATAGGGATAAAATTACTGATAAACTTGGCAAGCCAATAGGACAATGGCAGGGAAAAATAAAAAATATCAATGAATTGGTTATAGTTGTGCCAAAAGGAGTAACAATTGATGGAGAAGGTTGCAGACCTATAACTTTCTTACCTATTGAAAATCCAGTAGAATATTGTAGTTCTTCATGTAAAGAATTTAGTCATATTGAAGGAGATACAAGTTGTATAAAAAAATGTCAAGATTTTTTTACAGATGAAACAAGTGAAGATGGAACGGGACAGGGTAGATTCTATAATGGTTATAATCTTAACATAGAAGAAATTGAACAAGTCAAAAGTGGAGATAGAGATAGTTTTGAGAATATAGAGAAAGGAAGATACAAAACATTTGGGTGTAGATTAAATATAAATAAAGATGTTTTAGATGATGTTCCAATCACAACAAAGTTCATCAGGATAAAGGCAAGATACGATTACTCACTTGAACAAACTTATGATGTTCGTGTTGATGAGCGTCCAGAAGTAATTGCTCCAAGTACTCTGGTTTTTGATAGCAATATTAAAAAGGAAGTTTACTTTAATAAAGATAGTAAAAGTAAAATTAGTGAAAATGAGAAAAAATACAGTGATTTGGTTTATTCAATCTCACAAGAATGTGATATAGATTATTTATTTATCAAAGCTATCATACAAAAAGAGAATTCCAGGTGGGATCCAACTCTTGTGGGGGATAGTGATAGTCCATTAGGACTATCTTATGGACTGATGCAGGTTCTTAGAACTACTGCTGAGGGAAAGGAACTAAATTGTAATAAATATGGAGATTACAAAACAAATCCCGATGCCAATATTAACTGTGGGTGTAGTTATATAAAATATCTTATTAAAAAACAGAAAGAAAAAGGAAGAGAATTATATATGGGAGATATTGCTGGTGCTTATAATTGCGGAGAAAAGGCATTGGATAGAAGAGTATGGCAAGATGACTCTAAATGTAAGGGAACTAAAAAATATGTTGCTGATGTTATAAAAAACTATAATCAATTATTGGAATTAAATAAGTAACATAATCCCACCCATCTAAAGATGGGGGCTTTTATCCATAAGTTCAGT
>CAZIEE010000101.1:0-4105 GCA_964538135.1 uncultured Methanosarcinales archaeon
TTCATGCTTTCAACAACTTCCAGGACTTCGTCCTCTTCAATTGCGGGTGATCCAAATATCAGAAATCTATCTTTCGGTCTTACAGGCATATTAGAAATCACTATGTACGAATATTTAATGATTACTCTATATCGCTAAATCATATAGATATATTAATGCTCCTACAGATTTAAATAAGTCCAGCTTCTTCCCAATTTTGTCGAGGTAAAAGATAAATAGCTTTTCTTCATTAACACCATTTCCATGCCAAATATGAGAAAACAGTATCCATACCCTCTTATTACCCTTTAGTCTATCCAAGTCAGTGAAGTCCTTTTCCCATGTTTTGGGAGTTGTTTTAACCCATTGAGAATATTACCCATTTTTAATTTACAGAGCATAGATTACAGTATCTCGGTTGAGACCTCAATTTTCCCTATTTATTTATTAAATATTTTTTTCTTATATACCTGTGTATTCTTGACCAATCCCCTTTTTGAATATCTTTCAAACCTTCCTGTACCAAATGAAAGAAGCGGCGTTTCATATTTAAAGGAAAAATAAAAATCTTTAAAAGTATATATAATAACCAATGTAGATTAAGTTGCCTCATCTTCTGATTCGTCAGCAAAGACATTATTTTCGTTGAAATACCAACTCCATTTAAGGCATATTCGTTTAGTAAAAAGAAAAGGCTATTCAAATAGGTTTTCTTACAATTACGAAAATGTTTACGATAAACGTCATTTAAGTCATCAGTTATTATACCATCCATTTTTGCTTTTCTATATAACTCAGTCTCTGGATAAAAATTTAGGGAAAAGAGAGATAAAGTATATGGTGTTGGAAGTTTTGATAAGAACATCAGCGTTTCAATTAAATCCTCGTCAGTTTCCCACGGGTTGTCTAAAATAATATCATATTGTGGCTTTTTGATTCTATCTTTAAACTCATTTATTATTTTGACGGTTCTTTCGACTTGTTGATTGGTATGACGGCGTTCGTATATTTTTTTTGTGCGTTCACTTCCTGTCTGTATACCCATTCTAATAAAATTCAACCCTGCGTCAACAAGGAGTGATAATTTTTCTCTATTGAGTGTTGAAGGATTTACTCCTGTAACAACCAATGGTAAACTTACATTTTTTTTATATTTTTCGCAAAATTCCTCTATCTCATTCATAGAAAGGCTAAGAAAGGCATCATCATCAAACCTGATACGGTCTATAAAGGGTAAAAGTTTTTTTACTTCTATTAATTCTTTAATTATATTGTCTACACTTCTTTTCCTTAGTGGTTTTTGATTAGGATACATTTTATTGATAGTATTATTGCAACAATATGCACATCCAAAAGGACACCCTCTTGTAGGTATAGTCCTATAAGTCCTGATCAAAAGCCTCTTTATTAATTTCATATCCATCTTTTGAATATATCCTTTATTCAATATAAAATGAGTTTTATAGTCATAATCTGGAAATGGTATATGATCCAAGGATTGGGTTAATGGTTGGATTGGATTTTTGATTATTTTTTCTTTATCTTTGAACCAAATACCACGAACATCATAATAATATCCATCTTCCATTTTATTTGATAGTTCCACTAAAGTTTCTTCACCTTCACCTATGCAAACCATATCTGCATAATTAAGGCATTCCTCAGGTCGTATAGTTGGATGTATGCCTCCCCACAATATGGGAATATCATAATTCTCTTTTAACTTCTGCGTAATTTGAATAGCATTATCGAAAAAATTTGTCATCAATGAGATTCCAATTAAATTTGATTTTTTTGTTAAATTAACAATTTCGTTCAATGTTATATTTTCATACCTTTCCGTAAATCGTTTCGGTAGAAAGAAGAGGTCCACTTCATGCCCTTCTCGTTTGAGACATGCCGATATAGTCCTTATCCCAAAAGCCTGAATGTCTGGATATGGAGATATTAAAGCAATATTCACACCTTACTCCCTTTAACAGATTTCTTGATGATTTTAGGGAAAATCAAGAGGTGCGTCAAGAAGTAATCTTTTGAATTCCTGCTTAACCCACTGAATATTAACAATTAGTTTAAATTGTATTGCATAATATATATTAAATATACTTTAATTTATATTCATGCCTTTATACTTTTTAATGATTTTAATATCCTATTATATCTGAAGGGCCATTTAATAATACCAATAATAAAATAAATAATCCCCTTTTTAAAGTATTTCCTACGGAGTAACTGCCATCCTGCCCAGGCATACCATATTCCTTCAAACCTGAGCCTTTCAATAAAAGGGTGCTTACTCACCTCTTTCAATTCTAAATTATACTTCTTTTTTATCCTTAGAAGACAGTCAAGCCTTTTCTCAATATTAGAGCTGATATTCCCCTCTGTAGTGAAATAGAACCCAAGGGCTTCGTCAATAAATTTTATCTTCAGATCCGGTAGCATCGCAATACGGAGCCAGAGGTCATAGTCCTGTGCAGAGGGCATTTCAGGGTCAAATAACCCTGCCCTTATCAACAGTTCCTTCTTTATAACTGTAGCAGATGCCGAAAGGGTATTCCTCCTATATAATGAGAGAAAGGGATGTATTTTTCTATCAAAGTTATTTGCATAATCAAACAGAACATCCCCTGCATCCCTTTTCCATATTTCATTATGACAAATGAGATTTACCTCTGGATTCTCTACAATAAACCCAGCCACTCTTTGAAGCTTTTGAGGTAGCCATAGGTCATCAGAATCAAGGAATGCAATCCACTCATTTTTTGCAGACTCTATGCCTTTATTCCTTGCCATACTGGGACCTTTGTGCTCGTTAATCAGTAACCTTGTTTCTTTTCCTGGGAATCTATGGAATATATCCTTGACTACCTCCGTTGTCTTATCGCAAGATCCATCATCCGATACAATTACCTCATATCTATCATATGTCTGATTAAACACCGACAATAGAGTTCTTTCGATATATTTTTCCGAATTATAGGTAGGTATTATTATTGATAAAAACGGATTTAGATCATTCTGGTTTTGTGACACTTAGAGATCCCTATAATTTTACTACATATTTTATATTTATAAATTGTTACATTACTTTGTATCTTTTCAGTAAAGGCCTTACCTTCCTATATAATTTATTAAATATTAAACCTCTGAATGTTAGGGGTTTCAGGTATCGATACAGTATCATCTTAGTATCAGTCCAATCGCTCTTATATGGTTCATCTCCAAGACAGAAATCAAAACATTTCACTTTATTTTCACAGCACCAATGAATTATCTCTTCCAGTAGCAATCTTCCAGGAGCATTTTTTTGATAATTATAATCGAAAGAGGGCCCCAGCCAATACAAACGACTATTAAACAGTATACCCCAATGAGTTGCAACAATTTCCTCATTAAGTTTAAGCCAGCTAAGATGCAGAAATCCTTCATTGTAAGCTTTTAATCCTGTGTTTATGTAAAAGTTTATGTAATCACTGTCTTCAAATAAATTTATTTTAACTTTCTTAAATAATCTCTTAGCTTTTTGCGTAATCGTTACTTTTGTTACCTCCTCGACTTCATGCATGTTTTTCGCAAGTCTGAATTCAACCGTTCCCAGATCTGAGAGGCGGCGCCTGAATCTTGACGATTCACTCCTCCTTCTTTTGTTGACTCTCATGTATATGCTCTCCCAGTCCTTCAGGACTAAATAAGGCGCATAAAGATAATCGCCAGGATGGGTACATGCTGTAATAATATCGGTATTGATCATGGGATTTATTTTACCGTCATCAAGATATTCAGGAGTTCTCAGAAATAATAATATATCTACATCTTTTATTCTGCATAGTTCTTTGATAACCAGAATGGAAATATCTCTTCTTTCTTCCTCAGATAAAAGGCTGGAAAATATTGGCGCATTGTAGTCAGATAGTTTCCCACCCATCCAGGTTAATAATCTGAATATGCTATATTTCCTTTCTATACAAAAGGGGAACAATGCTAAAAGGTCGTTTCCGCTATACACAGCAATAATAAATGGTTCAGAATCACTATTTTTACCTATATGAAAATACCATTCGGATAGCCACAAAAATGATTGAAAATAATAAAAGACCGCATTTTTCTCAAACCTTAACCACTC
>CAZIEE010000102.1:0-4084 GCA_964538135.1 uncultured Methanosarcinales archaeon
AAACAGCCGAATTCGGCACTACCCGAACGAAAGTGAGAGGGTTTCTATGGGGCTGCGGTTCTCATGCCTTTCCTCTACTCTCCCCTAAAGTTATACCCGAAGCTATTATATGTGCCAATCTAATTGGTTCAGGTATAAGGCTTCTGGTGCATACAATCTTAAGAACCTCTCTTGCTTTTTCTAAATCAATTCCAGTTAATTGAACAAATATTTGATTAATCTGAACAATATCTCCGGCTTTATCAATCAATTTTATCTTGTCTTTTTTGTTTATTTTCATTAGAGTGCTCTTTACTTTTTTAATGTCTGGATTTTTTCTTATTACAACTATGACTGGTAAATTAGTCTTTTTGTTTAATAATTTGATATCAACCACATTAAACCCGCCAACAGCAATTCCATTGAGAAATATGCATTGCAATTGAGGTTTAAACTTGCTTTTATTAATCATCTCTATAATTTTTTGGGTTGAATTATTTCCATCAACAACAACTTTTGTTGATAATACCCCATCTATCCAGCTTCCACCTCTCATTACAACCCCTATTAATATAACGTTATTAACGTTATGTTTACTCTTGGTATTGTAATCCTTGAACTTATTAAAAGGAGCATCATCTATTCCGATAACCCTTATTTCTTTTTTGAGCATTTTTCACAAATTGTTGGACAACTAAACTATTAACTGCTTCAATTAGTCTGCTTTCATCATCTGCTATAAGAAAAATCCCATTACTTTCGCCAATATTATTTCCTCTAAATCCATAATTTAATGCAACTTCATAAGGTTTCTTAATTGAATATGTTTGTTCTAAAAATTTTTTTAATAATTGATTGGAAAAAGTGAAAAAGACAGGATAAGAATTATCACTCTTAGTTCTTGAAACTGGAACTTTTCGTGGACCATAAACCATTCTTTGATTATTAAAATATTCTCTTATGTGATCTATAAATGGATTAATACCTCCTGATTTATATAAGTTAGTTGTATAAAAATTTTCTTTTTGTGCCATCTACATCTAAATAAGTAAAAAAAAGAAAAAAAGAATGAGTTTATTTTTTCATTTTACTCATTCCAAAAAGTATAATCGCTACAAACACCAACACACTTTCTAATACGTGAGTTGCATAGAAATCTGCTTTTCCAAAGTGTACCAATGTAAACAATAGTCCTGTTACCCCATATAGTACAAAAGCCCATAATAATTGCTTATTTTCTTTGACTTTTGTAGTGAAGTAAAATGCTACAATAGCAGTTACCAAATGTACAACTGCCCACACTGGATCTGGTACTAACTTAAATGCTGCTCCAAGTCCATCTAAAAATACCATTTTTTATCCTCCCTAGTTTAATAATTTTCTTTTCAACTTAGATTAAATCCAACTTTGATGCTTAATTGTTAGTGAATAAGTTAATAAGCATTTACTGACAAGATCAATTTATGGATTAGTTGAAAATCACTGATAAATATACTTTTATTGACACTAATATATAAATGTTTTTACAAACAGAAACATTAATTAACAAGTAGAATAAAACATAAATAAATAAAATAAATAAAATGGTAAAAAAATATTTTTTAGTATTATTTATGGTCATTTTTTTAGTGGTAGCCTGCGCTCCAAAACAAGAATTAGGTGATTTACAAAAGCAAGAAGCAAAACAAGTTGACATAAGTGAGTTCACAGTTGAATCAGATGATAATGGCTTTTCTCCGAATAGGATTAAGGTAAAAGTAGGGGACAAGGTAAAAATTAATTTTAAATTCAATGATAATGAGATATATTTTGCAGGATTAGATATAAAGGGACCTTTTCCAGATTTAAAGTATAAGTTAAAAGGGCAACAACCATTAATAGCAGAATTCACAATGAAAGAAGAAACTAGAATAACTTCATGGTGGCCTTCATCTGGTGTAAAAAAAGGGGATTTGATTGTTCAAGTTCTAGAATAAAATTATAAAGACTGGAATATCCAACACCCAAAAAACTGGTGTGTAAAAAATATTCAAACTAATAAAATTGATGCTGAAAACTAAAGACCTTCAATCAGGTTATGGGGATATGCAGGTTTTGTTTGGAGTAGATTTATATGTAAAGTCAAACGAGATAGTTGCATTGATTGGACCAAATGGAGCTGGGAAGTCCACTTTTCTAAAAAGTATATTCAATCTGGTGGATATTTACTCAGGAAGGATTATCTTCAAAAATAAAGATATAACAAACGTACCAACACATGATTTGATTAAATTAGGAATAAGCTATGTTCCACAGGGGAGACAGGTTTTTGGCAGCTTAACTGTAAGAGAAAATCTTGAGATTGGGGCTTTCTTAACAAAAGATAAAGATTTGATAGAGGAAAAATTTGAAGAAGTTTTAAGCATATATTTTCCTGATCTGAGAAAAAAACTTAAAGATCATGCATTTAACCTATCTGGAGGTCAGCAACAGATGCTTGCTATTGGGAGAGCATTAATGCAAAACCCTAAATTATTGCTACTTGATGAACCATCCCTTGGGTTAGCCCCTAAGGTGATGAAAGAATTATTTAAAAAGATTGAAGAAATAAAAAAAGAAGGGGTTACAGTTATGTTAGTAGAACAAAATGCAAAGCAGGCAACAAGAATTGCTGATAGGATATTTGTTTTGGAAAATGGAAAAGTTGCTTTAAGTGGAGATAAAAAAATACTTAAAGATAAAAGAATAAAGCATATTTATCTTGGTGGGGGATAATCTATTTATAAAATGGGATTAATCTCAATTATTTTAATATTATTAGCGCTGATCCTTTTTGAGGTAATTATTAGTGTTGATAATGCTATAATCAATGCTGAAGTTCTCTCAAAGATGTCTAAAAAGGCAAGAAGATGGTTTTTGATATGGGGTATTCTAATCGCTGTTTTTTTGATAAGGGGATTGTTACCTTTAGTAATACTTTGGGCAAATAACCCTAGTCTTGGATTTATTGGTGCGTTTACAGCATCTTTTAGTTCAGATCCAAAAGTTGCCAAAGCTATACAGGATTCAGCACCTGTTTTACTGATTGGAGGTGGGATATTTCTTATCTTTTTGTTCTTACATTGGATTTTTCTGGAGCCTAAGCACTATGGACTTATTGGAGAAAAATTAATAGAGAAACACGGAGTGTGGTTTTTTGCACTGGTTTCTATTTTACTGGCAGTTATTGTCTGGTTTGCACTTAAGAAAAATACTTACATGGCTTTCGGTGCAGTTATTGGATCAACATTCTTCTTTATCGTTCATGGATTCAAGGAAAATGCTGAAAAAGCAGAAGAAAGAATGCTTGAAGGAAGTCAAAGTATGAGTGATCTGAGTAAGATTTTTTATCTTGAAATAATAGATGCCACATTCTCAATAGATGGAATCCTAGGTGCTTTTGCATTTACTTTTTCAATACCACTTATATTGGTAGGTAATGGAATAGGTGCATTTTTTGTGAGGGAGCTTACCATAGGGAATATAGAAAGGCTCAAGAAATACAAATATCTGAAAAATGGAGCAATGTATTCAATTCTATCGCTTGGGATTATAATGGTTTTACATGCCTTTGGTGCTCACATACCAGATTATGTATCCCCAGTTATGACTTTTTTAATTGTAAGCTACTTTTTTTATAAGTCATTTCGCGAAAACAAAAATCAAGAGGAATCATCTTAAGCACGAAATTCTAATATCGAACCCACATTCGACAGGCTGTAAGAGAATAACAGTATAATTTATTTTCTTACAATGGGATTTCTCGTCTAAAACGTAATCGTTTAACAACTTGACCGATTATTAATGATTTGTTGCAATCCTTGAAGCACATTTTTCTTGTTTAATTTGAGCGTTTGAATAATTGATATGAGCATTGTCATTGCATGCGCGCCTCTCTGTGAGCCAGATCCATGAGTCATATCCCGTTGAATAACCAGTTCTCTTAGCTCTCGTTCTGAAATATTGTTTGTGCCATCAACATCAGGCTCTGTTGCAAAAACAAAGAGTGAGTTGATATCTCGGTACTAAAGATTATGCTCAAGGGATTTTGCTATTGCATAAACCTCTTTTAGCTTTCTATGAACAA
>CAZIEE010000103.1:0-3986 GCA_964538135.1 uncultured Methanosarcinales archaeon
CTAAGTCTTCTTTTTTTAAATATTTTGTGGTTTCTATTATGATTGCCCCAATGCTCGATAGTACTATAATAAAGACAAACTCAAAAAATCCTATTGGAACCATATCCAAATACTTTCCAAATGCTGGAATGAATACTGAAAATGTGATGATTATGAATGAAGATAAAACAGCTATATTCAAATATTTATTTTTGAACAAACCTACTTTTAAAGAAGGGTATATTATTGATCTACATGCAAATGCCTGATACAACTCAAACATACTTATTGTCAGAAAAGTAGCTGTTTGCGCTTTTAACAGATTGTTTTGATTAAAATCATAAATCCATACAAATACGCTTAATGCAACAATAGTCATTGCTATTGGATAATAGATTATAAATTCATTAAGTCCTTTATAGATAGGTGTACTTTGTTTTCTTGGTTTTCTGGACATTCCGTTTGGCTCAAATGGATCAGCACTTAAGGCAAGAGCTGGAAGTCCATCTGTAACCAGATTTATTAATAATATTTGAGTAGCAGTCAATGGCAATGGTAATCCAAACAAGATACCTAAAAATATGATAAGAACCTCTCCTATGTTGCCAGATATTAAAAAACTAAAATATTTTCTTATATTATCATAAGTACCTCTCCCTTCTTCAACAGCATTTACAATAGAAGAGAAATTATCATCCAGCAAAATCATTTCACTTGCTTCTTTGCTTACATCTGTCCCAGTAATTCCCATAGCAATCCCTATGTCAGATCTTTTCAATGCAGGTGCATCGTTTACTCCATCACCTGTCATCGCAACAACATGTCCTTTCTTCTTTAGAGCATCAACAATTTTTATTTTATGTTCAGGATTTACTCTTGCAAAAATCACAATTTCTTCAACAATACTTTCAAGATTTGCAATCTGATCAAGTTCTTTTCCAGTAATTGATTTGCCTTCTAATCCTATTTCTTTTGCAATAGCTTTTGCAGTGATCTCTTGGTCACCTGTGATCATTATAACTTTAATTCCGGCTTTTTTGCATTTTTCAATTGAATCTTTAACCTCTTGCCTGGGTGGATCCATCATTCCCTGCAATCCAACAAAGATAAGGTTTCTCTCAGGTTGAGTATCAACTAATGTTTTATATGCAAATCCAATAACTCTTAAAGCTCCTTGTGCAAATTCTTTGTTTGCTTTAAGAATTTCATTTCTATCTTCTTCTGTCAATTTCTCTACTTTTCCATTTATGTGAATATAGTTACATTTACTTAACACAACTTCTGGTGCACCCTTGACATAGGAAATTTTTTCTCCATGATGCTCGTATATAGTTGTCATCATTTTTGTCTCGCTTGTAAATTCTATCTCATCTATCAGCTTGTATTCATTCTTAAGTTCTTTTTTTGATAGGGTTGCTTTTCCAGCACTCACAATTAAGGCACCTTCAGTAGGATCACCTATTAAAGTGAAAGTTCCATTCTCAGAATTCTTACTAAGCTCGGCATTGTTGTTGAGCAGACCTATCCTCAATAAAAGTTCAACATCTTCTGTTTTAACTGGTTTACCTTTGTATAAAAATTGTCCTTTGCTCTCGTAACCTGATCCTGTAATCTCTATTACTTTTCCACTAACCAATATCTTTTTTACAGTCATTTCATTTTCTGTTAGTGTGCCTGTTTTGTCAGTACATATTACAGTTGTGGAACCTAAAGTTTCAACGCCTGGTAACCTTCTTATCAATACATTACGGTTTAGCATTCTTTTTGTTCCTATTGCCAGAGCTATTGTAACAACTGCAGGTAGTCCTTCTGGTATTGCTGCAACAGCTAAAGAAACTGCAACAAGCAACATTTTAAGAAAAGATGGCCCACGAGTTAAACCAACTGTTAAAACAATAAGTGCTATTATTATTGTTATTGTCCCTAAAACTCTTCCAAGATGGTCCATATTTTTCTGTAAAGGGGTGTGTTCTTGTTTTACCCCTTCTATAAGCCTGGCTATCTTGCCTATTTCAGCCTTCATTCCTGTTGCAATAACAACAGCAGTAGCTCTGCCATTTACTACAATTGTACCAGAGAATACCATGTTCTTCCTATCAGTCAAGCCTATGTTTTTATCGAGTTTTGTTATTCCTTTCTTGACTGGGTGTGATTCTCCTGTTAGAGCTGCTTCTTGTGTACTAAAATTTACTATATTTATCAAGCGAGCATCTGCAGGGACCTTATCACCAGTTTCTAAAAATATTATATCGCCTGGAACAATTAATTTTGAATCAATCTCTTTTTTTCTGCCATTTCTTATGACGATTGCTTTTAAAGAAGCAAGTTTTTTAAGTGCCTTGATTGCTGTCTCTGCCCTATATTCCTGTATAAAACCAAGAACACCTATCAAGACAAGTATCACCAGGATAACAATTGCATCAGCATATTCTTTAAGAAATAAAGAAATTATTGTAGCAACGATCAAAATCCAGATAACAAAACTATCAAATTGCTTTAAGAAAATCTTTATTGGAGAAACCTTTTTGGCTTCTTGTATTTCATTCAAACCATATTCCTTAAGTCTTTCTGCTGCCTCTACTTCTGTGAATCCTTCTTCTCTTGTTTTTAATTCCTTCAAAACTTCTTCTATATCTTGGTAGTGCATTATTTAATGATATAATGTTCTTATTAAAAAATCTGTCGGAAATATAGTATATGTATAGCAGCAATCATATAGGCACAGTATAAAAGCAGGTGTTTAAATGACTGAAATACACTTGAACCTTAATAACTTTTTGGATTCTGGCAAAAGAAAATAAAAAGTGGATTAAGCAAACAAAACAGAAATTTCACGAGTATCTCCGAAATATGGAAAAGAAATATTTATATATACCTATAACTATCTATAGGTTAATCTATAGACTATCTATAGGTTAATCTATAGATAAAGGTGATTAACATGAAACTAACAAGCATCCAAATATATGAGGAAACAAAAAAAGAACTAGAAAATAAAAAGTTGCACGAAAGAGAAAGTTATGATTCTGTGCTAAAAAGAATGTTAGAAAGCGAAAGAATTCCCTCTATAGAAGACATGTTCAGAGAAGGAGATCAGCTAATACAAAAGAAAAAGTGCGCAACCAAAGAAATAATAGAGATAAGCCATGAATTGAGGGGAAAAATATGAGACTATTTATAGACGCTAATGTCATAATCAAAGCTTTCACTGATAACAGGGATAAAGAAAAATGCAGAGAGGTATTGCGTAAAGAATTTGTTACAAATACCCTTTGCCTAGTTGAAGCGCAGCATGGCATATCAATCATCAAGAATAATAAAATATATGCTTCCAATTGCATTAAATCGTTGTTTAAGGGCAACAGCACCATAGTACAATTAGATAAAAATTTGCTCTTTGAAAGTTTTAAGAGGATAGAGAAATACAATCTTAATATATTTGACTTAATCAATTACGTTACTGCTCTGATTAATAATTGCTCGGAATTTGCTTCTTACGATAAGCATTTTAACTATCTGGAAATAAAAAGGATTGAGCCTTAATATTTTTTATTCTTGAGTATACTATTTTGAATTTATTCTCATGATAATGAGTCAGAAATTCCGATTAATGGAGTTTTGGCTGATTAATAACCAATGCATGAAGGTGCATAAAAAGGGGAAAAAGTGGAGATGGGTTTTAGTATCCCCAGAATTTATTTATTTTCTGATTGCTTTAAAAGAACGATTTAAGATTGATGATAATCCTAGTTACAAAAATAGCTATGGATTGGATTATAAGCCCTTTTTTGTTAATTCTCAGAAAAAACCATTTACACCAAGAAACATTCAAAAATTTATGGAAACAGTTTCAACACAAATTTACTTGAAATTGGCGGACTCTGAACGTTTAGCATTACAAAAAAGAAGGACGGAATCATATTTGGGGTGAAAAATAAAAGCTCATCTACTACTTAAAATAGAAAACTTTAAATATAACATAACCTTAATTAAGATTACAATGACAA
>CAZIEE010000104.1:0-3949 GCA_964538135.1 uncultured Methanosarcinales archaeon
AAAGAAACAATATGTGAACTTATATTTAAAGATGACGATTAGTAGACTTTATCCTATATTAATACATTTAATTTGAATTGAGATTAATGGTGTCATCAACCTTTTTTGAAATCTTTTGTTTAAGACTCATTATTTGAATTAATTTAAGAGCATTAATTTCTTGTTTTAATTCCTCAATTTCATCTTTTAATTCATATATTAATTCATAGTTGTGTTGTATACTTTCTGTGTTTTCTCTTGTTATTGGGGGTAAATCAGAAAATAATGCAAACTCTCTCCTAATCTGTTTTATCCAAGAATCTACGTTTTCACGCAAGGTCTCGAGTTCTAATTTCATTTTATTTCTAATTTGGTCCAGCTTTCAAATCACTTTCAAATCATTAAAAGGTTCAAAAAAGGGTTGGTTGTTATCAAGAGCACCTGTTAAAGACTGGTGGTATGATAAGCCGAAGCTTTCTTAGCCATCCTGTCATAGGGTAGTTCTTGACTCAGCAAATTCTAACAGTCTGGGACTGATAAAATTTTAGCGCCTTTAAACCAAACCTCTTTTTTGATAGACTAGTATATCTTATTGATTTAATGATATACCAGTATACTTTTTTGTATATTCCTACTTTATATACCTTTCGGTTTTTGTATATTCTGGAAAATATAGGTTAAGTTTTATCAGACACAAAACTTTATAAATCTCCCTTCCTTTCAAGTAATCATATGGGATTCATTGGCTTAGTGATTACAATTGCTGTTCTTGCTTTGTTGTTTGCTATCTATTTGACTAAGCAAATTCTTAAAAAAGATATGGGTACAAAAGCAATGCAAGAAGTCTCAAATGCGATTAAGGTAGGTGCAGAAGCCTTTGTAAAGAGACAATATTCCACAATAGGAGTTATAACTTTATTTTTGGCTATAGTTATATTCACAACATACACCTATTTCGGAAAAACAGGTTTAGGATTTAGAACTTCAATTGCTTTCGTTTTTGGAGCCATAAGCTCTGCCTTTGCAGGTATTTTTGGGATGTGGATCTCTATCAGGGCAAATATAAGAACTGCAAGTGCTGCAAGCAGAAGTATAAGTGAGGCATTTACAATTGCTTTAAGATCAGGAGCAGTTGCTGGAATTGTTATTATTTCAATGTCCTTGTTGGGCTTATCTCTAATCTACTCTTTATTCAATATAGGTGCTAATCCAAAGGAAGTTCCATTTTTAATAGTTGGTTATGGATTCGGAGCTTCTTTTGTTGCCCTGTTTGCCCAACTTGGGGGAGGAATCTATACAAAAGCTGCTGATGTTGGTTCTGATTTAGTTGGAAAGGTTGAAAAAAATATACCAGAAGATGATCCAAGAAACCCAGCTGTAATTGCTGATTTGGTAGGTGATAATGTTGGAGATTGTGCTGGAAGAGGTGCTGATTTGTTTGAAAGTACAGCTGCTGAAAATATAGGAGCCATGATATTAGGAGTTGCTTTATTCCCCTTCTTCGGAATAAAGGGAATTTTATTTCCATTAGTGATTAAAGCATTTGGATTAATATCAACTATTATTGGAATTATGACAGTTAAACTCAAAGATGAAAACGAAAATCCTATGAAGGCATTGAACAGGGGCTACTACCTAACGAGTTTATTGGTTACTTTAGCATTTTTTGGAGCAACAAAATGGTTGTTTGAGGATTCATATCTCTTTTTTTTCTTTGCTGGGGTAGTTGGAATAGTAACCAATCTTCTAATTGTATGGATCACAATTTATTATACTCAATCAAATTATAGTCCTGTTAAAACTATTGCAAAATCTTCTTTGACAGGTCATGCAACTAATATTATATCAGGTTTTGCTGTTGCATTGGAAGCAACTGTTTTGCCAGTTATTGTTTTATCAGTTGCTTTATTAACATCATTTAAATTAGGTAGCTTAACCAACCTCCCACATGGAGGATTATATGGGACAGCACTTGCAACAATGGGTATGTTAGCCACAGCTTCTTATATTCTGGCAATGGATATCTTTGGTCCAATAACAGATAATGCTGGAGGGATAGTTTCTATGAGCAATTCTCCAAATGTTATAAGAAAAAGAACAGATAAGCTTGATTCTGTTGGCAATACAACAAAATCACTAACCAAAGGTTATGCTATTGGAAGTGCTGCTATGGCATCTTTTCTCTTATTCACAGCTTACCTTGATAATGTAAGAAATTATACTGGATTAAGAATTATCAGTGTAGATATTGCAAAGATTGAGGTTTTTGTTGGAGCATTGATAGGTGCAATGCTGATATTTTTGTTTAGTTCATTTGCAATAAGAGCTGTTGGAGATACTGCCAATACTATTGTTGAAGAGGTAAGAAGACAGTGGAGAAATAAAAAAGGTATAATGCTTGGTAAAGAAAAACCAGATTACGCAAAAGTTGTAGATATATGTGTCAAAGCATCATTAAAGGAGATGATACTTCCTGGTGTGGTAATTGTTCTTGTAACTATCATTGTTGGAGTTGTTTTAAAGTATGAGGCGGCAGCAGCATACTTAATGGTTGCAACAATAACTGGAATTTTAATGGCTTTGCTATTTAATACAGGTGGAGGAGCTTGGGATAATGCAAAGAAACTTATTGAAGATGGAAAACACGGCGGTAAAGGATCTGATGCCCACAAAGCAGCTGTAACAGGAGATACAATAGGGGATCCATTCAAAGATACAGCAGGACCTTCATTGCATGTTCTAATAAAATTGCTAAGTACAATGACCTTGGTTCTAGTACCTTTATTTCTATGATGATGAGTTATTACAAAGCTGCTCAACAAAAAATTGCAGTAGCACGTATAAAATTACTTTTTAATGAAGCTAAAAACGTATTTAATAAAGATTGCAAACTAGCTGATAAATATGTTAAATTAGCAAGATGTATTGCAATGAAGTATAAGATTAGACTTTCTTCCCAACTAAAGAAAAGCATTTGTAAGCATTGTCATAAGTATCTTGTTCCAAGTAATAATTGCAGGGTTAGAATACATAAGCACAAGCTGATTTATTATTGTTTAAACTGTAAGCATTATATGAGATATCTTATTAAATAACGTTTGAGAATACGTCTCCTTTTACAGTTCTTTTATATGATGAGCCACTAGACTTAATATAGTAGGACACAGTTAGTGAGATCTTTGCCTTTTCACCAGCGGGAAATCCAACAGCTTTTGGGTTACAAGCTCCCCAAATCAAGTCAATAGTTTCACCAGATTTCCATGGATCTGGATAAGCAGGCAATGTAGTACATGTAAATTGAGTTTCTGTTTCACTACTTAGCTCAACTGATGATATAGCTACAGCTTGTCCCAGGCTATTCCTTAATTTTATTTTAAAAACTCCGTCCGTACCATCACTTCCATATGTTATTAAATGATCAATGCAGTGGAATTCAAGACCAAGGTTACACCTACTTGGAAGTATTTTACTGGGATTTAGTACTCCAAAATAGCTCAAAGCAGAAAACATAATCAAAATAACCATTATCGCCCACCCATATGTAGCAATAAATTCGAGTGCGAACTGGGACTTTCTAAACTTAATCATTTACTATTTACTCCTTTTTTATTTACTCCTTTTTTAGTTTCTTTTGGATGCACCAAAACACTAAGAATAATTAACAATAAAAATGAATTAATAAACAGAAAAACAGTGTTTATAATATCTAAATTTTGTAACTTGCCCACTAGAAAAAACCCACCTATTATAAAGAGGATAATCATTGAAGTTATTAAAAACTTGTGGTGTATATGGTGCATTTGTCTCTTTTTTATTTAATGTGTCTATCAATTAAAATTATTAATTAAAATATTCTAATTTACATATTATTCAAATATTAATTTTATAACTACTATATAAAGTTTTTTATATCTTGGGGTGTGGGACAGAAAAACATCATCCTAACCAGTAAAGATTATGCCATAGCGTG
>CAZIEE010000105.1:0-3922 GCA_964538135.1 uncultured Methanosarcinales archaeon
TCATCGAGAAAATAATCTTCAGTAAGAATTAAGGTTGAACTGTCGAATGTGGGTAGAAGAAAGGGATAGAGATAAAGTTTATTAATACTTAAATAGAGGAGGGTTAGAATAAACATTGATGAACATAAAGTGTATTGTTGAAGAAAAATTGGATGATCAATCTATTCTTAGACTAAATGCTTGGTCATCTGGGTATTGTCCTATTCTTAAAAAAAAATTTTACCTACTTGAGTTAGTGGGAACTGGTCAATACTTGCAATATCCAAGGAATCGTGTGAATTTTACAGAAACCCAAATTATAGATATATTTTGTTCTATTGAATCAAGAGCAGATTTAGAAAAGATAATTCAAGAACAGAATAAGTCAATGAAAATGACTACTCATTCTTATATGAATCAATAAAATTATTGTAAGTCTGAAAAATTAGTAAAAGATAATAGAAAGGAGTTTTTGATACTTATACTTATTCCAAAAATGCTTTGAACAGCTTGCCTTTGTTGTTCTGGTAAATTTGATTTTGTAAAACGTAATCGTTTAACAACTTGACAGATTATTAATAATTTGTTGCAAGATAAATCCTGCTTTCTCAGCGAGTGCTCGTAGAGCTGAATGCCTATCAATAACTAAAGTGTTTCCTTTTTGCTTGGTGCCAAATACAGTAAGGGGCGATTTGCTATTGTTTCGTTTGCGAATCTTGTAAAGAACAATTTCATAAGCTATGAATACCCACAAATTTAATAGATTTCTCAAGAGAGAATAAGCCATCCCTCAACAAAAACCTTTAAATAAATATTCTATTTTCACAATTACCATGAAAAAATCAAGTCCTTTAAACATTGCAATTATTGGTATGGAGTTTGGGGATGAAGGCAAGGGAAAGATAGTAGACATATTATCCAATACTGCAGATGTTGTTGCAAGATTCAACGGTGGTAATAATGCAGGACATACAATTGAGGCTAATGGAAAGAAGTTAGTACTGCATTTGATACCTTCTAGTGTGTTACATAAAAATACTTTAAAAATTATTGGTAATGGTCTGGTAATAGATCCAAGGTCTTTAGTTCATGAGATTGAAAACCTTAAAAAAAGTAATATTATGATTACTCCTGAAAATCTTGTGATTAGTGAGGGCGCTCATGTGATACTCCCCCACCATATTGAAGAAGATAAAAATTTTTCAGGCTCGAGACTTGGAACTACCTTAAGAGGGATAGGACCTGCTTATGCAGACAAAGCATCAAGGACTGGATTAAAGTTTTATGAATTTGTGGATGATATTCTCTTTAAGAAAAGGTTTGACAATGCTGACAATCAAGACTTTTACCAAGTTTATAAAAATTATGCAGAGTTTCTTAGACCATATATCAAAGATACCTCTTTAATTTTAAACGACGCAATAAAAAAAAATAAAAAGATAATTTTTGAAGGTGCACAAGGAACTTTATTAGACATAGATCATGGAACTTACCCATTTGTTACATCTTCCAACACAACAGTAGGTGGGGTTTGCACAGGATTAGGCATACCTGTAAAAAAGATTCAAAGTGTTTTGGGTGTGTGTAAGGCATATAAAACCAGGGTTGGACTTGGACCGTTTCCAACTGAAATTCAAGGGGATACTGCTGCAAAAATACAAAAAATTGGAGGAGAATTTGGTTCCACAACAGGAAGGCAGAGGAGAGTTGGGTGGTTTGATGTATTGATGGCCAGATACGCTATTATGATTAATGACATAGATTCAATTGCACTTACAAAACTTGATGTTCTTACAAGAGTTGATAAGATAAAGATATGTGTGGGTTATAGATATAAAAGTAAAACTATAGAAAATTTTACTACCAACATAAAAGTACTTGAAAATTGTGAGCCAGTGTATGAAGAACTTGATGGTTGGTGGGATGATATAACCAAAATCAAAATCTATGACTCTCTTCCAAATAATGTAAAAAAGTACATAAAAAGGATTGAAGGATTACTAAATGTTCCAATATCCATAATCTCCCTAGGTCCAGAAAGAGAACAAACAATTGTAATAAGGGAGGAATTTTTGTTTTAATATAGATAAAGATTTAAAACACCATATTCTTTCTCTTAATGGAGGACTTTACTGGGAAGTTAGCACTCTCCTGTTAGCGCAAATGTGCTTTAGGCGCAGTCAAGCCTGAGAAGCAATATTAGGTTATTGCTTTTGGTCTTGTACCTGACTATGAGATTTTGTCCCATTGGACTTGTGTTTTTAAAAATCCGTAAGGTCTGGAAGGAAATCAACTGCGAAATCATTTCGTAAAATTGACTTAAAGCAGCGGTAATTAAAGATGCAGGTGCTTATGGAAAACAGGATTGAGGATGGAACAAGGTAGCTATTAGCAAAGATCTTTATTCATTCTTGGGCACGTCCTCCAACTTTAAATTAAGTTTTACTCCTAATTTTTCGAAAGCAATTAATGCATTTTCTAATTGTTGCTTTGTGTGAGTTGCCATGACAGAAGCTCTTAGCCTGGCTGTTGGAACAGTTGGTGGTCTTATTCCTGTAACAAAAATGCGTTCTTGCTCAAGGAATCTTTGAGCTCTCATTGTTTTATTATTATCTCCAATTATTATAGGAATAATCTGAAACTCTCCTTTAGCATCATACCCTAATTTGATAAGCCCATCTCTTAAATAAGAAGCATTTTTGAGTAAACTATATCTCAAACTTTTATCCTTTCTTACTATGCTAAGTGCTGCCAGTGCACTTGCTGCATTACTTGGAGAGATTCCAGTTGAGTACATAAAAGAGCGTGAGGTATTCCTTAAATAATCTATTAATTCTTTGGTACCAGCAACATATCCCCCTTGTGAGCCCAATGTTTTTGATAATGTTCCCATATTAACATCGATCTCATTGTAGTTTGTATCAACAATTCCAAGGGAGTGAGCATCATCAACCATAAGAATAAATTTGTACCTTTTTTTTAGTTCTATGATCTCTTTTAATGGAGCAAGATCACCATCCATGCTAAAAACAGTATCAGTAACTACAAGTATCCTACTCTTACTATTTTGTGCGTATCGCTTTGAATATTTCTTTAAAATGCTCTTCAAATGATCCACATTACAATGTTTGTATACATTTATATCTGCATTACTTAGCCTGCATCCATCTATAATACTTGCATGGTTCAATTGGTCACTAAGAATAATATCTCCATGTCCAACAATACTGCTTATAATACCTATGTTTGTTACGTAGCCACTGGAGTAAACTAAAGCGGATTGGGTTTTCTTGTAACTGGCTATAGCATTTTCAAGCTCTTCATGTATGTCCAGATTTACAACTAAACGTGAAGCAACATTGCCTGAACCGTATTTGGTTAAAGCATTTTTTGCAGCCCTTATCACATCAGGATGGGTATTAAGCCCAAAATAATTGTTTGAGGCTAGCATTATATATCGCTTATTTTTAAATTGTACTGTACCACCACAAGAACTGGATATTGTTCTAAATCTTCTGAATAACCCTTTTCTTTTGAGTTCAAATAATCTTCTAAAAACAGGATTATCCTTTTGTGTTGTATTATTTGTATTTATATCATACTTAGCTACCATGGTGTAGTTTTGTAGTTTTGAAGATGCTATGCACATACTCTAGTTCCCAGAATTCCTTTGACTAAACAGTATTCCAGTCAGGACATTCAAGGCCCATGCCTGTAATACCCCAATCTCAAACAAACGACCAAAAATAAAATTCCAGAGTAACATTACTGGGAATGCAAAAAGCAGTCCAACTAAACTACTCAGTATTATAACAAATACCATTGTAGAACCTAAATCAAATAATTTTTTAAGTAGTGGTATATCTTTTATAATAACCATATTTAATCACAAGAAGCTTAGATTGTTATATTGTTTTTAAAAGTTTTGGAAATTTAACGCATG
>CAZIEE010000106.1:0-3856 GCA_964538135.1 uncultured Methanosarcinales archaeon
GTGCTCAAGTAAATAACTCGGCCTTCTGTATCAAAATGTTTAATGGGCGGGAGTGGCGTTCCAGAAAAACGGACCGCTCCGTACGGAGTGTCTTCTACAATCAACACGTCATACTGGCTAGCGAGCTCAATCATTCGTTTTCTTCTTTCAACTTTAAGATTTCACGTGTTTCAGAAGGTTTGACTAAACTGGCTCTTTTTGCAAACTTATTGTGCACGGTGACTGCTCCTTTTCATCATATTGTTCAGCCCATGAGCTGCATTGGGACGCGAACTTCTTGTAAATTTGCATCATCATAACACGTGCGAAAAAGCCATACACTATTGTAATTTTATGGCAAACAATACTTATTTTACATTTCAAGTATTTTTTTAAGAATAATAAGAGCCTTTTCAAGCTCCTCTCTCGTTTCCGGTGCACAAATCCCTAAACGTACAGTGTTTGCCGGTGCAGCATTTCCCACAACAAACCGGCCTCCACTGTAAACTTGTACACCCTGTTCTGCCGCTAGTTGTTCAAACTGGTCCCCTGTGTAATGATTCGGCAAATGGAACCAGCGAAAAATACCTGTTGCCCCGCCTAAACAGTTTTCCTTATCCAAATACTGATCGACCAGTTGATTGCGGGCTTTTGTTTCCTCCTTATGAAGATTGATCATCTGTTCAAATTGGTTTGACACAATGATTCGAGCTGCTAACTCCGCAAGCAGCGGCGCTACGGAAATATTTAAGTTATAAAGAGCTTTCAGGATCGGATCTAAAAATTTGAACGGAACGGACATATAAGCAAGCCGGAGCCCGGGCGCGATCGTTTTTGATAAACCCGCGATATAAATCGTATGCTCAGGTGCATATGTCGCTACAGCCGGCAGCACGTTTTCTTGGATTAAATGATACATGCCATCCTCAATGATAAATAAGTTGTACTGTTTTGCAATCTCAGCGACAGCCTTGCGCGTTGTACTACTCATCGTGTACGTCATCGGATTCTGATAATCCGGAATTAGGTATAGCCCTTTAATATGCTCATTTTTACACGCATATAAAAGAGCGTCCGGACTCATTTCGTCCTCTTCTGATCGAATGGGCACAAGTTGAATTACCAGCATCGCGGCAGCTGTTTTCAACCCTGGATAGGTATGGTGATCCACGCCGATTCGATCTCCATGCTGACAGAGGCTGGCAAGTGTTGCGGCAATGGCATTTTGCCCGCCATTTGAAAATAAAATATGCTCGCTGGTCGTGTTCACACCGGCACTCTTCATTAACGTGACAGCGGCGTCTTTTTGCCAAAGCGAATCACCCGGCCGGCTCAAACCACTTCGCATAATCCTCTTCCTGCAGCATAGATTGCAACAGCTCGTGCAGCGGCTTATACGACACACGGTCCGGCAAGACTGCACCCATTTCAATTAAATGCTTCGGTTTTTCTTCTGATAGCAAGTATACATTCGAAAGCGCATCATACGAAACGTATGTGCCGCTGCCAACAGTTGCACTAAGCAGCCCTTTTAACTCGGCCACCTTAAACGCTTTCGAAATTGTACTTGGATTGACATCGAGATAATCCGCTAGCTCTCTTTGCGGTGGCAGTTTGGTGCCCGGCACTAAGCGACCCCCTACAATATCACGTTCTAATTGCATCGCTAACGCCTGATAAATCGGTCGATCCTCTCGATTGACTGTCGGCTTCCATGTCATATGATAGTCTCTAAACGAATTAATTGGCACAACACTCACCCTTTTTTACATACAATTATAAAATTGCATGGCAAAAAAGCAAATCCACACAGGACAGACTAACTATTTTTTCCGCTTGTTGTGGAACAAAAAAGAGAGTCACTGAATAAGCGACTCTCCAAAAAATCTCAGTCATGATACGGTTCACCGTGATATATCTAAGTACGGATTTTTCCTTTAACATTTTGGATTAAATTCTCTGTAACTTCTTTATGCTTAAATACATCTCTATTGGATAAATCTCCAATTACCTCGTCAATAATTTTCGTAATATCAATAAATGTATTTAATGCTTTTTCATTATCATTTAATATTTCTATTAAATGATTACAGTATTTGTTTATTTCCTTATGTTCAAATCCACACATGTCTTTTTCACTTACTACTAATCTAAATAACATTAACATATGATATTTAGCTTTTTTATACTTAGCATCAATTGAACCATTTCTTAGGAAGCTTTCCAACTTATAATATGCTAATCCACTTGTATAATAAGGCGATAACTCATGGTTTTTTTTAAATATTTTTTCGCCCATTTCTTTAGCAATTGTTCCATAATATCTAGAAACTAAATGTGGGTTTTCTAAAAACATTGCAGAAAAAATTTTAATTTGAGTAGTTATTGAAATTATAGTTGTTTTGTAAATTGAATTTGATGTGTACTGATTTGTTCTTCTTTCATAATATAACTTTGTATCTCCTGGGTGCATTTCATAATATTGCTCAAGATCTTTTTGGAATTTTGATAATGCTTCCAATTCTTCTTGTTTAACCTCAGTTTGGCTATTTGTAGCTTTAGTAATATCATTTTTAATATCGTCACTGCTAGTAATAATTAATCTGAAAGGAATATTAACCTCCTCAATTCCTTCGATATTCATATGATTGTATAACACGTGACTTGTTTGGCAGCCATTAACTATTTGAAAGTTAGTAATTGTAAACTGATCACCCGTTGATTGTAATTTATCAGCAACTATAGTTATACCGTTATTTAATACTCCAAAAAAACCAAACTTCTTTTCTTCTAAAGTTTGAGAAATACTTTTATTCACTGGATTATCACCCAAAAAATCCCTTACATTATCATAAAAAATACTTTTAATTTGTTCTGACTCATCTGTAATAATTTTTTTCAATTCAACAAATGGAATAATTCCAAAATAAGATTCACTAACTCCTTCACCAACAGGAATAGTTACTCTTTTTTCAAACTTAAAAGTAGTCGATAGTTCCATTTTATTTTTTCTATAATAATTTTGGATTTCTTTTGCACCAAAAGGGAAAAACTTTATATTATCGAATAAATTTGTATTCGATAGTTCATTTTCATAATTTTCTTGAATAGCTAATAAATTTTGATCGTTTTGCCAGTTCCCAGTTGTAACATAATATAACCTTATGTCTGGATTTTTATTTAACAATGAAGGATTTGCATATATTAAATTTTTTATTTCTATAAAATTACGCATTTTTTCACCTGAAAAATAACTATAATATTGGTCAGAAAAGAAAAATTTAACTGCTGTATTAAAATTATGTATATCTCCACTATCAAATTTTGATGAAGTCTTTGATTGAATAAAGATAAAACTACAATCAATATTTTTCTGGTTTTCAAGAATATCTTCTAAAACATTTATATCAACTATTAACTCCCCATTGACTACAATGCCAATTCCATCTATCCCTTGAGTGTGCGGGTCCGTTAATAAATCTTCGTAATCGATTTCAATACTATATTCATTACTTAAAATTGTTCCACAAACGAACTTTTCGAAATCATCTTGTAAACCCTTTGATTTTATTTCATTTATCTTCAGAAATTCTTCAACCATTCCTTTAGTAATAATATCCATAAATATACCTCCTATTCGGTAAAATTATATCATAAAAAGAAAACATAAAACCGCATAGAACGCTGACAAATCAACGTTCTATGTGCTCTTTCAAAAACCGCACTTATTTATGATAAGGCTCCCCCCGGTTAATCCGAAAACTCCGATACACCTGCTCCACCAAAATCAATCTCATCAGCTGGTGCGGAAACGTCATCGGCGAAAACGACAGCTTTTCATTTGCCCGCTTTAAAACGGTGTCACTCAGCCCGAGTG
>CAZIEE010000107.1:0-3829 GCA_964538135.1 uncultured Methanosarcinales archaeon
GTTAAAAAATGTGAATTGAAAAAAAAGAAATCACTCACTTTTTATACTGTGCCAGTCCAGATCATATTCAGTTTAGATTAGAAAATATGGAAAAAGCCCTTATTGGAGTAAAAAAATCTATTAATCTTTACAACAAGTATAATTTGCCTTATATTCTTGAAAAACTAAAGGTAGGCCTTTCAGAGATAATTGAAGAAGCAGAAAAGATTATTGAATTAACAATAAACTGGAAAGTTCCAACTTTTAATACAAGAACAAAAGATGATAAAAATTTTTGTCTATTTGCTCCCGAGTACTTAAATAAGATAATAAATTCATCTAAAAAGATTAAAGCTTTTAGTCAGAAGCGATTTGATATTCAACAATTAAATAACGAACTACAACAGATAAAAAAGGCCTTAGGGGAGATAGAAGAACTAATAAATTAACAAAATTAGATATACCAAACAACTTAATTAACTAAATAATTTAAAAAACAAAATGGGCTTACTTCGTTTATTATTTAAAAAATTGTTTGAAAGAGAAAAAATATTTAAAGTAATTAAGCCAGATGACCTTATTCCGCTATTACAAGAAGGGGAAACATTACTTAATATATTAAAAAAGGATACTAATTTGTACAACAAAAATAAAGATCCTTTTATTTTTGAAGGAACATACACAGAAACTACATCTGTGATTTTTAGTGTAAAAAAGATTGCTAGGTTAATGGAATTACCCTGTGACCTTATTAAACGTAAATCCGTTGGAACAGAAGATGATAAAAACCTTTCTAAATTTATCCTAAGTTACTTAGATGAGGTAACCCGTTCATTGGAAGGTATTGCCGATATTATTCATTTCTTCCCTATTAAACAGAGGGTGGGCTTTTCCCAATTAAATTATTGGATAGAAAGATTAGAAAGAACATTAAAAAATATAAAAAAACTAATAAATTAATAAGCTGAAATATATCAAACAATCGGGCATAACTCTGAGGGACAGTTTCACCCTCAGCTGAATATGCTATTATTGTTTTCAAAGGATGAAAACATGCCAGTTTATTTTAGGCTTCTTGATGGAGTTGTGAAAGATGTATCATCCATAAAAGGTACGATTGATGAAACTGGAATTAAAGACGTTATCTTCGTAGGAGATAAGGGTTTCTTCTCGGAAGGAAATGAGGAAGTATGTGATTTTTCAGATATAAGACATATCTTTCTCCTCAGAAGAAACAGCACTTTAATAGATTATTCTGTAATGAAACAGCAAAGCAGAAGACATTTTGACGGCTATTTCTTTTTCAATGAGAGGCACATATGGCATAAGACAGCGCAAGTAAATGGAAAACGATGTATATTGTTTTTTGATGAGCGGCTTAAGACAGAAGAAGAAAATTGTTTTCTGTCAAGAATTGACAAGAAGCAATCGGAAACCCAGGAATTTTATGATAAAGAACATACTCTCGGCACGATAGCAGTATTGACAAATGTGGATAGCCTATCTTCAGAGGAAGTATACCAATACTTAAAAGCCCGTACAAACATAGAGGTTGTTTTTGACACTTTCAAAAACCTTCTTGAAGCCGATAAAACCTATATGCAAAATGATGCAAAACTATATGGGTGGATGTTTATTAATTTCATTGCTTTGCAGATGTATTACACTTTGTATGGGATTCTCCTAAAAAAGAAATTGCTGAATAATTATTCTCCTCATGATATTTTATTGCACTTTTCAAAAATTTACAGCGTAAAAATTGGAGAGAAAGAAATTATATCTGAAGTGCCGAAAACAACAAGGTTGCTATTGGAGAAATTTGGAATAACCATGGACATATTACTTAAAAAATGAAAAGTTAGGGATTAAATCAAGCTGAAAGAAGTAAACCAGATGTCCTCCTTCTTGAATGTGGAGGTGATGTGATGTGGGGCAACATCCCCACATTATTTGCAGACAGAGAAATCAATCAAAATTTCACTGCAGGAGTTATGTGTTCAACTGACTATATGGCTGCATATGGTGCATTTAAGTTTACAAGAGAACAGGGAGTAAATGTTCCAATATTTTTTGATGTACCAATAGGAAAAGAAACATTTTACAGAAAACAGTATTTTGAGGAGATGGTCGGTTCAAAAGTTTATGATGTTATGGATTCGTCCGAGAAAAGTTTATTAATAAATAGAATATTAGACTTAGTAAGGGGGGATAAATAATCGAGCCTGCAGATTATATTCAAAAAGAGGACTCAAACATAATAAATGATTTGAAATCAGTCACATTAGTACCTTCTCCTCCTTTTGGAGAAAAAGAAAGAATAAGATTTATACAAGAATATTTATCGAAAGAAGGATTTAATGAATCTAAGATAGATAAAGAAGGCAATCTATATTTAGAAATGAATGGTGAGAGCAATAATATAATTTTATTTTCAGCCCATACGGATACAGTCTTTCCAAAAGAAACTAAACTAGAGGTTACAGAAGATAAAGATAAGATCTCTTGTCCAGGGATATGTGATAATTCAATGGGAATAGTTTCTCTGATATACCTTGTAAAATACATAAAGGAAAATAGTATCCAACTAAAAAATAGAAATATATTTCTATTCAATGTAGGAGAAGAAGAACTTGGTAATTTAAGAGGAATAAAATATTATATTGATAATATGAACAAAGAGAATCTAAAAGCACATATAGTTATTGAAGGGCATAAAATCGGTAGATTAACAACTAAAGTTGTTGGAAGCCATAGAAAAAATATAATTATAGATTCAGATGGAGGACATAGTTGGAGAGATTATGGCAAGCCAAATGCAATTATATATGCAGCTAAAATTATAGAAAATATCTCTGCATTAAAGTTTAGTGATAATCCCAAAACAACATTAAATATTGGAACAATAACCGGAGGAAATAGTGTAAATTCTATAGCAAATCATTGTGAATTTTCTTTGGAAATTCGATCAACCTCTCAAGAGAAGATAGATGAAAAAAAGCACGAAATTGAAAGTATTATCTTCATGGTAAAAGAAGTCAAAGTATCTACTAAATTATTAGGAGACAGGCCTGCAGGAAAGATGGATAATAATAAATTAATTGATTTGATCAAGGATGTTCATAAAAAAATGGATATCAAGACTATAGAGGATATCGGTAGCACTGATTCAAATTATTCCATTAGTTTAGGATTACCCAGTCTGACTATAGGCATAACAGAGGCAGAAAAAACACATTCAGTAAATGAATTTTTATATAAAGAGCCTATTAAAAAAGGAGTAGCGCAACTTATTGAAGTTTTTAAGAAACTAAATCAATAAGCTAATCATAATTTCCTAAATTCCCTAAAAATTAGGCATTAGTTTCTTGTTCTGTGCAATCTTCGTTAACATATATTCGTGTGCATGTAATTAAAATCGGTTAAGTTACAGCTCCTTCAATCAAAGCATTATGTTTTAGATTAAAATGGTTCTCTAAGGGCTTACCTCAAAATAAATTAGTAAACTTTATATACTACCATATCTATAAAAAGATATGAAAAAAGAGGAGCTGGTAAAGCAAAAGTTAGATTATCTGTCACGTCTTAACGAATTTGATGCAAGACATTATGTTGCCCTTTGGGCAATGGAAATTGGTTGGGGAGGAATTTCTAAAGTAAGCAATCTGACAGGAAAATCAATGGATACTATTAGAAAAGGTATTCTGGAAATAAAAACAAAATCGAATTCGCATTTAAAAGAACTTGGCAGAATCCGTAAAGAAGGAGGGGGCAGAAAAAAGATTATGAACAAAAATCCTAACATCAAGAAAAATATAGAAAATATGTGAGTTAAAGGCAAAGGGGCAAAAAG
>CAZIEE010000108.1:0-3797 GCA_964538135.1 uncultured Methanosarcinales archaeon
AGTTGAGGTTACAAAAATGTCATTATCGCTAAAGATGATTGACTCAGTCGATTTTATTGAATCGTATAACGACATTGGAATTTTCGGAGATAAAATTTTGAGTGGGATTGGGAATAACATCAAGTGTGGTAATTCCCTGGTATCATCCGATATCTTAAAACTTTATCCTAAGTTAGAAAAGAATGAACAAGAGCTATTAAAGACCAATATTTTTGATTGGGCTTCGAATCACGGTTTTGAACGTATCTTTCAGGGAAAAGAAGGGTTTGATTTCATAGTAGGTAACCCTCCTTATGTAGAAGTAAAAAACTACAATGTGGATTTGCCATATATGCATAAATATATCAGGGGAAAATATTCTTCCTCACAAAATGGCAAAATTGATTTAGCAGTTCCTTTTATTGAAAGAGGTATATCACTTCTTAACCCTTCGGGCAGATTAGGATTTATTGTTCAAAAACGATTTTTTAAAACAGACTATGGCACTAAGATAAGGAAGTTAATCACTGGTGATATGCTTGTTTCATCAATAATTGATTTTGAAGCTACGAATATTTTTAAAGATAGGATTACATATGTAGCCTTGTTAATCTTAGACAAATCGGAGCCTGACAATTTTTTTTACAAAAAGTTCGGCGACCAAGTTGAGATACTTGCGGCATCGGTTAGAAATACTGAAATACCTGAAATTTTGGATGCCCCTTACCTCTGTATTGATTCAGCAGCGATTTCTGAAAATCCTTGGAGCTTTGATGATCCTGATTTACTGAAAATTAGAACAAAACTTTTAGACTTTGGGAAATTCGGTGACTTTGTAAATGTAAAAGTAGGGGTACAAGCATTGTGGGATAAGGCTTATCATATCAGACCCATTTCTGTAAAGAATGGAATACTAACAGGCATCAGTCATTTAGAAGAGAAATTTAAACTTGAACTTGATGCTTGCCGTCCATTAATTTGTAACGAAAACTTTTACCCATATCGTCCTGATAATGGGGATGTCTATATTATCTTTCCTTACGATGTGCAAGCAGGCGTAGTAACCGAAATTGAATTTTCAAAATTTAAGGAACGATTTCCATTAGCAGCAGAATATTTAAGACGCAACAAGAGGAAGATAAAAGCTAATGTTGAAACATTTACATCATCGGAAAGATGGCATCTGTTTACAAGAGTTCAAAATCATGGAGCAACTTATCCGAAAGTTTTAACTCCAATGACGGCATTAGATACTTACGCAACAGTTAGTTTTTCTGAAGAAATATACTGTGATAATGCAAATGTTTATTTTATGGAAATTGAAAACAAATCTGCAAATAACCTTTACGCACTTTCAGCAATAATTAATTCGACACTCTTTTCAGTTCTCGCCCGGTCTATTGCCAATCCCCAATCAAACGGATATTATAAATTCAACAAACAGTTTTTAGAGCCCATCCCCTTCCCCGCGGAGAATTTTAATAGCGACTTGAATGGAACAATAAATGATCTGGCTTTGACAGCAAAAGCCATTAAAAGAGCCCAAGAAAAATACTTGGCAGCATCTCCGCGTCAACAAAGAACTTTTGCTGCTCGGCTAAGAAAATATTGGATAAAGTTAGATGCACTCGTTTACGAACTCTATGAATTGGAAGAAACAGATAAACAATTCTTCAGAAATAGAGGAAGAAATATTAACCGTGTGGAAACATTAGGTAAATGGAAACTATAAATGGATAAAGTCCTTATCAAAATATTATCCCAATATTCAAAAAATGAAAGACTGTTAGATCGGTTTCTTGTATCATTATTTATTAAATCAAATAAGTTACAGGTAAGAAACAATAAGCTGATTCTTTCCTATCTTCCTACAGATGAAGAAAAACATTTTGATTCAATAAACTCCTTGAAAATACATTTTGGCTTTGATGAACTTATTGAAGCTTTTGAATCAATCATTCCAGAGAAAGATAAAGTTGTTAATGGTGCTGTTTACACTCCATGTTACATCAAAGAATATATTATTAATGAAGGATTAAAGACACAGAAAACAAAGCTTGACAAAATAAAAGTTAGTGATATCTCCTGCGGCTGCGGTGGCTTTCTGGTTACTGTAGCACAGAAACTCAGGAGAGCAATAGGGAAATCTTATAAAGAAATATTTGAAGAAAATATTTTTGGCTTAGACATAAGTTCATACAGCATCAACAGAGCAAAAATTCTTTTATCCCTCCTATCTCTTATGGAAGGCGAAGATGTTTCATATTTTCACTTCAACCTTTTCGCGGGGAACGCTCTTGACTTTGATTGGAAAAATGAATGTAGCTCAATAAAAGAGAACGATGGTTTTGATCTTATCGTAGGCAATCCACCGTATGTTAGAGCAAAAAACATTGATGAAAGAGATAAAAAACTACTTTCTAAATGGTTTGTAACAAAATCAGGAAATACAGATTTATATATTCCATTTTTTGAAATTGGTTTAAAGAACTTAGCCAAAGACGGAACGCTTGGCTATATTACGGTTAATTCTTTCTTCAAAAGCGTCAATGCAAGACTACTTAGAAAGTATCTTCATCTGAAAAATTTTGACATTAGCATTATTGATTTTGGTAATGAGAAGATATTTGGAAGTAAATCCGCGTACACTTGTATTTGTCTAATCAATAACAATAAAAGTGATTCGATTAAGTTCGTCAAGTCAGACAGCAATTCAATTGGACTTTTTAATTACTTAGAGTTTAATAAGATTCCATACAATTCTTTAAACTCTCAAAAAGGTTGGTTGCTAAATAACACTAATGCAATTATAAATATTAAAAAGATTGAAAACAGTGGCACTCCTCTTGGACGGTTATTTAAAATTAAAAACGGCATTGCCACGTTAAGCAATAAAACATATATTTTTAAGCCCATAAGCGAATTGGGACAATACTTTATTCGCAAGGTTGACAACATTGAATATAAAATTGAAAAAGCAATTTGCAGAGATATTATTAAACCCAACATTCTAAAAGATGAATCGGAGATAAGTAATTTAAAAGAAAAATTGATTTACCCATATACAAACGGAATTAGAGCGTTTACGTTGCTTAATGAAAACGATTTTAAGACAAAATTTCCGTATGCCTACAAATATTTAGAAGTAAATAAATCTACTCTGCTGAAACGTGATAAGGGTTCGGGTGATTATGGCGCTTGGTATGCATTTGGCAGAACCCAAGCTCTGACAGATAAAGGTTATAAATTGCTTTTCCCCTACATGGCAAAACAGCCCTATTTTATTTTTACTAATCAAAAAAATTTGCTTATTTACTGTGGGTATGCAATATTTTCTAATTCAGAAGATGAGTTGCTTATTCTAAAGAAGATTTTAGAATCAACAGTGTTTGACTATTACATCAAGAATACAAGCAAGCCTTACTCTGGCGGATTTTTTTCTTATGCAAAAAATTATGTAAAGAACTTTGGCATATGTTATTTAAGCCCTGATGAAAAAGATTACTTAAAAAAAGAAACAGACAAGAATATGATTAATTCCTTTTTGATTGATAAGTATGAATTGCACATTCCAAAACATTCACGCACATTATCTGGCCGCACAAATCAACGTAAGACCCTAAGCCAGTCAAAGAGTATGGTTGTAACCATGCCTTTTGAAAAGGGAATTTAAAATATTTCAGAAGAAAAAAATCAAAAATCGTTATATGAGATTTGATAGAAATGGACGCGGTGGAATAATTGAAATTGATTGTGTTTTAGATTTAGTAAGAATATAAATTTTAGGCTGGAAATAATTAGGGACACAGAACATGTCC
>CAZIEE010000109.1:0-3787 GCA_964538135.1 uncultured Methanosarcinales archaeon
CACTCGGGCTGAGTGACACCGTTTTAAAGCGGGCAAATGAAAAGCTGTCGTTTTCACCGATGACGTTTCCGCACCAGCTGATGAGGTTGATTCTGGTGGAGCAGGTGTATCGGAGTTTTCGGATTAACCGGGGGGAACCGTACCATAAGTAAATGAGGTTTTTTTAAGGTCATTAAAATTATTATTATATCAGGTATGTAGTGAATTTAAATTAGATGGGGATAGAAATATAGTTAATACTGAGTGAACATGATGCATAGGAACTAGCACGCCATCGTATAATTTAACAGAACAATTCTAGAAAGAGCCTAAATCTTAATCAAAATGGGTTAGGCTCTTCATTTACGAATCAGCACTACTTAGAAAGTACTACCCAATATTCAAATTCCATTAAAGAATCTTAAAGTGAGTTTATGTGTACATGCTATTGTAAGTGAAATAGAAATAATCAATTATAATGATAATGAACAATACATGCTAGAAATAGTTACCGATAATAATCATGAAATTTAAATGAATATGTCAGTACATTACATCTTAAAAAGAGAACAGGGATATTCCTCGTATGGAGTTCTCCCAACCAAAAAAATAAGCTTATTCTTTCTTTAAAAGTACTTAATAGTAATACATTACCGCATTCAGATGATATAGCGAAGATTGAAGATATTAGAGCATACGAAATACGGTTTTAAAAATACTCCTATAGTTTTTACATAAGTTTATCTAATCCAAACAGTAAAGTTCATAATAGGTTTAATTTCCACTTAATTCCGTTAAAGTATACCATATAAAGATTAGGATAGAGATTTGGAAAAGCTCAAATCCATAAACTCTATGCTTTTTCAAGCGAGATATTGTGGGATATATTTGTGAATTCCAATATAATTTAGTCTGTTATGTTAGATTTTCTCCACAATATCGAGATACTTACAGATGTTTAATTTCATTCTGATAAAACAACGATATGGAATCTCTGCCAATTTGTTTTGAACGATAAAGAGCTTCGTCAGCCTTACTGATTAGTTGCTCTTTTTCTACTAGATTTGCAGAAGTAGAATGGGCAATTCCGATACTAATTGTTACTGTATCTGTAACCGTTGAAGTTTTATGTTGGATTTTTAATTTATGAATGACATCATTCATATCTTTAGCTATATCAACGGCTTCTTCAACGGATTTCCCATCTAATAAAGCAAAGAATTCTTCTCCGCCATACCTTGCAAAGAATCCTCCAACCATATCCAATCTATTTTTCAATGATTGAGCGACTAATTTTAGTACCTCATCCCCTTTTTGATGACCATATGTATCATTAAAAAGCTTAAAACAATCTATATCGATCATAAATACCGTAATTGGTTTCAATAAATCCTTGTTCATCTCCCAAACCTCTTCATAATTTTGGTTGAGTGACCGTCTATTCGGAACATTTGTTAGAGTATCAATGTTTGAAAGAATTTCGAGCTTCTGATTCAGTTGTTTTAGTTCATTTTGTGATCGCTCCAGTTGAGAAGTTCTTATTTGCACTTTTTCCTCAAGGGTGTTATTTAGTTCTCCTAAACGAATAGACAGGCTTTCAACTTTTTGAAAGGTAGATGCATATTTAATAGCAAGAACGATGGACTGAGCAAAGATAAAGATATATAATCCAACACTTGTAAAATCACCTGTATGAATCCATTCATTGTAATAAAGGACATCATTTAAGGCTGTACAAGTAAAAATGACGGTTGAGATCAATAAAACCTTTACACCTGGAACATTTCGCTTCCACGCTTTGGTCAATTCAAAAAGTACATACAACATCATCGCTGTCATGATCAGTTGATAAAAGTTAATCGTATACGAAAAAACTTTAGCAGGTGTAAATAAGACAAATAAAGAATAAAGTAAACTTATAAAAAAGGACATTTGTAAAATGGATTTTTTTATATAGTTAAGAAACATTGCATTAAGAAACAATAAAAATACTGGAAACGCGATTGAAATCGTCCAATATTCGATTTTTCTGTGCCATTCCCAAGAGAAATTAGGGAGTAGATCGGTTAAAACTACCTCGCCGACTATCAGCGAGCGAAGAGCAATTAGTAAACAAAGAATCCCAAAATAGAGAGCAGCTCGATCTGTTCTACGTAGAATATAAATAACAAAATGGTAAAATCCGAAAATAGTTAAACCACCAATAATAAACATTTCTTTAAGCATTCGTTTCTCAGCCATACTTATTAATTCTTCTGCATTTCCGAATAAAAACTCTCCCCAAATTCCACCGTTTCGTTCAGAGTAATTGGAAACCTGTAAAACTAGATCAAATTCTGGCTTATCTAAATCAAGAGTGATGACTTGTGGATTATAGGTTGGACGTTCATCTTTTGAGCTCATACCAATTTCACCAATTTGACTCACTAATTTCCCATTGATCCATAGTTTCGATGCATTCGAAATAAGCGGTACATAAAGGCCCTTATGAGTTGATAAGCTCTCTTCATTTACTTTTATTTTAAGTGTATATGTGGCATGTCCCTCACCTGGTAATGTCTCATTGTTCATTTCAGAACCCATCCACATATGAGGAAATGAAACAAAAGTTGAGGGATTATCCGGTACTTTTTCTGGTTTGAGGAATTTGTTCCAATATAAACCCCACTCCCCACTCATCTCTATATAATTGTGCTCTTCAAAATTTATATCACGTAAATCAAGTACCCCATTTTTTGCTGTTATCTCATTACCATGAACTGCAAAATTAACAGTTGGAGCAACTGTCAAACAAGTAAACACCATCAGAAACAATAATAAAAGGAATTTTTTAATTCTTTCCATACTTATCTCTCCACTCGTCTTTTGGTGCGATCATTCTTTAGATGTCAAAAACAAAGTATAAATATACAGTAAGTACATATATTTTAAACAAAACAAACGAAAAGGATTTCATATAACAAAGTAATAAAGAAAACATGGCAAAAATAGATAGTTTTCAATTGATGAATAAATTGAAGTGTTAAGAATTCTTTTTGAACAACCTCTTTAATTATACTTATTCTACAACTATATCGAAACCTAAATGTTTATTAATTCAAATCTACAATTTTCTCTTCTTTTAACGCTCATTTAATGATAAAAATACTAAATAGGTTGAGAATTAATGTAATAATCCTAACCGAAAAGCACAGGCAACCACTTGGGTCCTGTTTTTTGCTTTCAGTTTAGTCATTAAACTGCTTACATAATCTCTCACCGTATGCTCACTTAAAAACAATAATTCACCCATTTTTTTATTGTCATATCCTTCTGCAAGCAAATCGAGAATATTGGCTTCTCTTTCTGTTAAATGAAGGTCTGGGGTTTTTGCTGCCGCGTCTCCTTTTCTTGATAAAAATAATCCAAGACGTTTCCCCACTTGCTCGAGTAAAGCTAATTCCTCTTTCGAACAATCAAATTCTTCCCCTAGCTGATCAAAAGTAAGCCACCCAAACAATTGATTTTTATGAGTGAGCGGTAAAAAAATAATAGAAGACAGATTAAATAATTTGATATGCTCTTTTTTTATATAATTTTGGGGGCTCTTTAAATAAATTGGTTTTTTTGAACTAAAAAAGATATTCTCCTCGGTTATTTGTCCTTTCATGCTTTGCACCTTTGGAAGTTCGGCACCTATGACACCATAGAACTGATTTGACCAGGGAATATAAGCGTAAAAAACACATCGTTTATAATGAAAATAGTCTTCACTATAAATGTCAAGATGAACATGAACACTTTTGCTTGTTTAAGCATGTACGAAATC
>CAZIEE010000110.1:0-3787 GCA_964538135.1 uncultured Methanosarcinales archaeon
TGTTTTATTTAGGGTACTTATTCTTGTTGTTCTTCTTTAGATTTACTGATTTATAGAATAGGAAATTTTATTTGTTATGGTTCAATAAAAAAGAATTAATCCTATTTTTAGGAGTAGCATGACCTGCTGAACCCTCGCGGATTGAGCGAAGCGAAATCCGCAGATGAAAGCAGGTCTATAGATACGCCAAGTCGTAATATTCTTATTCTCAAAGTTCAAAAAAAATTGAGCGCGTGATGGTTGCTCTCTGTAAAAAGAAGATAAAAGTAGCGTTAGCTATACTTCTATAAAAAACCATCGGAGAAAAAGAAAATGGCAAATGAACTAAGACATAGTGCGCACACTGTTGGTGAAACAAACCTGCACCTGCAATTCACGCCTGCTTACAGGCGCGACATATTTCGCGAGCCGCTGGTACTGGAGTTGACAATTGGATATCTCGTCGAGAGAGCTCAGTAACTCAAAGTTCATGTTGTTGCAATTGACTATGGTCCCAACCACATTCACTTATTCTTAGAGGACTGAAAGAATTACTCAATCAAAGATTTAGCTCGCGAGCTAAAGATGTATGCAAGTAGAAACTTGGAACAAAATCTGAAATTTTACTTAGGGATGTTCCACTAAATTTTTGCCATTAGTCAAACATCAAAAACAAACTTTATAAATCACTGCTCTTTTTTCTTTTTTGATATGTACAATCAGATTTTCACCAAAAAAAAAATAGTAGTAGGAATAACTGGTGGAATTGCCTGCTTTAAGGTTTTAGATTTAATTAGAGACCTAAGGAAATTTGGAGCAGAGGTATATGTAATTATGACAGAACATGCTACACATTTGGTTGATAAAAAAGATTTTGAAAAAGTTAGTGGAAATGAAGTGCAAATTGGTTTGTTTCATCCAAAAATAGATTATGTTGATTACATCAAAAAAAATAAAGAGATTACACATATCTTTCTTGCAGATATTGCTGATGCGCTTCTTATATGCCCTGCTACAGCAAATGTAATAGGAAAAATAGCAAATGGAATCTCTGATGATTTATTGACAACTTCTGTGATGGCAACTATTGCTCCTGTTTTAATATGCCCTGCAATGAATGTAAAGATGTGGAAAAATTCTATTGTGCAAGAAAATGTAAAAAAGCTTAGAAAATTAAATTATTCTTTTGTTGAACCTGAATATGGGGAACTAGCATGCGGCTATACTGGTGTAGGCAGATTGGCAAATAAAAAAAGTATTATTGAAAGGCTAGCATCTCTACTTGAGCAAAGAAGTGATTTAAATGGTAAACGAGTACTGGTTACAGCAGGTGCAACCTTTGAAGAGATAGATCCTGTCAGAGTGATAACAAACAAAAGCTCTGGAAAGATGGGTACAAAAATAGCTGAGCAGGCATTTTTAAGAGGAGCAGATGTTATTTTGCTAAGGGCTCACAATTCAATTGAGCCAGATTATGGCATAAAAGAAGAAAGGTTTGGTACAGTTAATGATTTGTATAAAAAAATTAAAGAAAATATAAAAAATGCAGATATTGTAATTCATTGTGCTGCTGTTTCTGATTTTATAATAAACAATAAGAGTGATAAAAAGATAAAAAGTGATAGGAGGTTACATCTGGAATTGACACCAACAACAAAGATATTTGAAATATTAAAAAAAATGAATAGAAAGATATTCTTAGTTGGGTTTAAGGCAGAGTATAATGTATCACAAAATAATTTAATAGAATCTGCATATGATATTTTAAAAAAAGCAAATGCAGATTTAGTTATAGCAAACGATATAGCTAAAAAAGACAGTGGTTTCGATGTTGATACAAATGAAGTATTTGTTATTGACAAAAATAAAAAGATAAATCATATAAAATTAGCTGATAAAAGGATTGTCGCTAATAAAATTTTAGATATAGTAGTTAATTATATAAGTCAGATTTAAAAAGATGATTTCTAAAGCTAAGGCATTTGCTCCAGCAAACATAAGCTGCATCTTTAAGATTTACAAAAATAAAAGCCCAAGGTGGATGGGTTCCTATGGTGTTGGGTTCACTGTAAATCAGGGTGTGGTAGTAACTGCTTCAAAATCAAAAAAAATGGAAGTTGTATTTAATAATAAAGTAATAAGATTTCCAACTATCATAAGCATAGTTAAGAGATTGACTAAAGAAAATTTGAGGATCTATATAAAGTCAAATCTCCCTCTTGGATGTGGTTTTGGGTTAAGTGGAGCAAGTGCTTTGGCAAGTGCTTATGCAATAAATAAAATTTTAAAACTAAATAAATCAAAAAAGGAATTGGCAATAATTGCCCATACAGCAGAGGTAGAGAATAAAACAGGACTTGGTGATGTTGTAAACCAATTTTATGGAGGGTTTTGTGTAAAATTAAATCCAAGTTCATATTTCATAATTAAAAAAATACCAATAAACAACGTTGATGTTTATTGTGATTATTATAGTAAAATATCAACAAAATCAATAATAACAAATCAAACATTAAAAAATAAAATAAATAAAGCAGGAACTATTGAGTTAAAAAAAATTAAAAAACTAATAAAAGATAATGGTAAAATAAAATTTGAGGATATAATCAAGATATCAAAAGAATTTGCAATTGCAAGTAATCTTTTAAAAGACAGAAGAACAATAAAAACAATAAATGAGATAGAAAAGAATAAAGGAAATGCTTCAATGATAATGCTTGGAAATGCTGTTTTCAGTGATAAACCATTTAATAATTCAATTAAACTTAAAATATCCAACAAAGGCGCACATTTGTTGTGATGATTATGTTATAACTTATGACAAGTCAAAAACCGAAGAAAAAATCTGGTAACATTTTGGAAAAGTATGTATTTTCTCTGCCTAAAAGTCATCCACGTTATAAGTCATTAAAGACAAGAGAATTAATCGTAGGTGGTATAAAAAAAGGCATAACATCAATGGATGGCCTTATCGCATATGGGAGGGGTGAGGCTTTTGATTATTTATTAGGAGAAAAAACACATAGTTTCGCTGGAAAATCCATTGAAGCTGCTGCTGCCTTACTTTTAACAGCCAAACACCCGGTTATTTCAGTTAATGGAAACGTATCTGCTTTAGTTCCAAAAGGGTTAGTTAAATTATCAAAAGCAACATGTGCACCTTTAGAAGTTAATATATTTCATGCTTCAAAAGAAAGGGAAAACAAAATAAAAAAACATCTAATTATAAATGGTGCAAAAAATGTTTTATTGCCTGAAAATTCTGAAATAAAATTTCTTGATTCAAACAGAAAATATGTCAATCCAAATGGGATTCTAAAAGCAGATGTTGTTTTTGTTCCTTTAGAAGATGGGGATAGAACAGAGGCCTTAATTAAGAATGAAAAAAAGGTCATTACAATTGATTTAAATCCTTGGTCAAGAACAGCTCAGCAAGCAACAATAACAATAGTTGACAATATTATCAGGGCATTGCCTTTATTGATAAGTGTAATAATTAAATATAAGGGATATGACAAAAATAAATTAAGGAATATTTTAGAAAGTTATGACAACAAAAAGATTATTTGTGAAGCAAAGGAGTCTATCTCTTTTTGTAAGTGATTAAAATAACTATTTTATTTTAGGGTGTTTTTAATTACTTCATCTAAAGATATATCTTAAAATCTCTCTCAAGTTTTTCTTATCAATACATACATTTGCCACCTTTTTTAATTCATTTTCATTACAATTGAATGCAATTCCGAATCCAGCTTCCTTCATCACCTGAATATCGTTTAAATGATCTCCTACAAAAATAGATTCGCTT
>CAZIEE010000111.1:0-3750 GCA_964538135.1 uncultured Methanosarcinales archaeon
GTTAAAAAATGTGAATTGAAAAAAAAGAAATCACTCACTTTTTATACTGTGCCGTATGATATAGAAAATTATATAAATAATTCACCCAAATCATTATGTATGAATAGAATCAAATCTTTATTGTCAATCACTTTTTTATTGTCAATCACTTTTTTGATAATTTTATCTATTCCTTTGGCTTTTGCTCAAACTAAGGATATTGCAATAACAACAGAGCAAAACAAATACAATTTTGGCAATAAGATAAAGACTTCTGTATCATTGTTATCAGATTCAAATTTTGAGGGTATGTTTAAATTAATGCTTCAATGTGAAAATTATAAACTAACCTATTTTTTAACTACAATAGTCTTAGAAAAAGATTTTAGAACAGTTATCCCCACCCCTGAGGTAAGTGTTACACCCTTGATGCAGGGAAAGTGTAATCTAACAGGCAGTTTGTTTACAGAAGACAATCCATCAATTTATGAATCTGGATCTGGGATGTTGGAGGTTACAAATCAGTTAAAGTTGATTCCTACAAATAAGGTAATTAAAACTCTACCTAATGATTCAATAGTGATAGGGGGTATTATAAACGATGCATCTGGTAATAGTATATTAAAAGCATCAATAAACTTAACATTAGATGATAGTTCTTACAATGTAGATTCTACTGATGGAAGATTTAGTATTAATCTGGAATTTCCATATAATATAAAATCAGGGTGGCATATTATTGAAATAACAGCTTTAGATCCTAAAAATAATATAGGCAAATCCTTAATTGGAATAGAGATAGAACCGATTCCTTCTTATATAAAAACATCAATAAAAACCCAACCTGGTTCAGATCAAAATAAATTATTGCCAGGATCAAAAATAGAGATTGTTCCTTATTTATATGATCAAGCTAAAGATTTTATAAATGCCTCATTGATTTTAGAGTTGACCCATAATAATGGAAGTATAATATTTAAAAAAAATACAACAAGCAATGATAATGTAAGCTATGAATTCAGCCAGTATACAGAACCCGGTACATACTTATTAGTAAGTACTTATCAAGATTTGTTTAGCAAAGTCTTAATAAACATAACAGAAGTGAAGGGGGTGAAGGTATCCAATATAGATGACAGTGTGTTGATTGAGAATATAGGGAATGTATTGTTTGATGATGAATTGACATTTATACTTGAAAGCAACAAAAAAAAGTATGCTATAACCAAGAAAGTCAAAGTTGATGGGGGTAAAACCAATAAAATAAATTTATCAAAAGAGGTTCCATTTGGCTTATACAATATTATACTCAAGGAAGGACTGAATAGTACATACCATAATTTAGACTTCAATAATTTAAGCATTTTACAGGATTATCTTAATAATCAAAACATCTTAGCTAAAAATGTAACTATCAATGACAATAGGCCAATACTAAAACGAATGGCTGGTTATTTAGTTGGCACAGATGGTTTAGTTGACAAAAATCCATTGTTTGCACCTTTAATTTTGATTGCTATACTTTTATTTATTGTGTTCCATTATTTAAGAAAACCAATAATAAAAATCATAGGCTCCATAGTCTCTATTAAAAGAAAAAAAGATTATGATAAAGAAAATTCGAAATTCGAAATTCGAAATTCGAAACAATAAACTGACTGCTATTCCGTGTTTCTAATTTCGTGCTTTGAATTTAGTTTTTGTGATTAGTATTTCAATTTTGCTCAGTATCTTTGTAGCATTACCCTACAGAATGTCCGCACCCACAAGTAGTTTTAACATTTGGGTTTATTATCTTAAATCCAGAATTTTGCAATGTATCAATATAGTCAACTGTTGAGCCTTTTAGGAAATATAGACTTTCTGCATCAATAAATACCTTGATACCTTTTTCTTCTATTACAGTATCATTCTCTTTTGGAGAACCCTCAAAACCAATCTCATATGTATAACCAGAGCACCCTCCCTTTTTTATTCCTACCCTTAATCCAAGTTTTTTTTTATTTTTATTATGTTCCTTTTCAAAAAAAGATTTTATTTTTTCCGCTGCCTTGTCTGTTAATGTTACAATCAATTCTTTTGTTTGTTGTTCCATTTTAGTTAATTTTATTATACTTCGAATTTAAATATTTTTTGTCCCTAATGGTAACCCTCAATATATTCAAAAGGATTTAAGGTATCATCATTTAGTTTCTTTTTTACAAATTTTACTCTATCTTCAGTGGTTTTTAAGTAATCTTCAAGTAATATCCCTCTTCCGAAAAATAATTTATTTGTTCTAGTTTCGTTTTCTAATTCCAAATACAAATAAGGTCTCGTATTTTTTGATATCACTAACAAATCCACTATTGAATTGCTAGATTCTGAAGACTTTTTATAATATGGCTCATGCAAGATTTTAGCTTTAGTAACAAGGTAATCAAAAGTTTTTTCATAAATTGGACAGGTTCCATTTGTTAATGCCACTAACTGTATTGTTTTACAAGATTCATCGACTTTAACCCAAGGAGAACCTATGCTTGCATTAATTGGTCCTAAGAATGTACCAGTATCTTCATGCAATAGTTCTAGATCTAGTGAGTATATCTTTGATTCATTGGGTTTTATTTCAATCCACTGCCCAGCTCTGGTAAAATCTGGATAAAATGATCCATTCAGAGATTTTGGAGATTTATTAGATGATAGTTTTGGAGAGTAAGCAACAATATATTGATTGCCTATTACATTGATAGGACCATGCACCTTCACTTGTTTATTGTTGTGTGACAAATAAAATATATCTTTTGATTCTTCTTTTAATGGACTATAAGCGTTGTTCCCAATTATTTGTAGGGAACTACCATCTACAGTTATTGCATTTATCATTTTAACTAATCTTAATTTCAACTTCTTTTATCAGATGGTCATAGCCTTTTTCCTCAAGTTCATGAGCAAGCTCTTTGCCTCCACTTTTTACTATTCTGCCCTTCACCATTATGTGAACTACATCAGGAGTGATATAATTTAAAATTCTTTGGTAGTGAGTAATTATCAAAACCCCTAAGTCAGGACCCAGTAATGTTTTAATCCCATTGGCAACTGTCTTTAATGAATCTATATCCAATCCCGAATCTGTCTCATCAAGTATAGCCATATCTGGCTGTAGAACTGCCATTTGTAATATCTCTGTTCTTTTTTTCTCTCCTCCAGAAAATCCTTCATTCAAGTATCTTCTGCTAAATACATCATCTATTTTAAGCAAAGCCATCTTATCCTTAAGTAGTTTAACAAAATCAGGAACATTTAGCTGGTCGGTTTTCACAGAATTGTATGCTGTCCTCAAAAAATTTGAAACACTAAGTCCTGGAATTTCTTGAGGGTATTGGAATGATAAAAAGATTCCCAGCTTAGCTCTTTCATCAGGACTTAACTCCAAAAGATTCTTGCCTTTATACCAAACCTCACCCTTATCAACAGTATACTTTGGATGGCCCATCAATACATATCCGAGTGTAGATTTTCCAGCACCATTTGGACCCATCAATGCACATACATGGCCTTTCTTTACAACTAGATTTACACCATTCAAAATATTTTTACCCTCTACACTTACGTGCAGGTCTTTGATTATAAGTTCATCTGTCATTTCGAATACTAATCCAAAATATCTTTGTTAATGCTAAATATCTTTGTTAATGCTTATTGGTTTATTAATCTTGTCACAGAAACCAGTCCCATCCCACATTCGACAGTTGGAATCAGAAAATGATGTTTTCAATCAAAAATGTTAAT
>CAZIEE010000112.1:0-3699 GCA_964538135.1 uncultured Methanosarcinales archaeon
AGTTAAGCTCCCTTGCTCTATACCTCCATTAAGCTGATTATCCAACTGAGGTATTTTTGTTATTATTCTACCCATTTTCTCTAATTAAAAAATCCGAATATCAAGCACGAAATCCAAAACAATTATTTTATTCTAATATATTTACTCGGGGCTTTATGCCCCTTGCCCCTGCGGGCAGTTTCTTTTTGATCAAACTTTTTCTTTTCGAAAGAAAAAGTTTGTGTTACAACATATTGCTGATTTCAGATGCTGTTTTTTTCATTGACACTCTTAACAAGCCAAGATTAGCGCCTTGTGATGCTAAAGCTACTAATATAAAGACTGGATTCAAGCCTAAAGTTACAACAATGCTTTTATCTGATTCAGCAATAGTCATATTACAAACTCCTCTTTTTAGCTCTGATATAGCTGTTTCAGCTGCGCCATGCATTGTAGCAGACATGCTGGAAAATATTTCTACATCTATGTTTTTGGGCAAAGCATCTGCAATCAATAAACCATCTCTAGAAATAATAGCACAACCTTCAACTTCTCCAATAGAAGATAATTTTCTGAGAATGCTTTCTATTTGTTCTCGCTGGGTTTTCTCAATCTTCACCATTTTTCCACCTCAGTTTTAATTAATTCTATATTTTGACTATCTTTTCGAATATTTTTTCAATCTCCTTTTTTATAGGGTTATATATTTAAATCTTTCTTTCTTTGGACTCTATTTAATCTTCGGCATATGATTGTTTTATAAGATTCAGTAACTGAAAGTTATCCCCTAACTTTAGTTTTACTTTTGCCATTTCAGCAGGAGTCCTTTACCTTTTTTCTTCCATTAACCGCTAGTAGATTGAACCAATTTAAATATTTACTCCCAATATATCTATCAATTTAAACCGATAGAAAGCTATATAGAAAGCTATAAAAGAATGCGTTATTTAACCATATCCAAGAACTCTTTGGCTGTAACTATCGTAGCACCCTTAAACTCCTTAACTTTCAATAAATGGTCATTGCCAGAAACGATATAATCAATTTTCATTTCATTAGCAGGCTCCAAAATAACATTATCGCTAGGATCTTCTTTTATTACATCAATTTCAGATTCTGTCTTAATCAAAGTGGCAACTTCCAATAAAAAGGATAAAAATCCGTCTTTTTGCTCATCTGTAAATTTGAACTTTGGATAATTCAAAACTCTCAGCAATTCATTAAGCTGTTTGTAAGATAAAATTAATTCAAACTCACCAGCTATAACTCTGTCAAAAATAATTCTTGGATTTCCTTTCCAGCCCAAAGCAGAAATCAAAATGTTGGTGTCTAAAATTACCCTTTTCTTGCCCATTTAACTGCCTCATCTACATCTTTTGTGGCTATTTTTTCATTCTTGAAGTGTTTTTCTATCTCTTTAGCTAAAGATGCAAACTCAGCTTTTACATTTGGTATTTTCACTCTTTTAAATAAAATCCCGCCTTTTACATGGAAAGGAACAAACCTGTCACTAGGCTTGAAATCTTCTATCTCCCTTATTTCTTTTGGTACAACCAACTGTCCTTTTGGGGACATCTTAACTAGTTCCATTTCAGTCATTTTACATCACCTATTAGTTTAACTGTTAAACAATAAAACTATTTAACTATATAAAACTATCGATTTTCGGTAATCGTTTAACAACTTGACCGATTATTAATGATTTGTTGCAATCCTTGAAGCACATTTTTCTTGTTTAATTTGAGAATAACCAGTTCTCTTAGCTCTCGTTCTGAAATAATAAAAAATAGGAGGTGTTTTCTATGAAATTTAAAAGAGGGATTAACAAAAATCAAGAGTTTCTTTTCGCAAAGAAACCAGAGGATTTTCTACCTGAAGAACCTTTAGCTAAAATAGGCAATATAAACATAAACGCAGCTGGAAATTTTTTTCATTGTTAGCATTATTTTAAGTTGCTTAATTTAAACTTTTTCATTATATCAAACAAAATCATTAATATCCACTACATTAACACTTAACTTAGACTTTATATCATGCTTTTCCTGCACAAACAAATATCTTTTTTTTGCTTTGAATTTATTTAAGTCAGCCTCAATTTTTCTTAGCTCATCACTCCCTATTCTCTTTTTCCATCTAACCTCAACAACTATTTCTGGTTTTTTGAATCTCAATAGGCAGGCATCAATATCATAGTCTTTAGTTTCTATAATGGATTCTGTTAATCCATGCTTGTAAGCAAGGAATTCTCTAATATCAGATTCCATGAATCTGGGGATTATTTCATCCAAAATAAGTTTTGCTTTTTCTTCACTCGATTCTTCACTAAAATTATATTTTTCATCAGCATAAAAATATAGTTTCATTAATTTTGAAATTAAGTCATAATTATAATCCTTTTTGTTGAATATTAATATTCTTTTAAGAATTCCTAACTCTATTAAGTTTTTCAAATACTGCTGTATCATCGTAGAACTTTCTTTTTGAATAAGCTTTTTTGAAAAAAGATAATTCGCTATTTCCCCTGCTTTGTTTTTTCCTGTTGAAACTGCCCTTAAAATCCCTTCATAGATATTTGAAATCTGTCTTTCTTCTTCAAGAAATATTTCTCCGATTAATGCGGGAATAGCATATTTTGTAGCCAGCATTATATCTGCTATAATATCTCTGGGTTTTTTTCCTTTTTTTATATGCTCTATTGCAATAGGCTCTCTGCAAAAAATTGAAAGCTCTGCTGATTCTTTCTTATTAAATCCCAATCTATGAATTTCTTTAAAGCATAAATCTAAAGGTATTAGTTTAAGCGGCGTCTCTGCTACAAGTCCTAATAAAGGAGATTTTGAAGATAAAATTTTTTTACTGAGATGTAAAGTTGAGGAAACCAAAATAAGTTTTCCTCCACGGCCCAAGGAATGAAGGAAATCTAGAAAGTCATCGCCAAGCCTGTGAAACTCATCGATCACAATTATTTTATTGCTTTTTGCGTATTCTTTTAACAGCTCTTCAAATGTTTCGTAACTTATTGATTTTCCATTTATTATCGTCCTATCCCTCTTAATAAAAAAATATTCATCAAATTTTACAAAGTTCTTCACTAGGAATGTTTTTCCTGTTTTTCTTCTCCCATATAAAAGAATCCATTTTTCAGATTCATTTATAGTTTCAGATTCTCTCCGCTTTATGATAATCATGGTTATAATAATGAAAGTTATCTATTTAAATCTTTCTATTTTTTATTAACTATAATTTCCTAACCAATCTTATCTTTTCTTCTTCCTTCCCTTTAAATTCGTCCTTGAATCTTTCTTTCTCCACAAAGCATAATTTTTCGAAAAATTCTATCACCTTGTAGTTCCACCACCATACATCTGCTATTATATAACTTAAATGATGCCTAGAGGCCCATTCAGCAACATGATAAAACATCTGGCTTCCAATGTCTTTTTTCCTGTGCTCTATATCAACTGCTATGCCGATATACGCTACTGGCTTATAGAACTTGGGCACAGCCACATAACAAAATCCAATTATCCTATGCTCATCTTTTGCAACAATAAAAAATCCGCTTTCTCCACTTGGAAAGGAAGCAATCCATTCTTTTCCCTTCATTATTAAAGGTTCCAGCTCTAAAGCCACAGGAGGTTTTTCATCAACTAATCTTATTAATAAATCTCTTAATTTTTCCCAGTCATCAACTTTGGCTTTTTTTATCTTAATCATTTA
>CAZIEE010000113.1:0-3673 GCA_964538135.1 uncultured Methanosarcinales archaeon
GTGCTCAAGTAAATAACTCGGCCTTCTGTATCAAAATGTTTAATGGGCGGGAGTGAACTCTTTTTGTTTTTAAAAAATTAAATAGAATAATATTAATGAAATGGTTGGTCGACAAAATCCTCTTTTAATATTCTATTAATTAGTGCCGTTCCTTTAGCAACTTTATCATTTCCACCTAGCTCTTTGTATTTATTATATACATAATCTGCGCTAACCTTTATATTTTCCTCTGAGAAATCATCTAAACGCATATCCCCCAACTGTCTAGGTGTAATATCTTTAGATTGATTGATTTTAGCAGCACATACATACAAGACATAAAAATAGATATCAGCCTGCTCACTAGAACTGTATTCAAAATTATTGATGACTTGCTTAACTTTCTTTCCTATTAAAGTTGCCATGTAATAGCTATCCAAATTTTTATTATTGATATACAAATACTCATAAGTGTCATCATCACTTAAAAGCGTTGAAGGACGCGCTCTGGCATAATTAGGCTTTTTCAATAAAATCGAGATTAAGCACTGAGCAAGAAAAGGTATACTAACTATTTTTTCTTTTGGTTTTCCTTCATTTTTATAATAGTTTTTCCTGCGGTCATAAAATAGATTTTTTGTTTTTAAGTAATTTTCAATTTCTCTGTGGATACTATCTGTTCCTCTTAAAGCTGCTTTTGGAATGGCAGTTTGACTGTTTGTAGCTAATATAACATTATCGCGTGAAGCCTCGCTGCTTGGAACGATTATTCGAATTAGGACTCTTCTACTTTCAGAGTTATCTTCTTCTTTTATTTTATAATAATTATAGATTTCGGTAGATGTTTGTAATCCATTTACAATTTCAGGATTTTTAATTTCAAATATTTTTGTAGATTTTTGGTCAATTTCATTAGCTAGCATAGTAATACCATTATTTAACCACCAAAAGTCTTCAACTGTGCTCTTTTTTTCTAAAGTAGTAGCTATCTCTTTATTAACAGTTGTATTACCCTGATAATCTCTTACATTTGCTTCAAAAACATGTTTTATAAGTTTTCCATTTTCATTCGTAATGAAATTAAAGTATTGTTTTAAGTTGGCTAAAACAATATATTCTTTTTCTTCTGTTACAATTATCGGTGATTCAGCAATATGTAAAACAAAATCTGTCTTTGACGGAGCATCGTATAAGTCTACAATTTGCTGAGCATTAATAAAATCCACAGTTACATCAGTATTTGAACTAGGATATGAAGTTCTTAATTTCTCTATCACTTCTTTTGCTTGTTGGGTAACATTTACATGAATTTCATTCCCTAAACTCACATAAATAAATTTAAAATTCACTATTGGAGATTTAGTAATTAACTCTTGAAAAGTTTTATGAAACCTTCCAAAAGACTCCAATACGTCATTATTATATCTCACTGAAAAGTCATCATTTTCAAATTTATCTATATTGAAAAGGTTATCAACAATATTCTTCCATTTTTCAAATGCACTTTCCCGAAACGAATATTCAAATTTTGACTGAATTATATAAAAATCCAGTACAGGCTTTTTTTTAATGAGTTCAAGCGGGGTATCTTCTAGAACTAATTCATCATTAATAAATAAAAATAGACTATCGCAACCACCATCATTACCTTTGCCAACTATTCCTTTTTCGAGTTCCTCATCACTCAAGTCATACTGTCTTAAAATTATTTCTGCTGAAAAATACTCAAAAAACTCATGTAATCTTTCCTTGTATTTGTTGCTTTCATGCAGTTCATCCTTTTCCCCTAGAAATAAGGTTTCATCAAAACTTTTTTCTATCAATCCCTTTGCAATACGCTGAGAATTATCCAAGCTTTTAGCCACTTTTTCAACTCCTACCATTTTATCTTTATAGATTTTTTAAAAAAATTATACCTTTTATTAGAAGGTTTATTGCCTTGTAATTGCTGAGGTTAATCTAGAGAAACGACACAGCAGTAATATTTCATCATTTTATTTATAGCAACTTCAATATAGCCTTATCAAGTATTAGTTCACTATTTTGTTTTACCATCATTTGTGATAAGGTTCACCATGATGTATCTAAATGAGGTTTTTTAATACTTCTTTCAAAAATTCTGTTACTTTGCAGTATAGCCGCCATCAACAAGAAGTGTTGTACCATTCACAAAACTAGCATCATCGCTTGCTAAGAAAAGAACTGCCTTCGCTATTTCTTCAGGTTTTCCCAGTCTGCCTTGTGGATGAAGAGACGCTAAATATTCTTTCGTTTGGGAATCGACATTTGTGAGTAAAGGAGTGTCAACATAACCAGGGCAAACTGCGTTAATTCGAATACCTTCTTTTGCATAAGCCGTACATAAGTTTTGTGTTAATAGCTTCACGCCGCCTTTTGCGGAGGAATAAGCCGTTGGATTTGGTAATGCAACAAAACTATGAATAGAACCTGCGTTAACAATAACACCGCCTGTGCCTTGTTTAAGGAATTGTTCAATCGCATATTTATCAGAAAGAAACACCCCTGACAGGTTAATATCAATGGTCCGTTTCCATTTGTCATAGGATAATTCATGGGCTGGCGCATCATCAGCGACTCCAGCATTTGCATACATAATATCTAATTTACCGTATTTATTCACCGTTTCATTAATCATCTTTTTGATCTCTTCTTCTTTTGTTACATCTGTTTTAATAAATAACGTATCATATCCATTCGCATTCAACTCTTCTGATAGGTTTTTACCTCGTTCAGCAAAGTCAGCAATGACCACCTTTGCCCCTTCTTCAGCAAAAAGGCGAACAGTTGCTTCACCAATTCCATTAGCCCCGCCGGTTATAATAGCTACTTTATTTTCAAGTCTCATTACAAGCACACATCCTTTCAATTTTAAAAACCATGTAATTAAAATAAACAAATGTTCTTCTTATCATTTGTTATCGCCCTAAAAAATATTCACTTGTTTGTCACAATTTCATCTTACTCCTCTGAGTTTGAAATACTATCCTACAAGATGCTGTATAATATTAGTGTGAAGACCCTCCATTTGTAGGATGCGTTTATTTGAAGGAGAAGAATTTCTTATGTCTCAGCCAATTCAAAAATATGAGGAAATTACGTTTCAACAATTCGTATTGTTTATCAAAACTCACAGCAAACAGATTGAAGAAAATATCAATACCTATCTAAATCTAGAAGCTTCCATTTCGGAGACAGATCGAAAAATTATTGAGGCACTGCTGCAATCATTTTTACAACTATTAACTAATCCTAACACGGAAGTTAGCAAGGAAAATTATGCGGACCACTTAGATATTTGGCTTCAATCCCAGCTGTCCATTTTAAATAGGAAAAGTTTTAACCTGTTTCAACTGCTTTTCGAAAAGTCGCTAATTACATTAATGATTCAAATAAAATATAACCGAATCTCTGCTGTATTAATGTTTTTATTATCTATTTTTACTTACCTTGTCCAGAGTTACAACAAGTGGGCAGATGAGAGTTTTTCAGTCATTACCAATAAAAATCCCCATGAAAATAGGGAACTTAAAAGACTCCAACTGTTAGACAAATTAAATAAGCTCCTGATTCGCTCTTCAGGAGTTCAAGACTTGCCATATATATTAAAAAAGTGTGAAGTAGAAATGCTAGTTTAAATATGAACGCTCTCGCTTGAATAAAGATGTACAGTTTT
>CAZIEE010000114.1:0-3577 GCA_964538135.1 uncultured Methanosarcinales archaeon
GGAGGGGTCCCTATGCAGGGGCTGTGGGATATTTCAGTTTCTCAGGCAATATGGACACCTGCATTACGATAAGGACGATTATAGTGAAGGATGGTAAGGCTTATATACAGGCAGGGGCAGGCATAGTTGCTGATTCAGAACCCGAAAGGGAATATTACGAGACCGTTAATAAGGCTAAAGGGATGTTGAAGGCGATAGAGATGGCGGAGGAAGGATTAAACTAAATTAAGAGGATAACAGGTTTAGATAGTATGGTAGTGATAAAAGAAGTATTCAACGAGAGTCAACATATTGCCCAGATAAAAAACTTACCGAAAATAATTACATTCTTATTGCCAGATGAATATGAATTGTTACCAAATATCTCTGAACTGTTTGAATTGGAATTTGCCTTTTATGAATATAAGCTCCTTCCAAAAGAGGAAATTATACCACGAAGCGCTTTTTTCAAGAGTGTTAATGGAACTCCAACTAATCATTTTATTATTTGTTCTAATAATAGCTCCCTTATTGGGGAGGGAAGGTCTGAGATAACCAAGTCATACTTTAAAGAAGGCAACTTTTCTACAGGATATGCGACACACGGGCTTTTCCCCTACAGGGGGAAATTTCATCCTCAACTTATTAAGGGGCTGTTAAACATATTAGGTATCCAGCAAGGGGAGACTGTCCTTGACCCAATGTGTGGAAGCGGAACTTTAAATGTAGAAGCAAGCATCATGGGAATAGATTCTATCGGAATTGAGAAGAGTCCGTTTTGTGTATTGATGAGCAGGGTAAAATATGAGGCATTAAGAATTGATAATGCTCAATTATCATTAGTACTCAGTAATATGAATAAAAACTATAAAACTCTAAGAAGCAGTAAAGAGTTGCCTAAAGATTTTGCTTGTAACAATGGCCTTAAACCGGAAAAAGCAATAACTTTACTTGCTTTCTTAGATTCCATGGGCTACGCAAGAAGATGCTCCAAAAGTATAGATGTTCTTTTTCCGTCTGTGCTTAAAAGATATGCTGGGCAAATTAACTCTTTTATTCAAGCAAGGGATAAACTCAGCTTAAACATTGGTAATGCAAGATTTGAAACCGGTGATGCAAGAAATCTTCCTTTAGAAGATAACTCCGTGGATGCTATCATTACTTCTCCGCCTTATTCCTTTGCCATTGACTATGCAGAAAATGACCGACCTCAATTAGAATATTTAGGGTATAATGTGAAGGAACTTAAAGACGAAATGATAGGTTTAAAAGGAAAGACCAAAAAAGAGAAACTTGACAATTATTTTGGGGATATGGATAGAGCTTTGTCCGAGATGGTACGGGTTTTAAAAGCTGGCAAATATGCAGTTGTTATAATCGGCTCAAATGATGTTCAAACAGGCGGAATAAGATTGGAAACCAAAATTGAGGAATTTGCCTTAAAACATTCATTTGCCCTTGACCAGAAAATCGTAAAGCCTATAAAAGGGATACAAAATACTATGAAGGATGAGTATATATTGTTTTTGAGGAAGGTAGGATGACACCCTCATTAGATGAAAAATTCAATACTGTAATTTCTAAAAACACCTTCTATTTTCAGAATGTGGAGTATGAGGAATACTATGAGGGGCAAATTTCTTCATTGGCCCAAAATATTTTTCATTTAAAAAATAAGATTGAAAGGGAGGGCCTTACAGAATCGATTTTGTTTGAGCATATCACTGAATTTGAAGATGGATTGGATGCCCTCTTAACAATCACGGGGTTTTCGCAGGAAAGTTTTCAACGGATTATCTCTTTTATTCGTGCTACAGGCGATCCCACGCTCTCAAAGTTAGCAAATAAGGATTATTGGCCCAAAGAGGATGTGATTTCTAATTCCAATAAGTACGGTGAGTGGAAACTTGAGAAAATTAAAACACTTTTAAAGAAAAACAAAGAGTTTGCTAAAGGGATTGTTAATCTGTTCTTTAAAGGTGCAACAGTGCCTGTATTAAAACAGATTGTGCCTTTGTTTGAATATAAAAAACTAGACATAAATAAATACAGTTTTTCAATAGAGTCTCTTGTTGATACGATAATCAGGTATAAAGCAAAAGGTGCTTACAAGGCAGGCAGGGAAGGTAATCCAGAAATAGTGATTGAAAACATTCTTACAGAACAGGAATTAAGCTTTGAGAAAGGGAAATTCAAGATTCCAGAGGCAGGCAACATTCCAAGGACAATGGACTTTATAGTTCCAAGCAAGAAATCGCCAAGGTTGATTATTGAATGTTCATATTCAGTTACTACGGCCTCAGGGATGGGAGATAAGGCAAAAACAGAGAAGACCGTTGCAGATTATTTGAAGAAGAATTATCCGAATGTAGCTTTTGTCGGTTTTGTAGATGGAATTGGCTGGTATGTAAGGAGAGGGGATTTAAAACGTATGGTAGAAGCCTATGATTATGTGTTTACTTTTAGCCAAGATGAACTTGAGAGGTTTAAGAATATGTTAATTGAGACGTTCCATGCAAAATAGAAAATTTTTTAATAGTTTAATAAACAAGGTTGTGCAGGGGAATTGTTTGGAGGTTATGAAAAAAATCCCCGACAACAGTGTTGATGTTACCTTTGCTGACCCTCCATTTAATCTTAAAAAGAAGTATAACAGTTACTATGACAAGCATGAGGTTGAGAAATACCTTTCATGGTGTAAAGAGTGGCTTTATGAAATGGTTCGCATTACAAAGCCAACAGGGTCTATCTTCGTTCATAATATCCCTAAATGGCTGATACCCTTTGGTTCGTATTTAAACGAAATTGCTATCTTCCGCCATTGGATTGCATGGGATGCTATGGGTTCCCCACTTGGTAAGACACTTTTACCTAATCATTACGGACTGCTTTACTATGTGAAGTCTGAGAAAGATTATAAATTTTATGATATTAGAATGTTGCATAAGCGATGCAGGGTATGTGGATATGTTCTAAAAGATTATGGTGGGAAAAAAGACCAAATGCATCAATTTGGCCCTATTATCTCGGATGTATGGACAGACATTCATAGAATAAGACATAAAAAAAGAAGGGATGAACATCCTTGTCAATTACCGATTCACCTTCTTGAAAGGTTACTACTTATGAGCAGTGATATAGATGATATTATATTAGACCCATTTATTGGAACGGGCACATCCGCTATTGCTGCAAAAAAGTTAGGGAGAAAGTATATAGGAATTGATATTGACCCCAAGTACGTTGAAATAACAAATAGAAAATTAGCAGAGACAGAATCTACAATGCTGAATGGGTGTTATGTTAGTATCTTTCTGGATAATGTGATTACCGTAAGATCAAAAGATTGGGATAAAATTAAAGATGCTTTTGCTGTTCCACATGACCCTTTAGAATTAGAAAAAAGAGAAATTAAATTGCGGGATAAAAAGATAAAAAAGATAAAACCCAAGATAATTATAGAAGAACAATGCAGTCTATTGTTTCCAATGACTATGAGAAGACATAGTGCTTTCCATCTTAATCATAAATAGTAAGGTGTTAAAATGTTATTAATGATTGACAATTATGATTCTTTCACCTATAACCTTGTCCAGTA
>CAZIEE010000115.1:0-3498 GCA_964538135.1 uncultured Methanosarcinales archaeon
AATATTCTTATTATGAAATTGCCTAAAAAGAAGAGCTAATTATGCAACACCGTACCACCTTAGTTAAGTTTATAAAGGTGGATAAAATGTTTAATTATGAAATGAGGGGTAGTGATAAGAAATTTTTTGACGCTAAAAACATAAAAATCGTAAAAGACGATGTTTTGACTACAGACGAAATCAAAAATGGAGAGATTGATTTAATTGTTACTTCTCCACCATATAATGTAGATATAAAGTATAACTCTCACGATGACCAAATTTCTTATGAAAAATATTTGGAGTTCAGTACAAAGTGGCTAACTCGTTGCTTCCATTGGCTTAAAAATGATGGTAGGCTTTGCTTGAATATTCCTTTAGATAAAAATAAAGGTGGACAACAAAGTGTTGGTGCAGATTTAACCACTATTGCAAAGAAAATAGGATTTAAGTATCATTCAACTATAATCTGGAATGAAGGCAACATTTCAAGAAGGACTGCTTGGGGTTCTTGGATTAGTGCTTCTGCTCCTTATGTAATTGCACCTGTGGAGTTAATAGTCGTTCTTTATAAAAAAGATTGGAAAAAGAGTGAGAAAAAAGAATCTGATATAACTAGACAAGAATTTATGGATTGGACTAATGGCCTATGGACTTTTCAAGGTCAAAGCAAAAAAGGGGCTGGCGGTCATCCTGCACCATTTCCCGTAGAATTACCGAGAAGGTGCATTAAATTATTCAGTTTTGTTGGCGATGTTGTATTAGACCCATTTATGGGAAGTGGCTCAACATTAATTGCAGCAGCATTGAATAATAGAACTTCTATAGGCATTGATGTTGATAATGAATATTGCACCATAGCTAAAAAAAGAATAATTGCTGAAGCTAACATTTTAGAAAAAAAATTAAATGAAATGATTATCAAAGCATGAAGGCGATGAAAATGGGAAAAAGCAAAGAAGAAATGAGCCAAATGGATTTAATCATGGAATATTTCAAGAAGCATCCAAAAAAAGAGATTTCTCATCCAGAAATTGTTGATTGGGTCGTTGCAGAGTTTAAAAAAAGAACTGGGAAAGTGTTCAGAGACCCTGATAGGGGAATTAGAAAATTGTCTCAAGATGGCCAACTTATAAAAATTAAGAAGGGGGTCTATAAGTATGATCCTGATTTTGTTAACAATAAACAACTTGAAGATTTTACCCCAAAGCAAAAAGAAGAAATTTTCAAAAAGGATAATTATAGATGTGTGATTTGTGGAAGAGGTAAATCTGATGGGGTTGAAATCCAAGCAGACCACATCAAACCAAAAGAGTTAGGCGGAGAAGCTGAGATTGAAAATGGACAAACATTATGCGCACAACATAATTTTCAAAAAAAATACTACAAACAAACTGAAACTGGAAAAAGAATGTTTATACGGCTTTATGAATTGGCAAAGAAGAATAATGATAAAGGATTGATAGATTTCTGTGAGCAAGTATTAAAAGTGTATGAGAAAAATAATATAAACGGGCACATTGTCTGGAAGAAATGAACCACGACGCCCATCCCTCTACGAACAAAACTTCGCCTAATTCTATAAGTTATAATCGGTTTACAAAATCCCCTATCTTCAACTGTCCCTTCAATTCTCTCGGACAATCATAAATATCATACTCAAAAACACTTTTCCCCATCTGCTCTTGAATGTAACGCTTGACTTGCTCTTGCGAAACATGCCCAGCAGAACCGCAGTAATAACCTCTCGCCCAAAGAGCATCAAATCCTTTTCCAAAATGCTGTTTGTATCCCAAGTATTTCAAATCTGGAAATACTCGCCTTAATTGAATTGAAGTATTACCTTTTAGCTTATGAATTACCTTAAAAGGTGTAACTGTCGGTTTTGCGCCTACAAACAAGTGCAGATTATCTGGCATTATCTCCAACGCAAGATTGTTTAAGCTTAATTCTTGACATTGTCCGTCGATGATTGTTTTTAGAACTTCTCTTACTTTACCAACCAAAATTGGCTTCCTGTACTTTGAAATCCAGATAATATGGTAGTTGATGTTAAACTTGCAATGATGGGATGTTCTCACCGTTGCTATTTTACTTTCTATTTTGTACACTTCTGGATTGAAGTGCGGATATTTGTTTTTAGTCATTGCGACCACCTCATTTTAAAGGTGGTTGCTTGTATTGTTAGGGCGTTTCTCGTTAAGCGAACCATACATTAAACTTTTAGCGTAGCGACCTCGAAGAGGGAAAAGTTTAAGTTAAATGGTTTGCGTGAGAAACCCCCAGCTTTAGCTGGATTTATTTTGGGAGTGTGTTATTTCTTAATATCATTTTTTTGCAGACTTAATAAAAATTCTTCTTCTAAAAAAGACTATTAACCATAATACTACTAACCATGGCAATATCAAAAAAATAAATTTTAGTAAAAGATTTAGACTTGTTACTATGGCCATTGCCAGCTCTGAAAATTTAACAAATACAATGTCTAAATATTCTGATATTTTCTCATTCAAAGTTAAAGTAATTGTTGAATATTCTACTGTTTTGTCCATATTAGCCAAAGAATCTTCCAGATATTTTATATTCCTTTCCTGTTCAAAAATTTTGTCTGTAAGCTGTATTTTTTGATCAATATTTTGAGTTTCATTTAATAGTTGTCGATATCCCTTAAGCCTTGATTTTTCTGTTTGAATTTCTATATTAATATTTTTATAATCACCAGTAATATCAGATTGAGATTCTCTAAAAGAGATTACCTCTCCTATACCTCTTAGTTGAGCTACAACTGAATCATACTTTTTTGTATCAACTTTTATATAATAAGTTCCAATGTAATAAGATTTCTTGTCTTTTCCATATCTATTTACATTTTGATTTAGTAGAAAAGAATCTGAAGAAGTAACAATATTGATTAATCTGGATTCAGATTGCTTAAAGGTTCCTCTTTCGATTTCTGATGCAATATCCGTTTGCTTTGTTATTTTTCTTTTATTTTCTTCAGGAGCAAAGTCTTGTCTTGGATATGGGTATCCGCTTAAAGGATAAGAGGATGGTTGATAATAGGCATTTTTTTGCTTTGCAAAATCTGATTGGGAAAGTGAATCATAATTCACAGATTCAAATGAGGATATTCCTGAAAAAGTATTAAAAAGTGAGCTACCTCCTAAAAGAAGGAAAATAACCAAAACAGCAATAACAATAAGAAGCCAGTTGTCCTTGAGCTTTTGTAACTGATCTTTAACACTCATAGTTTATCACTTTTCTGATTATTAATAATTTAATACTTAAATGTTTTTATTTTTAGTAATCGTTTAACAACTTGACCGATTATTAATAATTTGTTGCAAGATAAATCCTGCTTTCTCAGCGAGTGCTCGTAGAGCTGAATGCCTATCAATAACTAAAGTGTTTCCTTTTTGTTTGGTGCCAAATACAGTAAGGGGTGATTTGCTATTGTTTCGTTTGCGAATCGATATATTTAAATACTTCCATTAGATTTCTCAAAAGATTATTCATTAT
>CAZIEE010000116.1:0-3478 GCA_964538135.1 uncultured Methanosarcinales archaeon
CATAGAGATGGTTAAAGGGAAATTTATTTTCTTTTGTTATTTGTGCAACACCGTATAAGGTGGGGGAGTTTGGTTTAAATATTATACGCACAAATGTCCAGTGGTTCGTTCGTACGCCCCACCCCAAGTTCGTTTCGTTAGTCGAAATGTCCCATATCAATCGTTTAGCAACTAAAAATTATTGAACTCGAACTTAACAAAAGTTTTATTAATGTTGCCTCTTGCTGTAAACAAGAAAGAGGACGACGGGCTTCATCCCACAGATAAATCAGTGGGTATTCGCCCTACGATTTTATAATTTAGAATTTTACTCTATTCAATAATATATCAAAAAACTAAATAAGGAATCCCTTTTTCTCTGACTTTATTTAAAGCATCTAAACTGCCTTTGCTTCCAGAAACGTCAAAAAGTATTGCACCATCAGATTGTTTTATGATTAAAGTATTGCGGAAATCAGCAGCATGTCTGTAATTTTTAAATTTGATCTTATAACAACATGATCAACCCCTTCAGCACCTCCTGTAACAATCTTGCATTTTGTAAATTTTTATATTGCATTGCTTCTGTATTACATTGATTATTTATATAATAATTCTCAAACAGTAATTTCCTGTTTTTTTTCAATACCTTGAGCAAATTCCCAGCATAGGAAATTGTTTAGTTCAATTAGCTTTTTAACAATGGGGTTCTTGGTGTTAACAATTACATTTTTTGTAATCAAAAGTTTTTTATGTTTTAGCACTTTTTTGGTTTTTCTTATGGAAAAGTTGCAAAAGATTTAATTAAAGAAGAGATTATTATTTCAAAACCAACGTCATACGGATTGCACATTTCTTTAAATCCCAGAGCAAAAGAGAAATTTCAGAGATATCTTCAATAAGTTGGGTAATCACTTCAATAAAATCCTTTTTTTTCACTAAGAATTAACTAACATCGAGAAATTAACTTCAATAGAGAGATTGAGTTTTATGTCTTTAAGGTCTTTAGCTCGTTTTAATATTTAATTATATCATCACAGGAAAGACTTTTGTCTCCTGCTGGAAGTCCAGCAACAATTCTTTCTTTATTAACATTTCTTCCTTTTGATGAAAGATACTTATAATATTTACTTAATTCCTCTTGATTAAGATTTTTTTGAACAAGTGTTTTGATTGCCATTTGTTCACCTTTACCTGGATCATTTTCTATCTCCAAGCAATTATATATTGCAACAAGTTGGTTTTCAAAATTTTCATTTGTTGATAATCAGTCAAACCTCATAACCCTTCCATCAAAATCTTCTTTCATTAGTAATACAACTCTTGAAGGTTCATGCTCATCAATCAACTTATAATCTGCGTGTTTAGCAATTTCAAGTGCAAACTCTTTTACCTCTTCGTGTTCTGGCATATTTTTCTGCTCTAATCTTTCCCTTGACATGCCTATCCACATGTATGCTTTAACCTCAACAAACATTGGGTTACTTAGGGAGATTATATCAGCCCATTCTTCTGGCTTAACCATGTTTAATCCTTTAATTAATGTAAACCTCAACACAGTTCTTGTTTTTTCTCTTATCTTTGGCAATATGCTTAATGTTTTGTAAAGCCCTTGCCATGCATTCTTGATTATTGGTCTGTCAATTATATTGAATAACTGCTCGTTTGGAGCATCAACAGAAATATAAAGTTGAGTTGGAGGTTGCTCAATTAACCTCTCAATTCTGTCAGGCAAAAGCCCATTGCTAACAACAAATGTTGAAAAACCCTTTTTTTGGTATTCTTTAATCAGCTCAGCTAATTTTGGATATAAAGTTGGCTCTCCATCTAGAGATATTGCAACGTGCTTTGGGTTCATTGCCCCTTCAAACTTTTCTTTTGTGGTTTTTTCATTTCCTCCAAAACCTGAAAGCAGCTTTTTTTGTGCATTTATTGTACCTTCAACTATTAAAGAGGGATCATCTATTCCAGATTGCATTGCAGGTTCTGTATGATACCTTAAATCACGCCAGCAGAAAACACAAGCATTATTGCAAGTAAATGTAGGTGTCATTTGGACACATTGATGGCTACTGATGCCATAAAACTTGCTTTTATAGCAACCACCTTCTCCTCTTAAATCACTCTTAGTCCAATGGCATGTCTTTACCCTTGTATGATTTCCAACAACTTCATACTGCTGCTTCTTAAGAAGTAGCTTTACATCTGCACCCACCATAGTAGCTCTAAAACCAAAATCTATATAAATTTTTAGTTTTTTTGTACTTGAGTGAATAATATGGATATAAAGATTGCTCTTAAAATGCTTGAACAAAGTTCTCACTTTACTGAATGGCGAAGTAAAAACAAGAACAATTACTTTTCATATGCATTTAAAATCCCACAGGAAATGGCTCCAGATGATTGGCAAATAGGATTTTATGACAAAAAGAGAGATAAGATAACTACTTTTGTGATAGAAGGAAACAATATAGGGATAAGACAAGATGAAGAGATTTTTAAAAAAGAGGATACTAAAGTAAATGAGGTTCAAATTAACAAAGTAAAACTCACATTAGATAGTGCTTTAAAAAGGGCAGATGAATTCCAAAAAAAAAATTTTCCAGGAGATGGGTGCATAAAAACAATAGCAATTCTTCAGAATATATCCAATCTGGGGAGTATTTGGAATATCACCTATATAACAGAAAAATTAAACACATTAAGCATGAAAATAGATGCATTTAACGGAAAGGTACTTGAACACAATATTTCTCCGTTAATATCTTTTGCAAAATAATAATTAAAATAAAAAATAAAATAAAAAATAAAAAAATGACATTAAAAATTAAAATAAAGAGAGATGCAGATGTTAAAATGCCGTTCTACGTCCATAAAGGAGATTCAGGTATGGATTTATATTCTTGTGAAGATTACCTGATTAAGCCATTAGAGAGGAAGCTGATAGGTACAGGAATCAAGATTTCCATACCTCTTGGTTACGAAGCGCAAATAAGGCCAAAGAGTGGCTTGGCCATAGAGCACGGAATAAGCTTTGCTAATTGCATAGGTACAATTGACTCATGTTATAGGGGAGAGATAAAAGTTCTAATCATTAATCTTGGTGATAAACCTTATAAAATTGAAAAGGGAAAGAAAATAGGACAGATGGTATTTACAAAGGTGGAAGAAGCACTCTTGGAGGAAGTTGAAGAGCTGGACGAAACAACAAGGGGTGATGGTGGTTTTGGTAGTACTGGTATAGGTTAGTAATGAAAATCCGCCTTTGACAGCGGATTTTCAGGTATAGTGGAAAATACAAAAAATTGATTGAAAATTGTTGTGTTTTAAATTCCGCACAAAAATGTCGCAAACATTTTTGTGTATAAAGAGGTGATTAATTTGACAAAAGAAAAGGGTAAGCCAATAAGCTTCAATACAATACAAAAAAACAAAAAGTTGGTGGATTTTGTTAGCGAAGAAAGTAATGAAGCAAAAAAAGAGGCAGATTAGCTAATTT
>CAZIEE010000117.1:0-3472 GCA_964538135.1 uncultured Methanosarcinales archaeon
ATTTCTACAAAATGCGGTCTCATGATGCCTCCTCTTAAGGTTTTTGCATAATAAAAAGATATTTAAAAGCATGTATATTATTAACAAAAATCTATGGAATTATAATCATCTACAGTTAGTCCATAGCGCTGGAGCATCTCAAAATTCTTTAACAATGCAGCCCTCTCTTGATGGTAATTTTCAGGATGATAATCAACAATACTTTCGCTATAACTATCAAGCAAGGCCTCTATGTCTTCCTTTTTCATCTTGTTTATCTTTAAATGAGGGCAATAATCTTCAATTACTTCTAATAGATTTTCTATTGCTTCTTCTGCTGTAATTAATAAAACTGGCTCATTAGATTTTATACCTGCTCTTTTTAATAAGGTTGTTGGTTTCATTTCAGATCTCACCTCCTGAGTAGAAATATAGAACATTATGTTGTATGAGTCAATATTCATCAATTCTATACTACTTGTACCCTGAGGCAGATTTTATATCCTAATTTGGGATATTCTAATTTAGGATATATTATATTAATGTTATGAGCAAGAGCATTTATTCAAAAGAATACGGGCTTGTTTTAGTTCGCCTTAAAAATGCCCGTATAAAGTCAGGCTTAACGCAGAAGGATGTTGCAAAAATAATTGGAAAGCCCCAATCGTATATATCAAAATGCGAGTCTGGCGAAAGAAGATTAGATGTTACTGAATTAAATAAATTTGCAAAAATATATAAGAAACCACTTGCTTTCTTTGTTAAATAACAAATGCCATTAACAATACAAGAATTAAAACTCAGACTTCAGGAAATAAAAGCAATGGGATTTGTAAAAACCCACAGGTCTCATAGTACAGGAATAGGAAAAACATTAGAGGATCTTCTGGTTATTGAGGAAAATAACATCCGTTTACCCGATATTGGCGAGATAGAAATAAAAGCAAAAAGAATTGATTCAAACAGTATGCTCACATTGGCAACTAAAGCTCCAAAGCCCAGAGGCGTTAACAGAAAATTGTTTGTGCAATATAAATATTTGGACGCAGAGGGTTACTATAATCTTCATTCAACTGTATACTGTTCACGAAATAATCCTCAGGGATTTAGAATTAGATATAAAGATGGAAAATTAGAATTAAGAAATAAATTTAACATTGAAGCTTATTGGGACGAAAATATATTTAGCGATGTTCTGGTTTCTAAATCAAATAAAATACTCTTAGTCTTTGCCAATGCAAAGGGAGAAACTAAATCAGGCAATGAGCAATTTCATTTTATAGAGGCATACTTATTACATAGCTTAAATGCTGCCAAATTTCAAGCAGCAATAGAAAAAGATCATCTTAAGGTAGATATTCGTATTGGTGTTTATCGCAGTGGTAAAAATAAAGGAAAGTATCACGACCATGGCACTGGTTTTAGAATGAAAAAGAGTGATTTTCTTACTCTGTATGATAATTACGAAAAACTTATGTAACTATTCAATTCTTTTTAAGCAAAACGATGCTTTCTTTTTGCATCGTAAATCCAGTCTTCCCAGACTCATTTGTTGGACTGTTCTTCAGAGGCATTCTTTTATTGGGAATATTTCTATAAAGGATCCCCTGAGAAGTGAAGCCAATTTTCTCCCCAAGCTCACAAATTATCTCGTCGGTTTTTAATACTAATTCCTTTACTGTCCTATTCCCAATAATAAGGCAGAAATATCTTTTAGGATGTAATATCTTGCGTGCCTGGACAAGAGCCTTGTATAAGTCTATATAAAAACTCAAAACATCTTTAGCCCGTTCTTTGTCTTTCTCAGAAATAACTTTTATACTCACTCTCAGGGTTTCTGACAAATCAAGAATAGGGTCGTTAAGACTTATGTTGTTCTTGCCTCCAAGCAGTTCCTTGTCAATATCTTTAATATGTGACGGTAATAAATCTAACCACTGTGCAGGCAGCCTTGAAAATTGCCCATACGCAACAGTAGTTCTACTATCACCATAAGGAGGCGAGGTTATAATAAAATCTATAGAGTTCGCTGGCATACCATTATCCTTTGTTGAATCCCCAAGTATAATCTTTACATTAGTATTGGGTACCACATCAAGGGCATATTCCTTCATCCCAAGTATATTATTTTCACTCATCTTTATAAATTCAGTTATTACATTAGGACGAAAAAGTTTTTGCAATTTGTTTTTATCTCTAAACAATTTGAATTCCTTGTGTCTTGTAAAGGAAACAATTCTTACAACCTCACTAAAACATACTGAAAAGAAATTTCTGATATTTTCCTCAGAAATATTCCATATGGCTTGTTTGAGTTTTGATAGGTCATTGATAGCTGCTTCAGAAAACCAGAAATCAATATTAGTAAATCTTGGAGGTAAAACATTTTTAATTTTTTTATAAAAATCTAAAATCACCTTAAAGCTATTTGTTAGGGTTTGAGGATCAATAGAGGTTGTTTTCACCTTAGCTATTAGGACAGCTAAAGGATTAAGCTCTATGCCAACAGAGTTCCTATTTAAAAGACTGCTTTCAACAAGAGTTGTTCCAGAACCACAAAAAATGTCGCAAACTGTCTCCCTCTCGGATGAAAATACCTGAATCAGCTTCCGAGCAACTTGCGGAATAAACATTGCAGGGTAGGTATGAAAACCATGTGTATAGATTTTAGTTCGATAGCTTCTAAAATCCCATTCATCTATCCATTTAAATATATCAAGACCAGAGTCATAGTGCTCCTTGTGGCTTCTAATATTTCTAATAGCAATTTGCTGCTGCAATCTTGATATATTTGCTGATGGTTCAATTTCATAAGGCGTAAAAAGAGAATATTCTGGTGCCTGCTCTTTTATAAAAGAGGGGGTTTGCTTTGTATTGGCTTTGTATTTGCTCGGATTTTGGGGGGCTTCAAAGTATTGGCTTTCTTCTACATATCGGTCAATGTTTTCCTTGCTAAAACGCCTCTGACCACCAGGCGTTCTTACGGATATTATCAATCCCTTCTTTTCCATACGATAAAGGGTAGCTGGACTTATACCAAGATGTTTTGCCGCTTCTTTAGTTGTATAAATAGTTTTTTCTTCCATATATGCCTCCGATAAGGTTGAAATACTTTATCAGGACATTACAACATTAAGCAACATTTGTCAAGATTTTTATAAATCTTTAGCAGGAGAGCGATGATAACAATGAGTGAGCTTGGAGGTATCGCTGGGTTTATATTCAATAAAGGACCAATCTTTTTCTATTTGAGTGGAAGCAAAAAGATTCAATACATTATCAGGTGTACAAATCCTTTCTGTTGTTCGTTTTTTGGTAAGAGTAGAAGTAGGCATAGAGTTATTTTAATACGATAGCTATTATTTTCAAAGCTAAATTCTTCACAGCTTAAACCTCTCCCTCTTCCCAACTATAAACTTTGCCTCTGTCTGCTTTCATTGCTTATCAATCTCAGAGAAAATCTTCTTCACCCTTCTTTTTGTACCTCATTTTC
>CAZIEE010000118.1:0-3421 GCA_964538135.1 uncultured Methanosarcinales archaeon
GGGATGTTTATATCTAAAAAGAAAGGTAATTCGATATACTATTCCCTTAATAAAGGCTATCCTTTATTTGAGGAATTGAAAAGTATTGTATTTAAGACCGTCGGCATTCAGGGACTACTTAAAGGAGCTTTAAAAAAAAGTTAAAGGTATTGAGATTGCCTTCATTTATGGTTCATTTGCCAAAAAAGAGGAAGCGGTTGGAAGCGATATTGACTTGTTTATTGTCGGCAAAATTAATGAATCAACGCTGATAAGGGAGATAAAAAAGCTCGAAGGAGTTCTAAAAAGAGAAATAAATTACAGCGTATTTGAAACAAAAGAGTTTAAAAGAAAAGTTAAAGAAAAAGATTCATTTATTATGGACATTCTTGAAAATCCCAAAATATTTATTGTAGGCAGTAAAGATGACCTATAAGAAATTTACAGAAGACTATTTAGCTAACGGTCTGCTAAAAAGGCAAAAGCCTGACTTTAAATCAGCAGAAAAACTGATATTACGCGCTCAAAAGGACTTGCAGACAGCAAACGTCAATCTAAGCTTGAATTGCAACTTGAGGGGGATGTAATACGATGATGTCTAAAGAAGATTTGATAAGTAATATTCTCTCTATCCCTTCTGAGTCTCGTACACTGGAGTTTAAACGGTTAGGAAGCAGAAATGAGGGCATTGACCGAACTCTTCAATCAATCGTAGCAATGGCTAATACGGATGGTGGAGTCATCATATTTGGGATTGAAGATCCTCAAAAAATAACCCAAAAGGGACTTGATAGAGTTTTTGGCATAGAGGAGAATCTTGAATTTTTCGATGAGATTGGACGCGCCGTAAAAAAAATATCACCCCCACTTTCAGGAATCTGGCCGCCTGATTTATTCGGAGTAGCCGATAAAAATGTTCGTATCGCCGTACTTGGGATCCCAAAAGTTGGTGACGGCTTCCGATCAATTGAAAACCATGTATATATTCGTCAGGAAAAAGGCAACAAAAGACTTTCTCCACAGGAAATTGTTCACTTTGCCTATGTGAAAGGATTCGAACGCGCAGACAATGAACTGGTTAACGTGGACTTTAATTTACTTAAAACTCATTACTATGAATCTTGGCGAAGAAAGCGTGGCATAGGAGAAGATGCTATTGAAACTGTTTTGGAAAAAACCGGACTTGCAAGAAAAGACACTTACAACAGTTTGCTGCCAACGCGTGCAGCAGTTTTACTTTTTGCGGAATTCCCCAACGACATTCTCGACACAAAATGCACAATAAGAATTTTTCAGTATGAGGGTAATTTAGAAACTGTTAAAGAAACTTTAAACCTTTTGGGAACTCCTAAAAGCATAGGAGGCCCTGTTATAAAGCAGATTACTGAATCGCATGAATATGTTTTGACATTGCTCAGGGCAGGCATTAGAGTCCCGTCCGGATTTGTAACAACATATCGAATCCCTGAAAGGGCGATTAAGGAAGCAATTACCAATGCGGTTATCCATCGCGATTATTACACTAAAAGAGATATAGAAGTAAGGATTTTTGAAGACAGGATTGAGATTGAAAGCCCGGGACTGTTCCCCTTTAACATTACACCTTCAAATATCGGATATGAAAGAGCGCATGGCTACCGCAACGATCTATTGGTAAAACATTTAAGAGAATTCCCTGATCCACCTAATCTTGATCAGAATGAAGGCGTAAGGGCAATGCGTCAGGCGATGAGCCTGGCAAATTTGTACCCGCCGATTTTTTAACCTATCCGCATTTGCAGGATGCTATTCGTGTCGTACTTTTTAATGAAAAAGCTCCCACTGAATGGGATAAAATTTCTCATTATTTAACAACAAAAAATAAATATATCGGCAATAAAGAGGCAAGAGATGTTTTGAAAATGGGTGATTCAGTAAAAGTTTCAAAATATTTTAATCGATGGGTAAAACAGGGATTGTTGATTAAACTTGTACCAAGAACGGGCGCAAAACGCAATGTAAAGTATAGACTCCCTGCAGCCGATGAAAGAAGTTATTTATTTACCACAGATAAAAGTAAATAAAATGGGAATCCTTATTTTACAGGCCGTTAGACCAAGTTTATTTTCCTGCAGGTCGGTTTTGGGTTTTGAGGAGAAAAGGTTAATTTACTTATGACTTTAAAGAAAGAAGATAATTTAGAAAAAGAAAAACTCCTTGCTGAGATTGAGAGATTAAAGAAATTTAAGAAATGAGGATAAACAGGATTGTTAGTTTGAAGGAGAAATAAAATGCCAAAAACTTCTTTTATTAAAGCAGCATATCAAATATTAAAAGAGAAAAAGATGCCTTTAACCGCAGAGGAAATAACTAAAATGGCGGTTGAGAATAAACTTATTGAAACTTCCGGTAAAACACCTGTTGCAACGATGAGTGCACGACTTTATATGGATATTAAATATAAGGGAAGTTCATCATTATTTGTAAAAGTAGCACGTGGTAAATTTGGTTTAAAAGAATGGCAAAAAGCAGAGCAAAAGCCAAAAATTATTAGAACAGGTAGTTTCAAAGACGCAGCCTATCAAGTACTAAAGTTAAAAAATAAGCCTTTAAGCATTCAAGAAATTACATCAATTGCTAAAAATGAAAGACTATTTATCTCATTAGGAAAAACACCAGAAGCCACAATGGGAGCACAATTATATACAGACATAAAAAATTTGCAAGATAAATCTTTGTTTGTACAACTTGGGAAAAATAAATTTGGGCTAAGAGAGTGGGGTATTGATGTACTCAAAAATGAAATAGGAAAGAAGGAGCACGAAAAAGAAGTTTTAATTTCTAAGAAAAAACGTTCTATTGTTGGCAACCCAATTAATTTTAAAGGATTAATTTACGGTCCTCTTAATGAAAATGGGGTTATATTCTTATTCAGTAAAATTCATGATAAACTGGGAGTAAATATAGAATCTATTCAAGCCGCCTATCCTGATGCGAGGGCACGCCGAAGAACTAAGAAAGGCTGGGAAGATGTATGGATTGAATTTGAATATAAAAGCTCCCAGTTTAAAATACACAAGCATGACCCCAAAGAATGCGACATTATTGTTTGTTGGGAGCATGATTGGAAAGATTGTCCTCTGGAGGTTATCGAGCTAAGGAGTGTTATCCGGAAAATTGAATAAAAAAAGTTCATCCACAAAAATAGAAAAGGTAAAAATCTTTTTGGCGGTATAGTTACAAACACTGACATGAGAAATTATCGTGGGAGATGGGTTTATTTTGATAAGAAGAGTAAAGAATTAAAAGATAACGATTTTTCTAACTGGGTAAATGTGGAGCTATAACAATAATGTGAAAAAGAAACAACTACTTGTAACCTTCATTTTCTATCTTTACAAATGGAGCAAGGAATGATATATTGAAAATTAGAAGCGGATACATCCTCCTCGGAGGAATCCTT
>CAZIEE010000119.1:0-3421 GCA_964538135.1 uncultured Methanosarcinales archaeon
TATTTGTAAGAACTTATATATAAATTTTGCTCAATTATTTATGTCTTTTACTATATAATAAATTCTGCGTTAGCAGACTATAGTTTTAGAGGCGAGAACCCCCATATAAATTTAACTGCAAAGTAGGAACATTTTTAAATATCTTGAGTTTCTTGTTTATAACATGAAAGTAATATTAAATGATGAAAGGGATATACCAATAGGATTAGTGGGTGGAAAAGCACTAGGATTATTTACTTTGAAGTCTTTGGAATCAAGACTTAGGGATGATGCTTTTACCTCTTATCATTCTGATATATCTGTGCCTACTTTTTTTGTAGTACCTGCAGATATGAAACTTATTGATGCGTATTCCCACATTTTAGAGGAAGCGAGAAAAATTGGTGGTTTATATGCAGTTAGATCATCATCTCGTCTTGAAGATAATGGAGATAATTCTTTTGATGGGATTTTTGAAACAAGTCTTAATGTTCCCATAGATAAACTGGTTAGAACCATACATCATGTAAGAAAAAGTGCAACATCTCAAAGAGCAAAACAATATGCAGATGAAGTTGGAATAGAATTAGAGGGGAGTATGCCAGTTATTGTTCAGCAAATGGTAACTGAACAAACTCAAAAAGGAGTAGTCTATTCTAGATTTCCCTGTCCAAGAGATTTACTTAAGATAATTAGAGATGATTGCTATGAAAACGGCGAAAGACACATAAACGCTTTGTTAAGAGAAACAAGCGAGGACGGGACTCATTATTTAGATTCATCTAGTCCTATTATTGTCTCACGAGATTGGGATTATATGAAAGATAGAATAGAAGCATTAGGATTAGTTGCTTTGGCGGTTGAGGACAAGATTAAACATCCTATTATAATGGAATTTTCTTGCTACGAACCAAACAGCAGTGCTGATAAGTTTAGGATAAACCCCTTACAAGCAAGAAAATTGACAAAAATTTCAGAGGGATTAAAATTTAGTATGCCTCAATTGCAAGAAACAGGACTTATTGCTTCTACTTACGATTTGAATGGAACAGGAGATTTTTCAGGAGAAGCATTTGTAATAACTCATTACTATGACACTGATGGTGTTGATGCAGAAGGATTAGATGAATTTGATAGAAGTCATCCACAAGGTTATGTTCTTGTTACTCCATACTTACAATTTTATTCCACTTGTTTAGATAACTGGACTCCGAACAAAAAAGGAGTTGTTGCTTACACTCATTTAGGTAAACATCACGATATGGAAGTTTCAAGGAAAAAAGGAATTTTATACCTAAATACTAAAGATTCATTAAGTCAGCAATTTTATAGAGGAAGAGAGTATGATCAAAGATACCCAATTGAAACAGGTGAAAAGGTTAGAGTAGTGAGTGATGGGGTAAGAGGATTCTTGTTCAATTTATCAAGATAATATGTTTATAATGCAAAGCAAAAGTTGGGGTTCTCGCCTCGTTTTTGAAATGGAAATTTTATTGTATTTAACAACTATTAAGCGAGATTAATTTTCGCTTAATAGGGGAATTTTGGATAAAAAGCGAGATTTTATATACTTCTTCTATAATCATATATTGTATGGCAGATAAAGGTAAAGGTTATTCGCAAGAAGAAAGATATGGATTGATTGGTAAACTGATCGAAGAAGTGAAACTTAGAAGATACTCTTATCATACTGGAAAGTCTTACATTTCTGTAGTAAAAGACTTTCTTGCTTCAGGTAAGACACCAAGAGAGTTTCTGTTATCCTACACAACTAAAAGTAAGTCGACAATGAGATCTGTGTACTTTGCTCTAAAATTCTTTTATGAGAATGTCTTTAACACTAAATTTGAGGAGAAACTTCCTCTTGCTAGAAAATCCTTAAAACTGCCTCTCATATTAAGCAAAGAAGAAATAAACAAAATGATAGAGTCCACAAAAAACTTGAAGCACAAGCTTGTTATTATGTTCCTTTATTATGCAGGTCTTCGATTGGATGAAACAAGAAACCTCAAATGGCAAGATATTGATTTTGACAGAGAGATTATCCATCTAAAAACTGCAAAAGGAGATAAAGAAAGAGTAATTTTTCTCCACAAAAAACTGATTGATATGTTAAGAATATATGGAACAAACGAAGAAGGTCCGATTTTCATTTCCCAAAGAGAAGGGAAATATAACAAACGAACAATCCAGCAGATCGTAAAATCTGCTTCAAAGAAAGTTGGAATTAAGAAAAATGTAACACCCCACACATTAAGGCATAGTTTCGCCACTCATTTATTGGAATCCGGTGCAGATATTAGATACATTCAACAACTGTTAGGACACAAAGATTTGAAAACAACACAAATCTACACACATGTAGCGAATAAAGACATCAAGAAACTTGCAAATTTGCTTTAGGCTTCTTGTAGTATTTGCTACTCAATTTGATTAAATCTAACCATCTATTCTCCCCTAATTCTAAATTAACTCCTGCTCTTTCAGAAGGAACTTCGTTAGTTGTAGAATGATTTTCTATAAATTTATGCTGAATGACTATTGCAGTCATTAAAATAGGAGCAGACCATAAAGCTTTCAATCCTCTAAAATCAAGAACTCTATCTTTAATCTTCATAAAGACGGTTTCAATTCTATAATTATGAATTCTTGTTTCCTGATAATTTTGTATCCTATGCTCTACCATCAAGCCACCGAACTTATTTGAATAAAACATCTTTCTGCTGGATAAATTAGATACGTACATATCAATTGACATTGTGATAATCTCCGGCTTGTTTCTCATTCGATCTCATATTGACCAACTGAAATTGATTTGTCGTCGGAGAAGAATATTTTTTCTCCACTACAAAAAGGAGAGAATAAAAAATGGTTTGTAGTCGATGTAAGAAAAGATGTTTAGCTAGAAGTGGTTAATGTGAGTGAGAAAATAAATTAAAGAGGGGTTCTTGATTCCAGAGAGAATCATGGCGTGCAATAGGGATTCCTAAGCCTAATTCATCCAAATGTGAAAGTATAAACCTTGAACCCTTTTCCAAAAACATCAATGTTTATTAAATATTTATCATAATTCTCAGCAGAAGCAAGATTGTAAAGTTTAAACTCGCTTATCTTCGCTATGCTTTTGTTTTCCTCAAAAATAATGTCAAATCCTTTGTTTTTATCATTTATAAAGTCATTGTTCAAAGATACTAAGGCATTTGAACCATTTTCAGAACCTGCTACAATATTAATTGATTTTGCCTGGAACACCATCAAGATAGAGCCTTCATCGCTTATAAGCTCCATATTATCTGGATTGTTTTTCCATTTACCATCGAGATAAACATTATCAGGTATTATTGATGAAGGAAGTTTGTAATCAATAACTTTCTCTGCCTTAATTCCTTCTAGTACCTTGACACATAAATTATGAAACATAATATTTTCTTAATTTTTTATT
>CAZIEE010000120.1:0-3388 GCA_964538135.1 uncultured Methanosarcinales archaeon
AAATTAGACAAGAAAAAAAGAAAAAGCAAGACTTAGGCATATTTTATACAAGGCCTGAGATTGTTGATTTCATGTATGATGTCTTGCTTCTCTGGAAAGAGAAGGAAGATAGAGAGATTAAGCGGTGGGAATCGCACAAGCCTAAACATTCTCCATCTGTCATAGACCCTGCCTGTGGTGAAGGTATCTTTCTGAAAAAAGCTGTTGAGAGAAGATTTACAAAACCTGATTGGGTTTTTGGAATGGACATTGACGAAGCAGTCGTTAACAGATGGTCTTCCATAAATCTTCTCGAAGCATTTGACAACGATGAGACTAAACTAAGGGCACATTTCTTTCATCAGAATGGACTGATGCCTATTGAATGGGAACAGCACAAAAATAGATACTACGGGAAATTAAAAAAAATGGATATTAGAAATGAGCAGTTTAATCTTGTTATAGGTAATCCGCCTTATGGTGGTATCGGCATAGACCTTTCACAACACCCAACTGCTGATGCAGTAAAGCTCCTGAATGCATTACGCACATTTAAAGTTTTTACTTTTAAAAACAACAGAAAAAATAACAGCTCAAAATCACAAAACGGATTATTTGATAGATTTGTTGCCGAACCCTCAGCAATATACTCAAGTGTTAGTCCAAAGGAAGCTGAATCAATACCCATTGAGGCTTTATTTATTGAAAGATTTATCCAGTTATGTAAAGATGGCGGATGGATTTCAGTAATAATTCCTGATGGAATATTAGCTAACTCCAATATGCACTATGTAAGAGAATTCATAACAGAAAACACAAAAGTTGAAGCAATTGTATCTCTGCCAAGAGATGCGTTTAAGCATGTTGGCACTACTGCAAAGACAAGTATTTTATTCCTGAAAAAACAAAAAATGTTTAATCAAGACTATCCTGTTTTCCTTGCAGAACTAAATAAGATGGAAACGGAAGGGCTAAAACAAATCTCAGAACAATATAAGGAGTTTTATTATGAGGGAAAGCTTAAATAAAGAAAAAACAGTTTATTTTAATGATTTTATAATGGCAAGAGTTGATAAAACAATGTTTGATTTATTTGCTGTAAAACCAGCAAGTAGATGGGATGCTGGGTTTTGGATACCAAAATATGACCAGATATTGTCAAAAATAACCTATAAAATTTCTTCTTTGAAAGACTTGCTTAACACCCCCATTATTGCTCCCGATCATGTGAGAGCCAGCAAAGGAGAACATATAGGCAAAAAATATACCTGCGAATATAGAACACTAAAAGACTTGCTCTTTACAGGGATCAACCATGCAGAGATAAATTATTGCTCTGATAATGCATTCAAGCGACTAAAAAGGACACAATTAAGTTCTGGCGATATTCTTTTTGCTGGTTCAGGCATTGGTGCAATAGGTCGAGTTGGTATAGTCGACAAAGTATCAAAAAAATCATGCGTTGGAGATTTGTTCATCATCAGAGACCCCCAAATAAACAACTATTATTTATATGTTTTTTTATTAACATTATTCGGGCAATCACAGATCGAAAAAATATATCATGGAATCCAATCAGCAAAAATAAGCACCTCTGAAATTGGCGAAATAAATATTGCTTTAATCACTGACAAGATTCAGTCCCACATCGAGACTGAATACAAGAAAATCGCTGTTTATCACAATAAGGCTATGGAGGCGAAGGCAAAAGGGAATGAGGCAGGTTATAGAAAAAACATCGAGATTGCTGAAAACATGTTGAGAGAACTTATTGCTAAGACAGAGGCAGTAATACGGGGAGAGAGAAAGGACATTCTCTAAATGCCTAAAAGATCGGAAGCTTCCTATATTCTCCATGACATTGTGCCGCTCTTTGTTAAATATGGTTATCCTGGTGCAGGCGACCCTGAGAGAGTAAAGGTAAATGATGTCCCTATTTATAGACCAAGCGGTGGTAGGAGCGGGGCAACAATGGACATTGTGTATTACCACAACGGTGAGCCTTTATTGCTTGTGGAAGCAAAGAGTTCACACAAATCCCATAACTCAGCGCTAAAGGAAGCTCAAAATTATATCAGAAATTTTCCTGAAGATGATAAACACTATGCTCCATCAGGCCGCTCGCCCCGTTACATTGCTACGACTGTTGGCAGAGAGATAAAGTTCTATCACCACCATTTTGAAGTATCAAGAGACGGCAAATTAAAACAAATAGCCGAACCAATCAATATTCTAACTTTCGATGAACTCCTTGACAGATACGGCCTTATAAAAGGATACAAGGCCAAAGTTCTTACTGCAGAATCATTTACAAAAGAATTTTTAAATGAACTTGCTGCAAGTTATATTACATCTGAGGAAGGCAGAATTACTCCTGAAGTAATAAGGGATATATCACAGCATATCCTCAATTATCTCGAAAATCAAAATACCTATGATACTCGTTCCCCATTTGTAGAACTCAATGCTCAACTTTTTAGTCAAGAACTTATAAAAGATCTTCATAGGAGATTTGACTTAATCAGTTCTTTGACCCCTGAGATCGCGAAACAGTACAGAATTTTTATATTGAGGGCATTTCAGGGTACAAAACTGAATCAATACCTTACCGAGCAATGTGTCATTGAATTTATGTTTGATATGACAGGCAGAATAGATAAAAACTGGAAAGTCCTCGATTTCGAATGTGGAAGTGGAGGCTTTCTCGCTGAAGTTGCCAAGAATGGAATTCCTATGGAAAATATGTTGGGGACAGACATAGATTTACTTCCTGTAACCATTGCCAAAACATATCTGGCATTATATTTTGGCAAGAAAGGTAAGGAGATAGAGCGAATACCTGTAAGAGAGGCTAACGGGTTACTTTATTTGGGCATTGATTGGGATTTGGTTATAGGCAATCCAGCAGGGAGTTCTAAGTATGAAAGAGATGATATTGATGAAGTATTAAAGAACCTTGAAAGAGATCTTAATAAAGACGGCAGAGATGATTCATTCTCTGAATATAACTTTTCTATTCAGCAGGCAGTAAGGTCTTGCAAAGTCGGGGGGAAGATATGCCTTGTTTTGCCGGAAGGATTCTTTTCAAATTCTCAAGATGAGTTTTTAAGAAAATATGTATCCAAATACTGTAAAATTCTTGCCATAGTAAGTCTTCCACGAGGTGTCTTTAAAAAAGGGAAATCAACCAAGTTAGGAGCAAAAGGTAGCCAGACAGCTACAATGAAAATGTCTATCCTCTATGCAGAAAAAACCAGTCGAGTAAAAGATGGAGAGGGAATCAAAGTTAATACCAATAAGTTTCAATACCCTGTATTTTTGGCTGATATTTCAAAGCCCAGATCAGATGCAGGTGCAGTATGCGAATGGTTGAAACCACGCCTCAAAATGGTTCTTGAGGAATGGAAAA
>CAZIEE010000121.1:0-3384 GCA_964538135.1 uncultured Methanosarcinales archaeon
TCACCTGATTTAATACTAAATGAGCCGTAGCATTTTCCTTCAAATATGTTTAGGTAAGTTGAACATTTTCCAGTGCTGTCAACAACAGATGGATCACAATAACTGGATTTTCCACTACAGGTATCATTCTTTTGTTTTTCCCAGTACCTTCCATTATTAATGCACTGCATTACATTGCCATTTTCACAGAAGTAATTGTTGTAGTTGGTGCATTCGTCTGTCCATTTTTGGGTAAAGTTTAAATAGTTCATGATACCGTAGTTTATTGGTGAAGATAAGATGGTTGAATTGAAAGTGGAAATTCCCGATGAATTAGAGATACTGGCAAAAGGAATAGGTAAAGAGGAATTAAATGAAATAGTCTCAAAGGCATTGAGAGAGAAATCCACAGAAGCATTGTTATTCAAATATGCAGATGAAGTGCTAAAGAATAGTGAAATGACTGATGAATTGTCCTTAAAATTCGGAAATGAGCTAAAGGAAAGGGTAGCAAAAAGGCATGGGTTGATATAGGTGTTTTTAGTTGTTGATGCAAACATATTATTCTCGTTCTTTAATCTAGAATCTACAAGAAGGTTTGTTATAAAGAACTGTTCAAAACTCGGGTTTAAATTAATAACCCCTGATTTTGCTTTTGAGGAATTATTAAATGATAAAGAAAAGATAAAAAAGTATTCTAAAATTGGAGAGTTGAAGTTTATTATACTGTTTTCCCTTCTTGAAAAGTTAATTGAATCAATTGGAAAATTGCAGTATAGTGGGTTTATTCCTAAATCAAAGGAGTTGGCACCGCACATTAAAGATGTTCCATATTTCGCATTAGCATTGTATCTTAACTGCCCTATATGGTCTGATGAAAAATCATTTAAGAAACAATCAAAGGTAAAAGTGTATTCTACTTCTGATCTGTTGAAAGAGATTGGAATGTAATTTTCCACTATTAATGATTCATTGGAGTTTTCTTTAACACCTTTTGAAACTAGGTATAATCCATCATTAATAGAATGCTGAATAATATTATCACTACAAAAATTGTCTTCACATGTTATGCATTCATTGTCTGAATCAGGTTCAAAGGTCATTTTTTGTTCCTAACCCAAATATTCCCTTAACTTTTTCCAATTTCAAGCACCACTGTTACGCTTCATTCAATTTATCAAAATTCAAATTAAAATCAATTTTGGAAGCAATTTCTTTAATCTCCAGTAATAGTCTGGAATAAGATTTCTTAAGTTCTTCGTATGAAATTTTTGTTTCAAAAATTTCTTCTTTCATTTTTTATATGTTTCAAATAAGTGAAAATGATTATACCCGACAGTAATTTCATCAAAAAATCAAATCCAAAGTTTGCCCAGTTATCACCTCCATAATTTTTTACAATTCCTTCATTAACGAGGCTTAATATTGCAAGCACTACAAACGCTATTTTGTAATATTTTTTCTTTTTGTCAGAGTTGACTAAAGGTGTGAAAATTCCAAATAAAAAAGCTAAATCTGCCAATCCAAACAAGTTTGGCTGTTCGAGTACTACTCTTCTGAAAAATATGTCAAAAGCCAATAACAATACTACCACTATTGTGTAAACTTTTTTAGTTTTCATTCGTAATTACCTTCTTTATTAACTAAACGTGCCTGAATGGTATGATTAAATCCGCCAGTAACGTAATCTCCAATCTTATACCCTGGTTCTTTATCAACTAAGATTGGTAAGGTGGCATCTACCAAAAAGTTGCTTTTATCGATACCTGCTATTTTTCCGATATAATCCACCAAATGGTTTTGATTTTTTTCTACAATGATTTTTTCTATTTCGGATTTACTTTTATTAAGAGGCATCAGAGAATATAATCTTAGATTTATCGTGTCCCCTTTTTTTATTTTGTACCTTCCTTCTCCTTCAAAAAAAACATAAAATGAAGTAGCATATTCTTCTGGTCTTATTTCTACATAAAGTTCGCCTGAATCTTTATTTAGTATCACATCCTTGACTTTTGCTCGTATTATTGGTTTCATTTATCCACCTCTAAATCGGATAAGCCGATTGAATACTCCCTTTACTATCTGTTGCACTGATTATAATTTTCAATTTTTTACCTCCTTGGTTATACACTATCTCATAAAATCCATTTGGATTTATGCCTGTGTTTTCCCCATTCTTAAGTGCTTCTTTAATCAAATTCATCACTTCCTCTTCATTATCAAGTCCGAATTTTTTTATGATATCTTTTGCGTGATTCACACCATCAGCCCTTGTCTCAAAAATATGCTTATAGCCCAGCTTTCGGTAACTCCTCCCTCAAAACAGCAGATTCTTAATCGTTTTTGTAGTTTCTTTTCCAATGACAATATCTGTATGTACAGAATCAAACACCCTCACCAAATTCAATTCTGCTTTAGCATTATTAAAAGGATTCCCTTCCCACATATTAACATACTTTATAGTACTGCTGAGTTCATACATTGCCAGTGCAATTTGCAGAGTTGAAACTATCAAAATGATACAAAATGTTAACAAAAATTTATTTTTTGATTGCATTTTTTAGTTTCTCCTGCATATCTTTTAGTTTATTTTCTATTTTAGATATAATATTTTTAAAATTAGTATCTTTTATTTTTGAAGAATTTATTTTTTTAATAAAAAGTTCCATGGGTCTAAAAATTTCTCGGAAAAAATAGTTTTTATCTAATATACATTCATAGATATGCTCATCTGACCCTTCATAAACACCAACAAGAATCTTGTTATTCTTTTTAATTTGTATATCGAGTCCATATTTATGTCCCTCTTCAAAACAGAAAAACTGTTCATTATTTTTCTCTATTTCGTCTAATAACAAAGCAATGCTTAAAATTAGATTCCCACTGTTATGAAACTTCTTTGAACCAAATACAAAAGTGGAATGAAAGTAACTTAAAATACCTGGACGGCTTTCAAAATTCTGAATAAAATCTTCAATTTCCCTATCTTCTATAATTAATCTAAAGTTTTTCACATTTTTCATGTTAATTCACCTTCTTTGTTAAATAAGATGTGATAATTTCTCCATTTTGTCTATCCACAAAAACCCATACCCCATTAGGACTAAGTCCACTCTTCTTATATGCTATAAGAATAATTCTAGCTATATTCTTATTATTTTCTGTGACATCTTCTATCCCATTTTGCAAAGTTTCTTTGATCAAATCTAAAACCTCATCCTCGCTCATATACATCTTCGCCCCATTAACAATTTTCATAAATGGGGTATTTTCGCTATTTGGTCCAATGTGACCTAATCTAAGATGCACCAGACCTTTTTGTTTTTCAATAGACCCTTCCAATAATACGACACTGTTCTTTATTCTTTTAGTAGGATTAGTAATATCCACTAGTACATCATTATA
>CAZIEE010000122.1:0-3335 GCA_964538135.1 uncultured Methanosarcinales archaeon
CATTTAAATAAGGAGGGTGCTCAATTATTTTCTCAACTTTTTTCCGAGGATTTAAGAACTTTGACTTATCATAACTCTTTCAAGAATAAATCTATTAAGCCACTAAATGCAGAGAATTGAATAGTTATGGAGTATTTGGTCTATGGATAGAGCTATTTTTTTTAGGCTATATTATTTATTAAGAAAAAAAGAATATTTTGAATATTATAGAAAATATTCAAAAATGCAATGGGATACATATGATGAGAACATCAAGTATCAAAAGATGCAACTTTTTAATTTCATATCTCATTGCTATAAGAATATTCCATATTATCAAAGAGTTATAAGAGAAAGAGCAATTACTTTTTCTCAAGACACGATTTTTGAAGATATAAAGAAATTTCCACTCTTGACAAAGGAGATAATTAGAAACAATTATAATGACCTGATATGGAGAAACAGCCCGAACAAAATGTTTATTAACTCGTCAGGTGGTAGTACGGGAGTTCCTGTCAAATTGGTACAGGATGATGTACTTCATGCGCAGAGTCAGGGAATAAAAATGCTTTTTAATGAATGGGCGGCACATTTTTTAGGGAGGAAAGAAATACGATTATGGGGGAATGAAAAGGAGATTTTTGAGCAGTCAGAGGGAATGAAAAAGAAAATATTTAACTATGTCAAAAATTTATATATATTGAATGCCTTTAATATGACCGAGGAACGGATGAGAAGATATGTTGACATAATAAATCGTATTAAGCCAAACTACATCTTATCCTACGTCCAACCGATTTACGAATTGGCTATATTCATTGAAAGAGAAAATTTAAGTATAGTTCCTATAAAGTCGATAATGACAAGTGCAGGAACCTTATTCCCACATATGAGAGTAAAGATTAGTGAGGTATTCTCAGCTTCTGTGTTCAATCGATATGGCTCAAGAGAAGTGGGAGATATAGCCTGTAATTGTAGCAGTAACGAAGAATTACACATCGATGTTTTTTCAAAATACATTGAGATTGTGGATAAAAATGGTGAGTGTTGTTCCGAGGGAGAACTTGGTGAAATTCTTGTAACCTCTTTTGCAAATTTTTCAATGCCTCTCATAAGATACAAAATAGGGGACATGGGTGTTCTGTCGGATAAGAAATGCGTATGTGGTAGGGGACTTGCTTTGCTTAAAAAGGTAGAGGGCAGGGTAACTGATTGTTTTAGAACACGAGATAGAAGAATTGTTCCGGCTGAGTATTTTATCCATCTCATTGGTGTTGTATTGAATACAGGAAGGATAAAACAATTTCAGTGTATTCAGGAAGATTATGATAATATTAAGATTAAGATTGTTGAAAATGAACAGTTACCCAAAGCAGAGTTAAATGAAATTGTAAAAAAAATCAAGTTGGTGATGGGGGAAAATTGTTCCGTACAGTTTGAACTATTAGAAAGTATACCATTATTGAATTCTGGTAAATACCAATATACGTTAAGTAAAGTACCTATTGATAGCTGAAGACAATGAAAACATTTCCAACCTTATTAATAATAAGACCTATTTTTTCACGAAGTAGTTTGATCAATCTATATTTCAGATTCAAGAAAAGGTTGTCTTTAGGTAAAGGGGTAAAATTTTATGGGTTTCCTATTATTGATATAAGAAGAGGGGGAAGAATTATAATTGGACAGAATGTGACTTTAAACTCACGCAGCCGAGGATACCATGGATTATTATGTTCTCCAGTAAAATTATTTTCTGACCGCTATAACTCGTTGATAGAAATTGGTAATAATACAAGAATTCATGGTTCTTGTATACATGCTATGAGGAAAATTTCTATTGGTAAAAATTGTTTGATAGCTGCCAATTGTAATATTATTGATTCTGATGGTCATGAGGTTGATGTTGAAGATGTAACTACAAGAATAAATACAGAGGGTAAAAAGAAAGAGGTAGTCATTGAAGATAATGTATGGATTGGTTTAAATTGTATAATTCTTCCAGGATCGAAAATAGGAAATGGGTCTGTAATAGGAGCAGGAAGTGTGGTAAGAGGCGAAATTCCGCCTTACTCTGTTGCAGTTGGTAATCCTGCGATAGTAGTTAGGAAAATAAACTATAAAATAAAAAGTGTTGGATGAATAAATGATAAAAATCGGAGAGAAAATCAAAACATTTTTAGACTATATTAAGGCTACTTATCGAGTTCTTCAAAAAGAACGAGTAAGACGAAGTTATCGGAGAATGGCTGATAAAAACTCGTTACGAACACAAATATTGATGAATACCCACTTCTTAGACCGTGCCACTCAAATGGCAAAGGAAGGTATTTTGTCTCTTAAAAGTACAAAAGCTACGGAAAAATTGCTTGAGGAGTGGCAAAAGCGAGGTTACCATGAAACGCCCTATATTTTTTGGTCAAAGGAGGTTATAAAACGTTATAAGGATTTTGTTAAGATGGGAGTGCGTCCTAATGTTTCTGAGTCCATTGAACCTTCAAATAATCTATGGAAGGTTATTGAAAGTCGTAGAAGTATTCGAAAATGGCAGAAGAAAGGTGTCGATTTAGATATGATAAAAAAAATTATAACCGCTGCTCAGTGGGCACCAACTTCATGTAATAGGCATGCTCTTAGATACATTGTCATCATGAATAGTGAACTAAAGAATTTTATTGCAGCAATAGCTAAAGCAGGACCATATCAATCATACATATCAGAAGCTTCAGTTCTAATCTTGGTAGTTGTAGATTCACGGTTCTATAATCCCAAAGAGGTTTGTTTTCAAGGTTTGGATGCTGGTGCTGCTATTGAAAACATGATTTTAGCGGCTTCATCACTTGGCATAGGCAGTTGTTGGATTGGTTTTATAAACATGCTTTCTAATAAAAACGAGATTAGGTTAAGAGAAGAAATTAAAATTGCAGATCATGAGGATATATGCAGTCTTGTAGTTTTTGGCTATAGTGATGGTATTCCATACCCTCCTGCGAGGCCACCTTTAGAGGAAGTAACTACTTTTTTTCCGTAAGTTTCAGAAGAAGACTACAACAAATAGCTTACCATATAAACATTTTAAGTAAGAGGTTTTATGTGTGGAATTGTTGGAATATATAACTTTGATTCTTCACCTATCTCTTTTGATGTTCTTAGAAAGATGACGGATGTTCTCGAACATAGAGGCCCTGATGATTCGGGTGTTATAGGCTATAGTAAAAAACAGAGGAGATTTATACAACCGCCAACGATGCTGTGTTGCGAAATGGGATTAGGTGCAAGGAGGTTAAAGATCCTTGATTTGTCAGAGTTGGGACATCAGCCAATGGTAAATGAAGATGCTGATAGCTGTATTGTCT
>CAZIEE010000123.1:0-3255 GCA_964538135.1 uncultured Methanosarcinales archaeon
TCACTAAAGAAAAATTTATATAGTATTCCTTACTTTTAAAGGTCAGATTGCCTTGCCTCTCTCTTTAAGTGACTGCATCACCCCCCTACAATGATTCCAAAATAACATCATAACCAAACAAGGAGAAAAATCATGATTACTGAAATCGCATTTACTGGCACACCGGTTACAAACATGCAACGCGCCCGTGTATTTTACGAAGAGGTACTTGGTCTGAAGCCAACCATGGAATCATCAGCCGGAAAGTGGGTTGAATACACCGTCGGAGGAAGCACTTTCGGAATCTGTGCTTACGGGGAAGCATGGCAACCATCATCGCAGGGAACATGTGTTGCATTCGAGGTGGATGATATTGACGCAGAAATTACACGTCTAAAATCGAGAGGCGTGACATTTGCAATGGACACGGTGATGGACACACCAGTTTGTCGTTTCGTCATAGTCTGTGATCCCGATGGAAATAAAATTATGATCCACAAACGCAAGCTTGATTTTTGTTAAGGTTTGAGGGTCGTGACCCATACGTAAAGTCCTTGTGGTTGCAGTCAATTTACTTTGACACGCCGAATCGGTTTGTTGTAGAGTGCACGAGTTGGGTAATGGGAGCGTATAAATATTACTGAATCTCCTCCTACCTGTTTTTTTATTTCCTGAGTCAGTTTTTTTGATAGGTTATTAACATCCCAATATCTAATATTTTTTTCCCAAATTCCTTTAGTTTTCCAGGAAGAACTGTGCCTCCAGCAAGTTTTCCAATCAATTGCAGTCCATAGCAGATTCCCAGGATTGGGATTCCCAAATCAAGAATTTTTTTGTTAATTGTAGGGGCACTGGTATCATATACACTTGCAGGCCCTCCAGAGAGTATTATCCCTACAGGTTTTATTTTTTTAATTTTTTCTATAGAAGAATCACAATTCAAAATCATATATTTCCCTACTATTCATTACATTTTCAAGTGCAAACAAATTCCAATTTACCTAATTCAATAGCTTTTTTTATTTCAAGTCCAATCCTTTCACCATATGAAATGGAATAACCATAAAGATAGCCAGAATATGGAGTAAACATAATACCAGGGCTACCAGGAATACGCATACTCACATCAAATATTACAATATCTTCTTTGTCTTGTTCTGCAATAACTGCTCCTTGTAATGCAAAAGGTCCAATTATTCCTGGAGGATTTTCTTTTTGAGTAATCTTAAAAAAATTTTCCCCAAGAAGAAAAATTTTCTCAAGCAATGACTCTTTTACTGTAACACTATAATGTCCTGTCTCAATAAATTTTGGTTTCATATATTTTAGTAACTCTAACTGCTCTGATGCAGGAAGTCTTAATACTCCATCTAAGTTGGTTTGTCTTCTTGTATCTGTACCCATCAATTCTAATTCATTATTTAATGGGCTATAAAAATAGTTGAAATTTACATGCGCACCTATAACATACTCTTCAATCAATGCTTTGTCTAGAGCAGAGCTTTTGATTATTTTTTTATTAATTAGTTCTTTTGATTTCTCATTGTAATCATTATAACTTGAACATAAAAAAAATGCCCTTTCATAGTTCCTCTTTGCTTCTGCCACTTTTACAATAACCAGTCTATCTATCTGTTTAGGATCCTTAAACAGTTTAGGTGTCCTTATCCCAGCCTTATGAAGCAGATAATATTGGTTTTTTGGCAAGCTTCTTTCTTCTAATTTAATCATACCTCTTGAACCATAAACAGGTACAAAAAACTTGTTTTCTATATCTTTTATATTGCAATAAACCCAGAAATACCTGCTGTTAACAAAGATAGTGTTCCTTCTCCTCAGCTCTTTTTGCACATCCTTTTTGATTATATCAGAGAAATTATTAACTATAATCACATCATCAACAAACCCAATTCCCTCTCTTCTTTTATAGTATTTTGCATAGGTCTGTTCTCTTCCTTTTTGACAAACTACTAATGTTTTAAATCCATGAGAATGCGCTCCTCTACAAACATCTAAAGCAGAATGACCACCAAGAACACCAATAGTTATGTTTTTCTTGTCATAACTTTCTAATATTTTTGAGATTTGGTTTTGGGTTATCATTTAAAAATTACCATGCCTAAATTAGGTATTTTGGTGTGCGGTCTTAAAAGATATATTGTTCCCATCTTTATCATCCAAGTATCTTCTTCATTTTTTTGCCTTAATCCTTTTGTTGGTTAACTCAAAACTTTTTTTAACTGATTTGTCTTAATTGCCATTTTAATTTCGCGAGCAATCCTTCTTCCTGTTGACATAGGTTCATTGTATTTAAGCCATGTATAAGGACTGCCATCAATATATGGATTTGTACCTGCAACTATTCTTGCAGATATTTCGAAAACAAAAATATCTTCTTCAGGAGTTAATATAGTTTCTAAACAAAATGGTCCAAATAAACCCCTTGGAGTTAATTTCTTTGATTCTCTAACCACAGATTTTCCCATCTCGATTAATTTAGGCAAAAAAGATTCTCTAACCACAACAGGAATATTGCCTACAATCACATAACTAGGGTCAACTTTAGGTAATGCAATCTGGTCCCGTGCAGATATCCTTCCAAGGCTATCAACATTACTTTCATACCTGATATCAGCTCCCATTATTTCAATTTCATTAGTCAAAGAAGAATAAAAGTAGTGTATAAATAATGGGACTCCTATTATGTATTCCTGTATTACATATTTTTTTAATTTATATGGTAGTATTTTCCTATTAAAATCTTTTTCATTCTTAGCTAGAAAATAGCCCTTTCCCCCTTCTGCACCCATGAATTTTACTATTGTAATCTTGTTTATACTTTTTGGGTTATCAAATAGCTTTGGTAATTTCAATCCTGAATTTTTTAGCCATTGCCTTTCGATATTTCTATCAGATTCCCATCTCAATATTTTTTTATTCCCATAATACCTTACATTAAGTTTTTCAACTTCCTCATAGCCCATATATGTAACAAAAGAAGCATGGGGTATCACTATAGCATTTTTTTTATTTAGTTGGTCTGCTATTGATGGAAAGTCTCTATATGAGTATATACTTATAATCTCATCTGCAGAATTAAACATTTTATAAGGCTCTTCAGAACCCTTTTTGCATATAGCAATTGTCTTAAAGCCTTCGTCGTGGGCACCTTTAAATATTTGTAAAGCAGAATGAGATCCTATTGTGGCTATCTTGTATTTTGGTTGTACCATATACATTGATAGGTGATGTTATATATAAACTTTTATCTCTCTA
>CAZIEE010000124.1:0-3235 GCA_964538135.1 uncultured Methanosarcinales archaeon
CCTTTTCTTTTTAGTTCAGTTAGCGTTTCAATTGCCCCTTCCATTAATCTTAAATGAGAAATTGCTTTCGAGAAATCATCTTTTTTAGCATTGATTTCTTTCCATAAATTAATATCATGCTCTGCCCATTTTTTATAGGTTGTATGTCCGTTAAAAAACTTGTTTCTTGCATCTTCTCTTCTGTGTTTATCAGTTTGAAAATAATCATGAAAAATCTGCCAGGAGGATGTTACATTATCTATCAAAGTACCATCAAGGTCAAAACATATTAATTTGTAATCTTGCATTTGGGTTATTTCTTTATGAGAACAGCCTAAATATATAAAATTTCGCAGTTTATGGCAGTTTATGGCATATTCCAGTATTAAGCATAATAAAACTACGCTTAATACATGTTAAATGCAATTTGCCCCCTCGCTACGAAACGAAAACGAACGGAAGCCCCCGCCGAGTCCTTTCGGGACAGATAGTCTCGCCTTCGGCTAGTAGAAAAACTTTTCTTAACCAACCAACGAAAACAGAAACCAAATTTTCTGCTGAAAATTCTGTCTAACATTGGTTAAGAGGTTCATTTCACTCATCCAAATTTTTCTGATATTATTTGAGTAAGGCAAAAACAACGAAAGATTTATATATGTGTTTAGTATGTGTGTTATATGTGGCTATCTATATATAAGAATGTGCATTATTACAATACATGGAGAAGCAAATGATAAAAGGGATTAGCATTATTAAAAATTCTGAATACAGAAAGAAAATACTTTTAAGTTTAACCAATGTGAATTATTTGACTCCCTCAGAAATTTCGGAAAAAACGAAACTTCGCCTTAATCATGTCAGTAACTTTTTAAAAGACTTGAAAGATAATAAGCTTATTATATGTCTGAATGATGATGAAAAGAGAGGTCGACTTTATCAAATAACCGAACTCGGTAAAAAAGTGGCGAAAGAAAATGGAAGTTAAAATAAACCAAATAATTCCGGGCGACTGCTTGGAATCAATGAAAAATATCTCTGATGAATCTGTTGATTTAGTAGTTACAGATCCGCCATTTAATATAGGAAAAAATTACAATTCTTACAAAGACAAAATGAAGAAAGAAGAATATATTAAATGGTGTGAAAAATGGCTTGCGGAATGTATAAGAATTTTAAAACCTCATGGAAGTTTGTATCTATTTAATTATCCTGAAAATAATGCTTATCTGATGCCATTTTTAGATAAAAATATGATTTTTAAAAGATGGATGACTTGGCATTATCCAACAAATACAGGAATGTCACCAACAAATTATACAAGATCGCAACATAGTATTTTATTTTATACCAAAACAGAAAAAGCGAGATGGAATAAAAATCATATAGCAGAGCCATATAGAAATCCAACAGATAAAAGAATATTAGAGAGAATAAAAAACGGAAGCAATGGCAAAACCCCCTATGATGTTTTCCAGTACAATATTGTAAAAAATGTAAATAAAGACAAAACCGAGCATGTTTGCCAGCTTCCAATAGAACTTGTTGAAACTTTTATTAAAGCGAGCAGTAATGAGGGAGATTTGGTTTTTGATCCATTTATGGGTTCTGGAACTGTTGCCGTTGCTTCAAAAAAATTGGGCAGAAATTATTTAGGTTGTGAACTTGATAAATATTATTGTAAAATTATAAATGAAAGATTATCAAAAGTTGAAAAACCATTACATAATTTTACAATTGAACACGCAAAAAAAGAGCATAAATCTGCAAGAGTAGAGGCGATAACTTCTTTTTTATAAATCTATCTTTTCTCTTTTTAGCTTAATTGTTCCTCTATCTGTTGTTATAAACTCGCCAAAGAATAAAATTTTATCTTTCTTGTCGTGAATTGTTTTAGCAGATAAAGATGGTCCATAAAAATTATTTTGAAAATTTTACTTCCAATCGTCTTTTTCAAGATGGACTAAACAGCAAAAGAACTCGTCAAAATTTCCACCCCATGAAACCATAAGATAATCAAATGGTCTTTTGCTAAATTCTCCACCTGTCCAACTATTATCTGTGGAAGTCATTTTTATTTCCATAGGAATATTTATTTTTGTAAATGTTAAGTCGGGGTCTCTATCTGCCAATGCTTTTTTTACTTCGTAGCCTAATTTTTTGCTAAAATTATCAGCACAGGCTTTTTCCATTATCTTACCTATCAATTCAGAAATATTCTTCTTGCTTAATCCTAAATCTCCATATTCTTGGCTAAAATTTTTCATTCTTGACACTACAACTTTAAGCGAATCGAGAACTATACCTTTTGTCAAACCAAATTTTTGTAAATCGCTTTTTACTTTCTTTGCCATTACATAATAAAGTTACACATATAGTTTATATATAATTAACACAAACTAAACACCGACTAATAATAAAACTACTTTTGCCTTACCTATCTTCTTTTTTCAGAAAAAAGAAGCAAAAAATTTACGGCGGGGGCTTCCTAACGACTACTGAAAACGAAAAAACGCTCGAGGGCAAACTTTGATTTTTTGCCTTCGGCATCATTGCACTAAAAATCAACCACTCCAAGTATTCGTGGGCAACTAACAGCGATTTACCGACTACGAAACCTTGCAGGTTTCTCCGTCCAAATTGTCCGCCATCTCTGAAAAAATTCTCAGCTCTGTTTCACGAGAAGAATTTTTTCGAGGGCGTCCAACTTCGGTAAATCGCATATGTAAGTTCAATTGAGTTCTCGCTAATTAATAAAACTGGACACCCCCTTCCCTAACTATTTTAGTTTACTTTGAAGATATGAAATAGTAGAACGTTTTAATTTAAACAAGATTGAATTGATTATATGCCCCTACGGGGATTTTCAACAATAGATTTGTGAAGCAAATCCTTCCTTTTGATTTCAAGCTTTTTCGCTTGTTGAAAAAGGTTGTATTGAACCCCGTTCACAAGGTATTTGCTTGCTCAAAACCGCAACCTTGTATTCTAATCCGGTGAACTATAGGGGCAAGATTATGTAGTGGATATTAAGACTAAATAAAAATATTCTCATTGTTAGTATGTACATAGCTATAAAGAGACTGGAAAATATAAATTAGAAATACTGATCAAGCTGTTTTTTTATGCTTAATGCGGTTTTATCTCCCAAAATCTTCATTAAGATTGGAATATTAGTATTTTTAATGTCTTTAAGGGCTTACCGCAAAATTTATAAATCTCATTTATTAAATCGCATTCAACTTTGTTTAGGGGGTGA
>CAZIEE010000125.1:0-3226 GCA_964538135.1 uncultured Methanosarcinales archaeon
CTAAATCATTCATAAGGAGACTTATAATAAAGTCATCACTATATGGATTAAAAATATACACTCCTGAGTTTTGTATAAAGGAGCTTGAAAACAACAAAGACAGGATATTGAAAATATCTAAATTGGATGACTTTAATTTTGTGCTTTCTTTATTTGCACTTGGTTCTTTTATTTCTACTATCCAAAAATCCGAATACGGAAAATTTTTGGATGAGGCGGAAAAATTATTGCCTCTGCATACTAAAGATGAGGCATATTTAGCATTAGCACTAAAACTAAATTGTTCATTATGGTCTGAAGAAAAGAGATTAAAGCAGCAATCAAAAATAAAAGTATTTTCAACTCCAGAGCTGTTGAAAGAGATTGGAATGTAATTTCCCACTATTAATGATTCATTGGAGTTTTCTTTAACACCTTTTGAAACTAGGTATAATCCATCATTAATAGAATGCTGAATAATATTATCACTACAAAAATTGTCTTCACATGTTATGCATTCATTGTCTGAATCAGGTTCAAAGGTCATTTTTTATTCCTCTGTATCTGCCTTAGCATTCCTGTTGGGGATTTGCTGATTATTCTTGAGATTGTCGAGGTTTCGTTGTATGTAGTGACAGTGGAGGCTACGTTGACTAGGAGTAAAAATACAAATATTCCAGTTAATAATTTACTTTTTTGCATTTTTTAATTTTCTAAATCATGTTTTGCATTTTTTATCCTTAGCTTTGTTTTTGTAATGAAATCTTTGAAACTCTTGTCATCGATTTTTGCTGAATATAATCTGCTGATGAAATGTTCAAAGGTGTTCAAAATAGTAGAAAAAAATATATTTTTCTGTAAAACAAATTCTTCTCGAGTGAAGTTACTTTCACCTATCCCTACAATGACTTCGTTCTGATCAACTAAATTTACATACAAGTCGTACCTATTTTCATCACTAAAACAAAAAAAATTTTTGTCTTTGTTTTCTAGATGCAATAAAAAAGAGTGTACGCTTGTTAAAAGATCTCCCGAATTATAAAATTTATGCTTATTGAAAATAAAAAAGTATTCAAAATTTCCATAGAAAGACCATCGCCTAGATAATCTAACAAAATTTTTAAATTTTTTAATATTCCCTTCTAAATCATTCATCTCTATTTTAAAAGTACATACTCTTTCCATTCAAATGACCTCATTGGATAGATATGACGTAACAATTTCACCATTACTTTTATTTATGACTATTCTAACACCTTTGTTAGCCAATCCTACTTTTCTATAAGATATTAAAATTGTTTGTACAGTAGTGTCTGTATTATGTAAAACATCTTCAACCCCATTGGTTAATGCTTCATGCATTAAATCAAGTACTTCATCTTCTGTCATTACTATTTCTTGACCATTCACTATTTTCTTGAATATGGTTCCTGTTTCAGGATGTGTTCCATAAATATGTTTAGGTTTAATATGAACCCATCCTTTAGTTAAAGTGCCTTCCCTTAAAACAGCTGCATTCTTGATTGTCTTTGTGGAATCATCATGAATATGGCTCCATCTTTCCATTCCTTTATTACCTCGCATGTATTATTTTATTTTTTATCTAACCCAAATTTTTCTCTTTGAATCTCCAATAATTTCAATTTCTAAACCTAGATTTTTCATTTCATTTCTCAAAACTTGCAGTCCTTCATCTAAGTTTTTTGCATAAATCTCCTTGGTTAAAACACTTAACTTTTCAGAAGCGTGGTCAATTCTTACATTTCCTGTAAAGTTTACATATATATAAGCGCCTGAAGTCCAATATTTATGATTTCCATCTTCTATAAAGTTAAATATGTAATTTAAGCATTCGTCATGTTCTGTGTCAATCAAATATTTGCGACTTTTTGTTTCACAGAATAGAGTTACTTTATCATCACGCTTATGCTTAAACAGACACTTTATGTTATTATAATTATAATAAATCTTCGGCATAAATTTTGGAACTTTAGATCTAAATGCAACGTTTAAATTAATAAAAAAATGCTCGTCGTTTATATCATAAGAGATCTTACCAGCAACATAACTAATAAAATGTTCTGAAACAAGTTTCATCAATAGGTCTAAAAAATTGTTCTTGTTTCTTATGACAAATTTTTTGTTAACTAATAATGTGAAGAGGCTTGGTTCTAAGAAATCTTCTTCAATATTATCACGTCTTCTTTCGAACGATGTGACAAGTAAGGCATCGTCAGCCCCTTTTGTCGGTGTTTCTTTAGTACCAATAAAAACTATTTTGTATATTTCTCTAAGTCGTTTAATGATATCATCATATGTAACCCCTTCACTATAATTAGGACACACTAAGATCTTATCGTATAATCCATGATTAAAATTAACTATGAAAATTGTCCTGTACTTAGTACATATTTGTTCGTAATATATCTTATCTCCATAAGTAGGTTTTTTATTCTGGTTCTTCATTTTCATCCTCCAACATTTTCTTTGCTTAGCTCGGCATATACATTAATCCAACATACAACTTAAATAATGATTTTATTATATACAAAATTGCCTATCGTATTTCCAAGATGATCAACTTCTTGGTAACCTATTATATCTAGAGGATCTATAGAATCTATAAAGGAAATTTCATCTTCATGTTCAATCACTAAATCCCAATACTCACGATTTATCTTACCTGATTCAAGCGAAGGTCGTAATGTTTCAACAACATTAATTCCATTCGATGCTCTAGGATCTATTTGAAATATATACCCGCTAGAAAACTCCTTAATTGCATTTTCCTTGGCTATTATGGGTAACCTCGTAGTAGGTATAAAACGACTATCTCTACTTTCACCTATGTGAGACATCAAATCATCATTAGTTCCCCTTGCCTTAAATCCATGTAAAAAAGTGTCTTCTGGTTTATCAAAGCCCAACTTACTTTTGGGTATTCCTCTTTGGAGCGGTCCTGGACCAGTATAACGAACCCATCTCTTCTCCTTAAATAAATCATCATATTTGCCAATCTTCTTAATCAACCTTAATTTCTCCTTTCCTGGAAGATTTTTCTCAAAATTGTCCAACCCCCCTTTAACATTTTTGTCTATAAACTCAGCACCTTTAGCAACATGGATGTTTTCATCAATAGTCTTTACTCTATTCTCAAATTCTATTTTTCCTACTATCTTCCTCACTTTTTTCAAATGCTTTTTAATCAAATCCTTAACAGGATCCAACATATTCTTGAGCTGATTGT
>CAZIEE010000126.1:0-950 GCA_964538135.1 uncultured Methanosarcinales archaeon
GATTACATTTCTATCTCTTGAGTATTTAATTGCATTTGTCAAATCTGGCAAGACAGTATCACAAAATCCTTTGTAGGTATATGGTTGTGAAGTTCCAAGGCTCATGCTTATTGCATCTGCATTAAAGTCATCTGCTGTTCCATAAATGCCATCAGGACCATCAACTGCCCAATAAATTGACGCAACAACATCGCTAAAGTATCCTGAACCAGAAGAGTCAAGTACCTTGCCTGCAATTATGCCTGCTAATGGCGCAACTCCCTTTGCTTTAGCATCAACTCCGTCTGCAGTTATAATCCCAGCCACATGACTTCCATGACCATTGTCATCGAATGGGTCATCGTCATTATTAACAAAATCCTTTCCTCCCAAATAACTTGAGCTTAATTCTTGGTGATTATAGTTGTATCCCGTGTCTATAACAACAACTTTTCTTCCATCACCATTATTTCCAGATGATTGCACTAAGTCTGCCCTTATCTGTGTATTGGCTCCAGAGTCCATTGCAAATACTTTAATATCTTCTTGAAGCCCTAAAGAAGAAGCAACACTTTCAGAACAAATCAATGCTTTTAAAGTTCTGGTTTCCCTTACTACATTACAACCCTTTGCCAATGCGTCTGACACCTCTTTGTCTGTATGAGCAATAACCCTAACTTTATTGTTTCCATTGCTTTGGGCAGAAGCTACTAATGCAGTCGTTGTTAATATGAAAATTATTGCTACTAAACTTAAAATAGTGAGATATGTTGTTCTCATATTTGATAATTAACACTATGCTATATAAACCTTTCGGGAGCGGGGCATAGTTACGTTAGCATGATATCCTCGAAGTCCACTTTATCAGTCCTAATAACTTGTTTCTTCCTAGTTTAAGTTTTATCTCCGCAGCTTCTGCAGGAGTTTTTCCTTCTAGCTTTTGTTGCGGGTTTACAAAGCTGTAAATTATT
>CAZIEE010000126.1:977-3203 GCA_964538135.1 uncultured Methanosarcinales archaeon
CACAATCAACCTGTTCTTTAGTCCTCCATTATAATTTTCAACGCAATTATTGTTATAACTTAGCTTGTACTTTTTGCATGCGATTGGCACACCCGCAATGCACTTGGTTATGCGATAAAATAATATACTCCAAGCAGTTTTGTAATTATAGAATCCATCAAAAACAAATGTGAAAAGCTTTCGTTTCTTTACAGGTTTGTGCTTTTCTTTTTTATAGCGCGCAAGCATTTGCGAATAACCTCTATCTTTTAGTTGCTTAAACATGAGTTTCCAATTTGTATAACGCAATTTTAATAGATTTTTTGATTTATCGAATATAAAGTATAATATTTCATCATTGTTTTAGGTGGTCACTAACTATTTATAATACTTTGTATAGATAACTTTAAATAGGGGTGTACACTAATAATGTCATGGCATTTTTGTGCACTAAGATAATAAAGGGCAAGAAGTATCATTATCTTGAAGAAAGAACTAAGATAAAAGGCAAGTCTATTAGAGCTTGGCAGAGATATCTTGGTCCAGCAGATAAAATAAAAGACTTTTATGAAAATAATAATGGGGAGCTTGATATTAAATCAAAATCATTCGGCTCAATAGCTGCTATGCTTTGCATAGCAGAAGAATTAAATCTTAAAGAAATTATCTCGAATATTGTTCCAGATAACAATTACAAACTATCAATTTATCAGCATATAATTATGCAAAGCATTTGCAGATTTAACAAACCATTGAGCAGAAAAGCTTCAATTAAATGGTTCAAAAATTCTATTCTGCCATTGTTGTGGAAAAAAGATTTTCAGAGCCCTCAAACAATCTTTAATCAGTTTGATAAAGTTGTTAATGATATTGAAAATAAAATTCCAAAAGTAGAAGAAGAAATTTGCAAAATTCTTCTTGAAAAGGGGATTAAGCCTTCAACATTGATTTGGGATCCAACAAACTTTTTTACTTACATTGAAAAAGGAGAAAATTTACCAAAAAAAGGAGCAAGCAAGGAAAAAAGATTTGATAAAAATATCATTAATTTAGGATTAGTAGTCAGCGAAGAAAACATTCCTATAATGCATGTTGTTTATGAAGGAAATAAAAAGGAATCTGATATAATTACAAACATTACAGAACTAATTCATGCGAGACTAAAAAAGTTTAATTTCGAGATAGAAAATGTCGTATTTGTATTTGATAATGGAAATAATTCAGAAGAGAATATTCCTGAAATTAAAAAGAAATTTCATTTTGTTGGATCTTTGAGAATGAATCAGATGAATCATCTTTTAGATATTCCTTTATCAAAGTTTGAAGAGCTGTATACAAACAAAAAAGGAAATATAATGAAAGGATTTAGAACAAAAGAAGATATCTATGGAGAAGAATATTCGATAGTTGTTACATACAATGAAAAAGGAGCAAAGAAACAAAGAGAAAAGACCAAAAGTTCAATTAAAAAAATAACTGAAAAATTCCAAGAAATAGAGAACAGTTTTAAGAAAAAAAAGAAAGGCAAAAAAACAAAAATAAAAGGATTATCCTCGAGAATAAACGATTTTTTGCATAGGCAATATAGAATTTTATTTGATTGGAAGTTTGATGAGAAAGATCAAAAATTCAGCTGGAACTTAAACAAAGATAAGTTGGAATTAAGAAAAAAAACGTGGGGAAAAAACATATTGTTTAGTGATTTAGAAAAATTGACCACAAAAGAAATAGCAGAAACTTATAATTCAAAAACAATAGCTGAACATGATTTTAAAGCAATGAAAGATAAACTCTTAATTCCGATTAAACCTTTTAACTTAAGAAAAGATCGAAGATTAAAAGCCCATATCTTTATTTGCGTTTTATCAATAGTTCTTTATCGTTATATGATTTGGAAATTAAAAGATCTAAAATTATCTGAAAATAAATTAAATGAAGAATTAAAGAGCATGAGAATTGCTTTCGTTAAGCAAGAAGGCTCTAATTCTGTTAAGAAGGCGCTTGAAAATATGACTCCAGAGCAAATTGAGATATATTCTGCCTTGAATCTCAAGAGATATCTGGTTAATTAGAATCGGTTAGGGTACACCCAGTTATCGAATATAAAGCCTATCAAAATGGAAACTCAAGTAATAAAGTATGAGATTTGGAAGTTTGGGATAGAATGTTGCATTCCTTAATCCCTTTGTTCTGAATATGAAAGTCGACATATCCAACGAAAATGCAGCTCTTCATTCCTTTGTTGCA
>CAZIEE010000127.1:0-3160 GCA_964538135.1 uncultured Methanosarcinales archaeon
GCGAATCGATATATTTAAATACTTCCATTAGATTTCTCAAAAGATTATTCATTATACCCCATAGAATAATTCCAGATAAAATTTGGCAAAGATGGAATACGAAGAACAACGAGAATGCCCGAAATGTCAAACCATACTTGAAGAGGGGGAAGTTGAATGCCCTTCTTGTGGAGAGAGTTTAGTAGATGATGATGAAGCGTTATAAAAAGTAAAAATTCTAAAAAGGCATACACAAATATCTAAAGATGAGGTGAAAAAATGAAAAGTTTTTATGACGATGACGATGATGACGATGATTCTGGAAATGGGGACGACGACGAATAAAAAGATTTCAAATAATTTCTAATAGGGTAAGATGGAAAAGTTCACTAAATATGAAGAGGCAAGGCTTATAGGTGCAAGGGCATTACAGATTTCTATGGGTGCACCTTTTATGATTAAGCTTACTGATGAAGATCTAAAAAAGATAAATTACAATCCAGTGCAAATAGCCAAATTAGAATATAAGGAAGGAATAACCCCAATGGTAGTTAACAAAGCAAACCCCAGTTTAAGTAAAAAAGAAGTGATACCAAAGGTATTTGATCAAACTAGGATTGAGTGATTAGAGTATGGGTAGAATAAAAACAACTTTGGTTAAGAGTATTTCAAGAAAACTGATTAAAGAGCACCCTGAAGAATTTACTGCACAATTTGAAAAAAACAAAGCTTTAGTCAATTCTTATGTTGATGTTACTTCTCAAAAATTAAGGAATGTTATATCAGGCCATACTGCAAGATTAGTAAAACAAAAGATGATTCTTGGTAAAGAACCAAAAAAGAGAGCAAATCAAGAAGACTTAAGTAGATTTTATGAGTGATTCTATTAATAATAATATATAGCAAAGCTTTTTATATTTGTTTTTTCTACTACAAATTAGAAAATGATTGTTGAAGCATTATACCAAAAATACTTAATATTAAAAAGACAGATAAAAAGATTAGATGGAGCTATAGTTGCTTTCTCGGGAGGGGTAGACAGTGCCCTTATACTTAAGATTGCTTATGATGAGTTAGGTGATAAAGTAATTGCTGTGACAGCTGATAGTGCATCTTTGCCAAGAAGGGAACTGGAAGAGACAAAAAAAATAGCTGAGAGGATAGGAGCAAAGCACTTGATAATTGAAACACAAGAAACAGAGAACAAAAACTATCTTAATAATCCGATAGATAGATGCTACTACTGCAAATCAGAGCTTTATTCAAAGCTAAAAAAAATTGCTAACCAACTAGGAATCAAAAATATAATTAATGGAACAAACCTTGATGATTTGGATGACTACAGGCCAGGATTACAAGCAGCTAAGGAAAATAATGTGATTAGCCCATTAAAAGATGTTGGATTAAAAAAGGATGATGTTAGGGAGCTTGCAAAACACTTTAAATTAGAAGTCTGGGACAAACCCAGTAGTCCTTGTTTGTCTTCAAGGATACCTCATAATCAGGCAATTACTCTAAAAAAACTGGCCATGGTTGAAGAAGCGGAAAACATTTTGAAAGACCTTGGAATAAGGGAGTTAAGGGTAAGGCACTTTGGAGAAATTGCCAGAATAGAAGTTAATGATAAAGGAGAAGAGATATTAAAAAATAATTTTTTCTATGTTGAGAAGAGATTTTCTCAAATAGGTTTTGTTGAGATAATAATACAACCTTTTAAGAGTGGCTCTTTAAATCTAATGATAAACGTAAGTTGATAATTGTTGATGATAATGTACAAACAGAAGATTAGGCAGATATTATTGAAGCTTGTTGACAGGAAAATTGATATAGATGGAGCATTGAAAAAATTAAAATTCCTGCCATTTGAGGATTTGGGTTTTGCTAAAATAGATCATCATAGGGCATTAAGAAGGGGATTTCCAGAGGTTGTTTTTTGCCAAAATAAAACTATAGAACAGGTTGTTGAAATAATTAAAAAACTAGCTTCGAACAATACAAATGTATTAGCCACAAGAGCTTCACCTTTGATGTATAAAGAAGTAAAAAAACATGTAAAAAATGTTGAATATAACAATGTCTCAAAAACTATTCTGGTAAGAAATAAAGTAAAAAAATTGAATAAATTTAATAAATTGTATAAAAAGGGGAAGATACTTGTTTTAAGCGCAGGCACATCTGATATACCTGTGGCAGAAGAATCTGCTTTTGTAGCTGAAGTAATGGGAAACAATGTTGAAAGGTTATATGATGTAGGGGTTGCAGGCATACAAAGACTATTAAGCAATAAAGAAAAAATTGCACAGTCTAGTGTGGTTATAGTTGTTGCAGGCATGGACGGTGCATTGCCAAGCGTTGTTTCTGGTTTAATTGACAACCCATTAATAGCTGTTCCTACATCAGTTGGATATGGTGCTTCTTTTAAAGGGATTGCTCCTTTGTTGACAATGCTTAATTGCTGCTCACCAGGTGTTGTTGTTGTTAATATTGATAATGGTTTTGGTGCAGGATATTTTGCGAGTTTGATAAATGGGCACAGAAAGTATTTAAGTACAAAAGTAAAATAGTTTTACTAGGTGATATATTATGGAAAAAAAAGTTCAGATAACAACAACTTCTCCAAAAGGACAGGTTGTTATACCGCAGGAAATCAGAGAGCAGATGAGCATAGAATCTGGAACAAAGTTTGCAGTGTATGGCAGAGGAGATACTATCCTCTTTAAAAGAGTAGAATTACCAACTGTAAAAGATTTTGAGAGATTAGCAAGATTTGGCAGAACATTTGCTGCAAGGAAAGGAATAAAAGAAAAAGACGTGCTAAAAGATGATTAGAGTACTGCCAGATACAAATATAATCATTTCATCTATATTCTGGAGGGGAAATCCATATGAAGTAATAAGAAGAGGTATTTTAGGAGAGTATCAACTGGTTATATCTACTGAAATTCTAGATGAAGTTATTGACAAATTGAGAAATAAATTCCATTTTCCAGGAGAAAACATACAGGAGTTGATTGATATTCTTATGACTTATTACCATATTGTTGAGGTCACTAGCAAATTTGACGTTGTGAGGGACAAGAAAGACAATAAGATTATCGAGTGCGCTTTTGATGGAAAATCTGATTATATTGTTACAGGAGACCCAGATTTGCTGGAATTGAAAGAGTTTAAAGGGATTAAG
>CAZIEE010000128.1:0-3126 GCA_964538135.1 uncultured Methanosarcinales archaeon
CATTTTCTTTTTCTCCGATGGTTTTTTATAGAAGTATAGCTAACGCTACTTTTGTTTTCTTTTTACAGAGCGCAACCATCACGCGCTCAATTTTTTTTAGAACTTTGAGAATAAGAATATTACTACTTGGCGTATCTATAGACCTGCTTTCATCTGCGGATTTCGCTTCGCTCAATCCGCGAGGGTTCAGCAGGTCACGCTGCTCCTAAAAAGGACGAGGTTAAAGAAGAACAAAAAAGAGATAAAACCCCTTATTTGGTTGCTGCAACAAATGTAACTAGAAAGCTTGTTAGAAATACAGCTAAAGGATTTTATGAAGCAATTTATGCTATAGGCAGTGGTATAAGGGATTTGTATCAGAAAACACCAAGTGTAGCTACACCTGCACCAGCTCCTGCACCAGCGCATTAGTAATATATCTTTAATAAAATGAATTCATCTAATGAATATTAATGATATCAATCAATGTGTCCAATCCAATACACTGCCTTTTGATCCAGTTAACCACCTGTAGCACTCTAATGCTGCTTTTGATCCTTCGCCTGCTGCTATAACTGTTTGTTTAAATGGAATGGGTGTTACATCTCCTGCTGCAAATATACCAGGATAAGATGTATTACCTCTGTCATCGATTATTATCTCTTTTTTGTCATTTACTTTTACTAAGTGTTGTACAAAGGATGTATCAATAACATATCCAATCTCAATAAAAACTCCATCAATTTTTAATTCATTTTTTTCTTTTGTTATAATATTTTCAACTTCAATGCTCTCGATATTTTTGTCTCCAATAATTCTTAATGGAATGTTGTTAAGTATTGGCTCTATACTTTTATTGTTTTTTAATTTTTCAACTGTTATCTCGTCAGCTCTGAAGCTGTCTCTTCTATGAATTAAATAAACTTTTCTAGCAATTGTAGCAAGTTCTAAAGCACCTTCAACAGCTGAATTACCCCCTCCAATAACTGCAACATATTTATCTTTATACAAAGGTGCATCACATGTTACACAAGTACTAACACCTCTTCCCATAAATTTTTCCTCTCCTTGAATTCCAATGCTTTTTGGAACCTTTCCATAGGCAAGAATCAATGCCTTGCAATCATAAGTTTCTCCATTTGCCAATGATACAACAAATCCATTTGTAGTTTTATCAACTTTGTTGACCTTTCCCATTATCAGCTCTGCACCAAATTTAAGAGCTTCTTCCTTAAACCTCTGCATTAATTCTATGCCGTGCATAGCCCCTGTTCCAGGATAGTTCTCAATATGACTTGTTAGGTTAGTCTGGCCACCAACATCTATGCTTATTACTAATGTTTTTAGTTTTTTTCTTACAGTATAAATTGCAGCTGTTAGCCCAGCAGCACCCCCTCCAACTATTATTGTATCATACATTTTTTTTAGTAACCTAAATAATATTAAAAACTTTGTTGTTAGTATTAACCCATAAATTTTAAAACAATCACTAATTACATCCTGAGCATGGAAAAAACAAGTCCTTCAATAAAAATATCAAGAATAGCCATTAGTGAGATTAATGATCAGGCATTGTTAATAGGGTGTTTTAAAGATAATAAAGATAAGCTAAGCAATATTGATGGGAGTATCAATGAAATTGTTAGTTCTTTTATAAAAGATGATTATTTCAAAGCTGAAAAAGGGGAAATAAAAAATATCTATTTAAACAAAAATATAAAAAATATTGTTTTGATTGGATTGGGGGAGTCTGAAAAGTTTAATTTGGACATTTTAACTACCCTATTTGCAGATACTTCAAAAGTATTAAGAGCTAATGGAAATAAAAGTTTTAGCATTCTTTTGAATTCATTTAATAACGGCAAATTTAATGAAGAGGATATTGTAGAAAAGTTGGTAATTAGTATATTGATCGGATTATATAAATTTACAGAGTACAAAACAAAAGATAAGAATGATATTAAGCTTATAAGTTATATAAATCAGATAACAATTATTTCTAATAATAACAAAAATTATGATAGGGAGATAGAATATGCTTTAACAGTCAGTACAGCTATCAATAAAACAAGGGATCTAATCAATACACCTCCAAATATTGCCAATCCTGATTATATAGCATCTTATGCAAAAGATCTTGCAAGCAAATTAAATATTAAATGGACTATCCTTGATGAAGAAAAGATAAAGGAAATGAAGATGGAATGCTTTATAGCTGTAGCTAAAGGAAGCGAGAATAAGCCAAAAATGGTTATTCTGGAATACTGTGCTAACAATTCCAAAGAAAAACAAAAGCCAATTGTAATTGTTGGAAAAGGTGTCACGTTTGATAGTGGAGGATTGAACCTTAAGTCTTATCCTTACATATTAAATATGAAAGATGACAAAGGGGGAGCTGTTGCAGCTATTCATATTATTGAGGCATGTGCTAAATTAAAATTGAGTATTAATCTAGTTGTGGTTATTCCGCTTTGTGAGAATATGCCAAGTGGCTGTGCTTATAGGCCAGATGATGTACTGACTGCATATAATGGGATTACTGTTGAAATCAGAAACACTGATGCAGAAGGCAGATTGATTTTAGCAGATGCATTGGCCTATGCGTCTAAATTGGATCCACAAGCTATTATAGATATTGCTACTTTGACAGGTGCAAGCTTGATTGCACTGGGATATGTAGGAACTCCTTTTTTAAGCACAGATGAAAAACTTTCTAAAAAGATAAATGATGCGTCTAAAAAAAGTCTTGAAAAAGTATGGGAGTTTCCTTTATGGGAAGAATATGAAGAAAGCATCAAAAGCGATGTTGCTGACCTAAAACATATAAGTGAGGATGGTGATGCAGGAGTTATAATGGGAGCAACTTTCCTGAAAAATTTTGTCAATAATGTTCCATGGGCACATCTGGATATAGGTACAACTGTATGGTCAAAAACAGATAAAGGAATATTAACAAAGGGCGCAACAGGGGTTAGTGTAAGACTAATTATAGAGATGTTGAAGGAGTGGGGACAATAAAAATTTCCATGCAGGAATTAATTTTATTGTTCCTTCCTCGAATTTGACTTCTTTTTCTTCTTTTAGGAGTAGCGTGACCTGCTGAACCCTCGCGGATTGAGCGAAGCGAAATCCGCAGATGAAAGCAGG
>CAZIEE010000129.1:0-3034 GCA_964538135.1 uncultured Methanosarcinales archaeon
TTGGCAATGTCTTGGGGTGTATCCAATTCCAAAATTGGAATTTATAAATTCTATTGCATCTTTGGTTTTGTAGCCTCTCCTATCCCCATCTTCTAGAAGAATACCCTCTTCAATTGCAGAGCCGAGCATGCTTAGATATTCTTCATTAAGAAACATTCTTGCCCCATATCCTCTTGAAAATTGAAGGATACCTTCTGTCACAGTCAGTAATTATTACTATCTTTTTATCCTCATCAAATAAATGGATTGCCTTATCCTTTCTTCCGTACATAATCATAACCGTTATGTTCAAAAACAAGCCAGAATCCGAAAAGTTATTAAGGTTCAAGTGTATTTCAGTCATTTAAGCACCTCCTTTTATTGACGGTAAAATTTGTAATCGTCGTCTATAAATAGAGGTGTGCTTATATATAAAACTTGGTTTTTCCACGAGAAACGAAGGTTAAAAAATGTGAATTGAAAAAAAAGAAATCACTCACTTTTTATACTGTGCCAGAATAACATAAAATATATAAATAAATCTTATTTCTCTCTACAAAAATGGTAAGCTTTAAATTATGTATTTCAGATCCATCAACTGGAAAAACATTTCAAAAAGAAATAAAAGATGATCTAACAAAAACATTTATAGGTTTGAATATAGGAGAAACTATAAAAGGGGATGATTTCGAGATGAATGGTTATGAACTGAAGATCACAGGAGGCTCTGATTATTGTAGTTTTCCTATGAGGAGTGGAATTCTTGGAATTAGGAAAAAATTAGTGATTTACAAAGGTGTTGGTTTTAAAGGGAGTGAAAAGGGGATTAAAAGAAAAAAAACTGTGTGTGGTCACAAGATTAATGAAAAAATATCCCAGATTAATCTAAAGATTGTGAAAGAAGGAACTAGAAAGATAGATGAAATTTTTACTCCTGCTGAAAAAAAGGAGTAAGGTATTATGGTAAAAAAGAATAAAAATGAAGAACAACAAAATATACCAGAGACCAGTCAACCTGTTATCAATATTGGAATGATTGGCCATGTAGATCATGGAAAGACTACCTTGCTTGAGCGCCTAAGCGGGAAATGGACAGATACTCATTCTGAAGAACTAAAGCGGGGAATCACTATACGGTTAGGGTATGCAAATGTCAAATTCTGTAAGTGCGAACAATGTGAAGGTGCAAAGTCATATACAACAAAAGAAAAATGTGATACGTGCAATAGCGCAACTAATTATATAAGAAAGGTAAGTTTTGTTGATGCTCCTGGACATGAATCATTAATGGCAATTATGCTGAGTGGTGCAACAATTATGGATGGTGCATTGTTATTAGTTGCAGCAAATGAATCGTGCCCCCAACCCCAAACAAGAGAGCATATAACTGCTATCAAAATGATTGGAATTAAGAATATAGTTGTTGTACAAAACAAGATTGATATTGTCAGTGAAGAGCAAGCTCTTAAAAACTATGAAGAAATAAAAGAATTTCTTAAAACTACAGATTATAAAAATGCCACAGTTATTCCAATTTCTGCTCAACATAGAGTTGGACTGGATTTGCTTATGCAGGCAATTGATGAAGACATCCCTACTCCAGTCAGAGACCATAGTAAACCTCCAATTATGTTTGTTGCAAGGAGCTTTGATATAAATAAACCAGGTATAACACCAGAAAAATTAGTAGGAGGGGTCTTAGGAGGAAGTCTTAAGCAAGGAACATTAAAAATTGGTGACACAATAGAGATAAAGCCTGGAAGAATAATAATTGAGAAAAATCAGCAGGTATCCAAACCACTTACTACTAAAATAATTAATATTTACACAGGAGATTCTCAACTTGAGTCAGCCATGCCAGGCGGCTCTGTTGCGATATTGACATCTTTAGATCCTTCAATTGTAAAATCTGACAAACTTACTGGTTCTTTGGTTGGACTCCCTGGAACACTTCCCGAGGTATGGAACGAATTAAAACTGGATGTTCATTTATTAGTACGTGTAGTAGGTACAAAAGAAGAACTTAGTGTTGAACCCATAAAAATAGGTGAAATGTTGATGCTTAATGTAAATTCAGCCTCAACTGTAGGCACTGTTATTGAACTAAAAAAGGATAAAATAAGATGTAAATTAAAATTGCCAATATGTGCTGATTCTAGTTCAAGAATAACTATATCCAGAAGAGTAGGTAATCGATTTAGGCTGATTGGGTATGGGGAGATAAAATAGCAAAGATACAAAGGTATGTGCATAGCTACAAAGCATCATTGCAAGCCCTTCCCAAATTTGAGAAAAGTTTAGGTATTGTTATCAATTGGTAAAATGAAATTTGTATCAAAAAGAATAATAGAATTGAACAAAGAGTTATCAGATTTGGATTTATTCACATTTGATTTTGTTAGAATACTGAAAAAATATTCGAATTATGTTATTGTGAGTGGCTATGTCTCTATCCTTCTTGGAAGGGCACGTGCAAGTGAAGATATAGACATTATAATTCCCCCAATATCATATTTAAAATTTACAAAATTGTTGAAGGAACTAAAACAGCACCGTTTCTATTGCCTGAATGCAGAAAATTTAAATAGCATTTATGATTATATTAATAATAAACTTGCTATTAGATTTGCAAAAGTCAAAACTGTCATTCCGAATATTGAATTAAAATTTGCAAAAAACAAAATTGACAAACTTGCATTTGATAGGTTTATAACAGTAAAATTAGATAAAGACAAAATTTTTATTTCAAATCTTGAATTGCAGATTATTTTTAAAGAGATAGTTTTAAAATCTCCAAAAGATATAGAAGATGCACGTCATATTAGGAATATTGCAAGCAAGAATCTAGACAGGAGATTAATTGCTAAATATGAGATGATGATAAATGAGTTTTATCAATAATAATCGTAAAGAAAGGCTTAAATTTATTGACATGTGGTCTAAATACATTATTGAACACGATGATAAAGAATGGTCAAGACAGCAGAATATCATAATCAACTCGTGCTTAAGGTCTTCTTCGATGACAAAAGAGGAATACCTTAAGATGAAAAAC
>CAZIEE010000130.1:0-3032 GCA_964538135.1 uncultured Methanosarcinales archaeon
TATTTGTAAGAACTTATATATAAATTTTGCTCAATTATTTATGTCTTTTACTATAATTTGTCTTTATTTTCTCTAATATAACTTATTTCTTTATCTATATCAAAATCTGATTTTAAAGTACTCCCTGGGTAGAGCCCCATGGCACATTTTACTATAAGGTATTTTTCAGAAAGCTCGAGAGATGACCTGTTTGTTTGTGGATTTAATCCATTACTTAATATCCACTTTAATCCAAGTTTTTTTGCTCTTGATATTATTTCATTTGTTCTGTCTATCAATAGGGGATGGTCTAAATGTGCATGTACATCTACCAATTCATTTAGTAGTTCATTTGGTAGTTTATCACTTTTATTTTCAAGCATAATCATCAATTGATTAATCACTTAATGACTTAATGACTTAATAATACTTACAACAGAGATTAGAACCTCTTTTGGTTTTCTTGATCCATCAACATCTCTAAGTATTTTTTTCTTTTTATAATACTCTATTAATGGAGCTGTCTCCTGACTATAAACCTGGATTCTCTTTTTTATGGTTTCTGGTGCATCATCTTTTCTTTGTACCAGTTGACCAGAACATTTATCACAAATATCTTTCTTTCTTGGAGGCATTGTAAGCAGATTATACAATGCCTTGCACTGACTACACATACGTCTTTTAGTCAATCTCTCAACTAAGATTTCTTCATTTGCAGTAAAGTTCAGAATAAGAGTTATTTTTTTATTTAATGTCCACAAAACATTTTCAAGAAATTCTGATTGATCTATGGTTCTTGGATAACCATCAAGAATAAATCCATTCCTGTACTCCTCTTTTTTCAGTGCTTTTTCTATTACCTTATTCACAATACTGTTAGGGACTAAAAGCCCCCTTTCTACATATTGTATAAGTTCGCTATTGCCATTCTTTATCTCTTCTCTAAAAATATCCCCTGGAGATATATGTAATATTTTGTATTTTTTAGCAAGCATATCTGATAAAGTTCCTTTACCCACTCCAGGTGGGCCAAATATAACAAGTATGAGGGGTTGCATCCTAACCTAAATAACCTAAATCCTCCTTTACATCTGTTGGTATGCTCCAGGAATTTCTCATTTTCTTTACATATTTAAGCAATTCCTTTTTTAGCTCAATCCATTGATAAAAGAAATTGTTTATAAACTCTGCTTCTTCCTTTTCATTGGAACCCAAGGCTATTATTATAGAATGCCTGCTGATCTCCATCAATCTTTTGTATAGCTCATAAATATTATTTTTTTCTGTTTCGTCAAAACATCTCATCTCGTGTATTGCATACAGGTTTGATACCTCTGGATTAATCAACTCTTCAATGAGATGAGAATAAAAATAAAGCTTATCAGTAATTAACCTGATTATACATCTAAGTAAATAGCTCGTCTCTTCCAAGTCACTTAGTTCAAATTCCAAATCCATCTCTTTGAATTCTGGAAGGTTATATCTATTCCTTAAGTCATTGTACTGCTTTTCTACTTCTTTGGCTGGCATTTTATTGTAATATTAGATAAGCCTCCGGAGGAAATTGCATCCTCGACCTGCGGATAGCTTGCAATAGCTACAAGTTTCGGCTAAATTTTTAGAATATCCGCCGCAATAGCTACTATGCTACGGAGGCATTCATTGCAATAAAATAGACGACTTATTTATAAAATTTTGGTTTTAGGTATGTGTATAGCATCTTCAAAATTCCCTACGGGAAGGATGAAGGAGCTGCGTCCCCGTAGGGGGCATCCCCTCGCCACAACGCTCGTCAATGAATTCAACATGATTGAATTTTGACCTTATGATGCTATGCACATACGTTTTAGTGTCCTAGATGATAACTAATCCTATTCTCTCCTAAATGCAAATTAACTCCTGCTTTCCTATATTAAGAAACTTTTAAATAAATAATCATGAAAGCTTAAGTATGGAAGCTGGAAATCAGGATATAACATTCAAGCCAAAATTCATTGAGCGTTATTCAAAATTAACTAACTGGGAAGAATTTGCGAAATGCTCTTTATCTTATTTAATGAGGTCAATAAGGGTTAACACACTAAAAATATCAATAAAAAAATTAAAAGAGAGATTAGAAAAAGATTGGGACTTAAAGCAGATACCCTGGTGCAAGGAAGGATTTTGGATTGAACATCATAAAAAAGAGAGGAGGGATATTGGAAATCTGATAGAGCATTCTCTGGGTTATTTTTATGTACAAGAAGCAGCCTCAATGATACCCCCAATGGTGTTGGAGCCAAAAAAAGGCGAGGTGGTATTAGATATTGCAGCATCACCAGGCAGCAAAGCCACACAGGTATCCCAATACATGAAAAATGGAGGAATTTTGATAGCAAATGACTATACTATTGAGAGAATGAAGCCATTGTCAATCAATCTTCAGAGATGTGGAGCATCAAACGTAATAATTACTTTGATGCAAGGCCAATGGTTTAGTGGTTCAGACATAAAATTTGATAAGGTACTTGTTGATGCTCCCTGCTCTGGGACAGGTACTATAAGAAAAAGCTTTAAAACAATTACAATATGGAATCCAGACATGATAAGAAGACTTTCAATAACCCAAAAGAGATTGATTGAGACTGGATTTAACATATTAAAGAAAGGTGGCACGCTGGTTTACTCAACATGTTCCCTGGAACCAGAAGAAAACGAAGCAGTTGTGGATTTTTTATTGAGCAAATATGAGGATGCAAGATTAGAGGAAATAAAAATGAAATTAAAGAGAAGCAATGCTGTATTGGAGTTTGAAAATAAAAAATATAATTCTGAAATAAAAAAATGCCTGAGAATTTGGCCGCAGGATAATGATACAGAAGGCTTTTTTGTTGCAAAGATTAATAAGTTACTTTAAGTTAATAAGTTCTGGGGTTGTTAAGAAAGTTCGCTACGCTCACTAATTTTAATTTTTAGAGTTTGGACTAATCCAATCCTTTAATTCAATCTTGCTAAGATCAAGATGTTCTACTACTTCATATATCGCTTTAGCTAAATGGTCATCGGGAAGAAAA
>CAZIEE010000131.1:0-2999 GCA_964538135.1 uncultured Methanosarcinales archaeon
ATTATTTGACTGTGAATAGGATACTAAAATAATTTGATAATTATGCAACAAAGCAAGTATTTAAAGCTTTTGGTTTTGTAGTTATTATTTAGTAGTGAAATATCCTTAGGGGCGGGTGGTCGGGGGGATTGGACGGGGGATGGATTGATTATTTTGTTTTTATTGTTTTATTAGTTAATGGATTTTCGTTTAATGTGTAAAATCCACAAAAACATAAAAAACTAGAAGTTTTATCAAAAAAGGCTAGATAAATTCTCGAAAATGGGGTTTCGTATGGTTAAATTGATTATTTTCATACGTGAAAAAATCAAAGTTATAAATAAGGTGGCAAAAAAGTTCATCTAATGTCTATTAGATGAACTTTTCCTGCGACCTAAGCTATTTTCAATGAAAATTAGCTTCTTTCTCTAATTCCATCTGGGTAATTTGCATAAAATATTGTAAATTTAGCAAATTCCAACAACAACATTGGATTCAAACACGGGTTTTCTTGGTGAAAACCCTATTCGCAAAGGATTTTTCAGAACTTCGTAACTGAAAAATCCTCTGCACTCAGTTTTCATCCATGTTGTTGGAATTAGAGAAATGAAGGAAACCTTAATTGTTTAAAATCGCTGCCTTCGTATAATGCTGGGCATTATACGGCTTCGCCTAACTTTTGTTAAATGTAATTGGCGGGCGAGCTAAATGATAGTCAAATTATAAATTTGAAGAAATAATAAAAAGGGGTTGGCATCTTAAAATTCTATCTACCAGCATATTCTTGTAAAACTCTTACAACTTCATCCCCAATAAATGCTGGTGTATCTCTTTCTAAATCAACACCTGAATGTATTTGTTCTTTAGTATACCTAAACAATTTAGCAGTTTGTGGTTTAGTTGGATCTTCAAAAGTCAAAATATCCATGCCATCTCTACCGTCTTTTCCTCTCCACATATAGTAATATGGTCGTGGTCCTCTAATCTTAGGATCCATACTTGTCGCTTCCCTTTGGCTGTGGGCAAAGCTGGCTTTATCATATGCTAAAGATTCCAAATTTACCTGAGCATTTGTCATTTTTAATTTACCTTATGCTAGTGTAAATCATCACTATATTTAAATCTTTCGGTTTGTAACTACTATAAAGAAATGACGCCAACATCCTAACGACGCTCGCCCGCCAACTTGCTTCACACCCCGTTGAACTCTAAAGGGAATTTAACAAAAGTACGGCAGCGATAACAATTAAGGTCGCAGGAAAAGTTGTACCTTTCAGGCATCTAATACTCGTTATGCGGTTCGCTCCTTATTTCATAATGTCGCTCAACCTAAGTTTTTTCCAGCTCCACTATGCGTTTATAGAATAAACCATAATTTTAGCCTTATCGGTTTCGCATAACTACGTTATACGATTCCATACGAATTAGAAATCCTACTTCATCTAACTTTTTTCGTTTGACGGTTTTAAAGATACGAGAAATCGGGGCTAGAAAGAAATCTATACAAACTAAGCTATTCTCTTTTTACTAAGTCTCCAACTTTGTCAACAACCTTGTCAAAAACTTTATTCTCAAGCTTTGCAAACGGCCTAATCACAAGCTCTTTCTCAATCTGCAAGATTTTATCGGTTCTCACTCGGCTTTTGATTGGTAAGTTACCAGCGGTCAAATCTTTGTTGTCTACTGGAACACTGTATTCGCTTTCTTTCAATTTTGATGTAACAGCACAAACCACAATATCCGGATTAGATTTGTTGTAGCCATTGTTTGAAACTACTAAAGCAGGCCTGACCTTGCTTTGCATAAGATCAGAAAAAGGCAGCTTTACCCACACTAAATCCTGCTGGTTCATGTTTTGCCCTCTTTGTAAACTTTGTCCCAGACATCATCTTCTTTGCTCCATGCTCTTTTCAATGATTCTCTTGAGAGAGATTTCCAGAACTTGTCTTCTTCTTCCATTCTCTCCAGTACATCAGATTCTTTTTTAAGCAGCAATTCTTTGTTCCTCTCTATCAGAACTAGTGTTGAGCCTTTTGAAATTTCAAAATCTTTCCTTACTTCTTTAGGTATCACAATCTGCCCGCGTTCATTTACTATTACCGTTCTTATTCTTTTGTTCATATCTGTCATATTAATATGATTAGTATGAATTAATATAAAAAGTTTTCGTTTTTTATTTGCTTTTTTCAACCCATTTTTTAGGAAAATCTGTGACTACTTTGTAATAATTAACACCGAAAGATTTAAATACAACTTAATGTTTCCCTTCTAAATGAAATCTTTGATTTTGCGTGCCCATTCTTCATGTATAAGCCATAGTACAAGAATGATTGCATCTAATCCAAGAAGAGCCTCGCCAGAAAAAGGATGAGAGCAAAATCCAAGCGGAATGCCGGGAAACCATGTTAGATTGTAGTCCCCCGCAACACCACAATCTAATGCAATATGGGTGAACCATCCTACTGCAATTACTGTAAAAAACAGTGCAACATTCTCATAAGAGATTTCCTTGTTTAAAATGCCTAATTTTTTATGTTTTTGAAGATGGAATAATAACGCAATCACTAAGAATATGACAACAAAAACAAGAGAATGAGTAACAATGCGGTGTAAAGTTACAGCTTCTCCGAAAAATGCTGTCGTCATCCATTGTAGTGGTACATCAATATCTGGAAGCAACCCAGCAATACCGCCGACAAGCACAAACCATGTAGAGAATTTCTTCTTTGCTATATAATCACGGTACAAGTCAATGAGCACAATAGCGACAATTACATGAGTTACAGCATATGCCATTTGTTTTCTACAATTCTCCCTATATTTAATTTTTTTTATTTCAAAAAAGTTCGCCCAATAAAACTTAACTTTGTGCCCTTGGACTTATTGCCTTTCGTCTAATCTGAGAGATTAAACAAACTTTTTAACGAGTAAAAAGACAGCAATAAGCGAAATTATTATGAGCCCCAAAAGAAATTGCTCACTACGTTCGCAATTTGTGGAATTTGATAATTCCACTGCGT
>CAZIEE010000132.1:0-2944 GCA_964538135.1 uncultured Methanosarcinales archaeon
TAGTTTTATAGAATTTAATACGATAAACTAGTATTTATATTTATAGTTTCTGACGATAAATTAAATGTAAAAATTTATTTTTTAGCTGAATTTTACAAAGTTTTCATAATGGCTTTTTAGACAGCCCCTATCGAGATATCAACTCACTCTTCGTTTTTGCAACAAATCATTAATAATCGGTCAGTTTGTTAAACGATTACATAAAATAAAAACATTTAAATAGTACCACATACAGAAAATTATTATTTAACTTAAGGAGGTGTCTTAATTGGCAAAGAAAAAGAAGAAATAAGATTTATATTCAAATCTAATATAGTTCTTTTATAATTTTTATTTTTGTTTTTTTATTACCCTTATTACCCTCACTACCTATACTTTTAAATAATTGTTTTGATTTATTTGTATCCATGAAGTTTGCTCATTTAGCTGATTGCCATATTGGCTCATGGAGAGACCCTAAGCTTAAAGATGCAAGTACATATGCATTTGTTAAGGCAATTGATAAGTGTATTAATGAAGATGTGGATTTTATTCTTATTGCTGGTGATTTGTTTAATACCTCATTTCCAAGGCTGGATAACTTAAAGACTGTAGTTGCAGAGCTTAGACAATTAAAGGATATAGGTATTGGAGTTTACATTGTACCAGGGAGCCATGATTACAGTCCGAGTGGAAAAACAATACTTGATGTACTGGAAGAGGCAGGATTATTCTTTAATGTGTTCAAAGGCACTGTTGAAAATGGAAAATTGAAATTAAGGTTTACTTTAGATAAAAAAACTGGAGCAAAGATTACAGGAATTCTTGGAAAAAGAGGCACGTTGGAAAAAACATATTATGAGAAGCTTATTACAGAAAATCTGGAAACAGAACATGGTTATAAAATATTTTTGTTTCATTCCGGTATTGATGAATTGAAGCCAAAAGATATGGAAAATATAATATCACAGCCATTATCCCTATTGCCAAAGGGTTTTGATTACTATGCTGGGGGGCATATACATATTGTTGAAGAAAGATCTATTGAGGGCTATGGAAAAATAGTATATCCCGGTCCTTTGTTTCCCAACAACTTTAATGAGTTGGAAAAACTAGAGAAGGGAGGGTTCTATATAGTAGAGCATAGTATTACAGAAGGTAAAGAATATTTTACTACAAAATGGGAACCCATACAGATTTATAATTTACATAAAATAATAAAAAACTGTAATCACAAGAGTCCAGATCAAATAAAAAATGAGATAATTGAAGAAATAAAAAATAAAGAGTTCAACAATACAATTGTAATGATAAGGTTGTATGGCACTTTAAACAGTGGCAAACCATCAGATATAGACTTCAAGGAAATATTTAATGTAATTTATGGAAAGTCAGCATATTTTGTAATGAGAAATACTTATGCTCTAAGCTCTGAAGAATTCGAAGAAATAAAACTTGATCCGGGTTCTGTTGATGATATAGAATTTAATCTAATAAAAGAACATATTGGTCAGATAAAAATTGACTCCAGTTTGGAAGAAGAGGAATTGATCCAAAGACTGATGAGAACATTAAGCACAGAAAAAATGGAAGGAGAGACACTTACAGATTTTGAGAAATCAATTAAAGAAGAAGTAAGTAAAATATTAGAAATTGACTTATGAGATTATTGATTTCCTGATTGTATTCTCTTTTTCATCAATTTCAAAAATTTCTCCGACAAATTTTTGTATTGTATGAATATTTGTTCTGCAATGAGTGGTTATTTCTGATACTTTAACCTTCCCCCCATTTAATGTAATAAATGGAAGTATCTGATCAGCCAAATGCCTATCAACAGCTGCTTTACTTTCAATTTCTTCTATTAATTTTTTTGCAGCTTCTTCTCCAACAATTTCTGCCTTTTTACCTGGTTCACCAAGAGCATCAGAGCCAAGCCTTATTGGATTGCTCTCGTCAATATCATCTTTATTTTTTGAGAATATTGCCCATAAAGTCACACCAGAACCTGTTGACAATGTATCCTGGTATCTTGTATCTATATGTATTGGAATATTGTATTTTGATTTTAATATATTTTTTGCAGACTCTGCTTGTCTTTCAGCAACTTTTGGATTTTGCAGATTGGATGAAGCATGAGAGACTCCTTTTATTTGAATTAAATTATTTTGTTCAGTTAAATCATAAGGAGAAATGTTTTGTTTTAAATGCTGATAAAATTCTTCAAAACCAGAAAAATCATTTATATTAAATTTTGGATTGATCTTAACTTCAACCTTACCGTTACCTTTTGGATAGTAACCCCTCTTCAATAATCTGGATTCAACTTTTGCAAATCTTTGTAATTGTGGCAATAAAACATTATTAAAGTAATCGAAAGATGGACTCCACCTGACATCACTGCCCCCATTTACGGTTACAGTTAATGCTCTGCTGGCAAACAATGAAGGTAATAATAAAGCTTGCAATAATAAGGTTATAGAGCCTGCTGTTTCAATATCAATGTTTAAATTTTTAGAAACAATTTTCTTTGGATAATATTTTAACCATAAAGATCCAAGTTCAGATCCTTCTACATCAGCATTGCAGAGTTCCTGCAATGATTTAACACAATACAAATGCTGGTTTTTCAATCCAGAATCTTTTCTACCTTTTCTTATATCATAAATCTCAAATGGTTTTTGAGTTATAGTAGAAAAAGCCAATGCCATCCTGACTATAGCTCCACCTCCTTCTAAATAAGCCCCATCGATCCTTATTGGACTTGAAGAGAGAATAACCATTAAAAAATCAAAATCATCAATAAATACTTTTCATTGAATCCATAATTTGTGGCATTTTAAGCAATCTTCATAGTAAATTGAATAACTTTTAATAGGTAAAACTGAGGCCGTATTTAAAGGTAATGTCTTCTAGGCACTTTCTGATTTATGAGTGATTTCCTTATTTTTGAAATCATTTCCTA
>CAZIEE010000133.1:0-2897 GCA_964538135.1 uncultured Methanosarcinales archaeon
GGTTAAAAAATGTGAATTGAAAAGAAAGAAATCACTCACTTTTTATACTGTGCCCTCCAACAAAAACATTTAAATAGATTTATTCATAATCATTTGACAAATATTTGACAAACATGGACAACTTAAATGAATTAGATCAAAAATTTATAACAAAGGATATGACTATAGGGGAGGTAGTAGCAAAGTACCCTTCATGTATAGAGGTTTTACAATCTGCAGGAGTGCACTGTGTTGGTTGTCATGTATCATATTATGAGACTTTAGAACAGGGTTTTAAAGGTCATGGGATGAGTGATGGAGAAGTTGAAGAGGTCATATCACAATTGAATATTGCTATACAACAATCAAATTCTGAAGAAGGTAAGGATCTTATTGTTACAGATAAAGCAGCTGAAAAATTAAAATTGGTTCTAAAAGAAAATAATAAGGAAGGTTCTGCCTTAAGGGTAGAGATTGTACCTGGAGGTTGTAATGGATTTGAATACAGTTTAGAGTTAGACGACAATGTCAATATCATAAACTTAGATTTGGTTTTTGTTGAAAAAGGAGTCAAGATTATTATTAGCAAAGAAAATATGCACTTCTTGAAAGGTGCAAAGCTTGATTATGTAGATAGTCTGCAAGGTGGAGGATTTAAGATAAGTAATCCAAATGTAAAAAGTTCTTGTGGTTGTGGGCAGAGTTTTGAGTATTGAATAATATGTGCATAGCAGATTTACAACACTGAGCAAAATTGCTGAATGAATACAACAATAAATTTAAAAATAGATTTGATTTCTTCCATAAATTAAAGTAATTTACCCAATTGTACTACTTCGGTAGGAGGGAACATGGAAAAAGAAAAACTTGAACTAGCATTAATAAAAGCAAAGGATGTTTCTAAGAAAAGGTTTTTTAAGCAAACCTATGATTTAATTATAAACCTTAAAGGACTCGATCTTAAAAAACAAGAACACCATATTGATATATTTATAACATTACCTCATTCAAGAGGGAAAAAGGTAACTGTATGTGCATTAGTTGGGCCTGAACTTCAAGAGCAGGCTAAAGAAATTTATGATGCAGTACTATCACCAGAAAATTTTTTGAAGTACAAAGAAAAAAAAGAAACTAAAAAAATTGCAGATAAATTTGATTACTTTGTTGCTCAGTCTAACCTAATGCCACAGATTGCAAATGTTTTTGGAAGGGCCCTTGGTCCAAGAAATAAAATGCCGAATCCAAAGATTGGTGCTATATTAAATTCTGTTGGAAGCCTTAGACCATTATATGAAAAGCTACAACAAACTATCAGGGTAATTGCCAAAAGCTCTCCAGTAATACAATGTGCCATAGGTACAGAAGATATGAGTAAGGAAAATCTGTTAGAAAATGCTATGGTTGTTTACAATGCAGTACTTCATGCTTTACCAAACGAAGAACATAACATAAAAAATACCTATGTTAAATTAACAATGGGAAAACCAATTGATTGCAAATAAGATTGCAAATAAAAGAAAATAAAATGGAACAAGTTCATAAAATCTTACCTCATGTTGCAGAGTACAAAAAGGATGTTGTAAATAACTTAGTTACACTAATGAAGGGATACCCTATAATCGGAATTGTTAATCTTGAGAATCTTCCTGCACCTCAGCTTCAAGGTATGAGAGCAAAATTAAGGAAAGATTTCTCTATTGTAATGACTAAAAAAAGACTGATAAAGCTTGCACTTGAAGATCTAAAATCCCATAAAAAGGATATTGAAAAGTTAGAGTCATTTTTGGTAGGACTCCCTGCATTAATCTTCACTAGGGAAAATCCATTTAAATTAAGTAAGACATTGAAAAAAAATAAAACTCCTGCTCCAGCAAAAGCAGGTCAAACAGCAACTAAAGATATTATTGTAAACCAAGGTCCAACCAGTTTTGCTCCAGGTCCAATCATTGGAGAGCTTGCACTTGCAGGTATTAAATCTGGAGTTGAAGGCGGCAAAGTAGCAATAAAAGAGGACACTATTGTTGTTAAATATGGAGAGAAAATTAAGCCAAAAGTTGCAGAGATATTAACGAGATTAGGAATTCAACCAAGTGAGGTTGGATTAGATTTAGTAGCTGTATATGAAAATGGAACTATTTATGATAGAGGCATATTAAACATTGATGAGTCTGAATACCAAAACAGATTAATAAATGCATCAAGGTCTGCATATAATCTTGCAAATTACATTGCTTACCCAGCAAAAGAGATAATAATCCCTCTAATTAAAAAAGCACATAACGATGCCAGATCATTGGGTTATGCAAAGAAAATATTTGATAAAGGCATAATAGATTTATTATTGAAGGATGCACATATCCAAATGATGAATTTACATAAAAATTATGTTAAATAGAAATCAAACAAAATTGGCCAAAAAATTATTTGGGCTAAATTGGAGGTATAAACGATGGAATATATATACGCAGCTATGTTGCTTCATAAAGCAGGACAAAAAATAGATGAATCATCAATTAAGAATGTCCTCGAAGCAGCTGGTATTAAAGTGGACGAAGCAAGGATAAAAGCTCTAGTAGCTGCTTTGGAAGGAGTCAATATAGACAAAGCAATTGAAGAAGTAGTTGTTGCTCAAGTTGCTGCACCAGTTGGTGCACCAACCCACCAAATTAAAGAACAAAAAACAGAATCGAAGGTGGATGAGAAGAAAGCTGAAGAATCTGCAGCAGCAGGATTGGGAGCTTTGTTCGGATAAATACGACAGAAACTAATTTTGTAAAATCGTAGGCAGACTACTAGAGGAAAATCTTTATAGACGGGAGTTTAATACATACGATAATTTCCTAAATTCCCTAAAAATTAGGCATTATAGTCACGGACTTAAATAATTGAGCATATTATGCTTAAAAGGATTTTTACTC
>CAZIEE010000134.1:0-2875 GCA_964538135.1 uncultured Methanosarcinales archaeon
CATGGAGATTGCAGGGATTGAATCCCTATAAAGAATTAAGAGCTATCCTCTAGAGATTAATACATACCAAAGTTCGAAAACCCGCCGTCAGTTCTTTCGTTCAAGAAAAAACGCAATTACTAAACCCTCAACCAATGAACCCAAAAGCAAGATCAATAACTCTAAAAGGTTAAGTATAATTGGCTCCTGTAGCAAGGTGTGGTAGATAAACCACTCCTGAAATAACCAAAACATTAGCCATATGACAAAACCCCAGAAAAGACCTTTCTTGATCCAGGATTTGCCTGGTATGGATGGTTTGAAAACATAAAAAAGCCAAGAATGAATGATAGTTAGCAATACTAGACCTACAACAGATAATGGCACGTTTCTCAATGGGGTAATGTCAAGAAAAGTCTGGCTCTGAATATCTGGGTTATACAAGATAGACTGAATTGGAGGTGAAGTAAACAAAATACCTAATATTGCATTTCCAACAAAACCACCAAGCAAACCTGCAATAATGATTAAAAATAATGTTTTATTTTTCATATTATTTACTCCTATGTATGAACATGTTTATAACTTTTTCTTATATATGGCAATATCTTTTTGATATCATCACTATCTTTCACCGATATTTTGATCCATTTTTGAACAACTTTTTTCCCTGCTACAAATGGGGAGATATTGAATTTTCTTGATAGTAAGGTTTTGTCATCTTCATTTAACTTGGTTATTACTACGCCATCAGTAACTATAAATGCAAACAGTTTATCTTTTGCCTTGTAGCAAGGGCAACCAAACATCTTTTTGGTTATGACATCTTCCCAAGTGAGAATATTTTTTTCTAGTTTGATTTTCACATCCTGCATTTTTTCTTCATCGTAATATCTCATATTATAATCTACTCGTATAAAGTAAATAAATCTTTTGTTTAAGGCGGGTTTTCGAATTGCATTTAACTTATAGAATTTTACGAAGTTTTTTCCCTCGAAAATTTGCCCTCGTGTGAGGCAACCCACACACAGAGTTGGCAAATTTTCAGAGCTGGAAAAAATTTGGGAAAAATCGGGAAAACGCTTGGCGTTTTAGCGTAAGCGACCGATTTTTCCGTAAAATTCCTGTTAAACTCTTTTACCATATGAAGTGTGGGAAAACTTCGTCCGAAGAGTAAATTTGAAGTCCTCGTGTTCTATACAAAGAGCGTAGCGTTACATCGGGAACAATAATCGAAGGGCAGTTTTCCGTCCGTTAAAAGAGAAAAGTTTATATATCAGTTGTTATATCTATTGATATAACATGGCAGAATCAATTTTTATGAAGAAAGAGGACATTTTGAGGTATCCTAGACTTGATACTGTGCTTATGGTAGAGGATTTTATAAGAAAGAATGATGGCGAATTTAAAAAGAGGAAGTTATGGGAATCTCTACCTAAAAAAATGATGTACCAAACATTCTGTGTAGTTATTGATTATTTGGTTTATTCAAGAAAAATCTCAATTGATGCTGAAGGAAAAATTGGCTGGATTTATTATCCTGAAATTGCTAGAAAATACTATGAAAGAAAGGATTTGGGAAGAAGAAAATGAAATTGCCATCCACGATAAGATTTTTTGATGAGGATATAAAGAAAGCATTTTACAAATTGGAAAGTGGCGATGATTCTGAAAAAGAGTTGTTTCGTTTGATGAACCAGGCAATGAACAATATTGAGCAAAATGCTTTTTGTGGAATTCAGTTGCCTAAAAGGTTGATTCCACCAGCATACTCCAAGAAAAACATCAAAAACCTCTGGAAATATGATTTGCCAAGAGGATGGAGATTGATGTATTCTATTGTTAATGAGGAATTGGTTGTTGTGAGCATTGTTCTTGAATGGTTTGACCATAAAGAGTATGAGAGAAGATTCAAATATTGATTTACTGTTTCCTGCTTCAAAACTACTGTCCATTTGATTATTTATAGCCTTGTGTGTTAAAAAATTCTTCAATGTGTAATAAGTCTGTATCGGCTTTATCAACTTCTTCACTTATTTGTCTTTTGTAATTGTAAGCATTTTCCAAATCCTCTGCCTTTCCAGATAATCTATAGATTCTTGTTTGGGTGCAAGCTAAATAAACATTTGCAAACGCAATTCCAGTGTGATTACTCATTGAAGCAATTGATTTTTTGAGTTCTTCAAGATGTTTAGGGTAAGTTCTATTAAAAAACTCTTTAGAGATAGCAGCATTTGTATCATAAAGATATTTATCACAATCATTTGGTTGCTCAATAGTTATATCTTGTTGAATTATGAATTTTATGGATTCCAGTAGTTTTTTATCTTCTTCAACAAACAATTTTGCTATGTATATAAATTTAGTTTCTGCTTCTTTATCCTCTTCAGAAACAATTGTGCTCTTAGAGCAACTAATCAAAAACAGAAGAGAAATCACAAATCCAATAAAAATCAATCTTGTTCGTTTCATTTACTTTAACTTAGCTTTTTCGAGATTTATTTCATTAACGCGTTTTGAACCGCTGAATATATAACCTATTGAAAATATTAGAGCTAACAATGCTATAATCCAGAATAGTGGAAAAACAAACCCAAAAATGATAAACAATATAGCAGTTATTAACCCTCTTGTTCCGACCTTCTTTTTCTTTTGCGCTTCTTCTAATTGTTTATCTAATTCTTCAAGATGTTCTTTTTTACCCATTAACACCACCCCCCAATTAAATTACATTTGGAAATAAACCCATGAATGCTAGTGAACCCACTCCACCAATAGACTGATTTCCTAAAATATATGACGTACTTCCATTTAAATGTTGATGTAATGGGGCACTTTCTGATTTATGAGTGATTTCCTTATTTTTGAAATCATTTCCTATGGAAAAATTGTGCTG
>CAZIEE010000135.1:0-2813 GCA_964538135.1 uncultured Methanosarcinales archaeon
GAAAATGGGTAGAAAAGTTATAGGTTAATAAGATAAAATAAGTGCAATTATAGACCAATGTAGAAAAATTCTAGACTGAATTAAGATAGACTACGTTGTTACTGGATTAAATTATTGGTATTGTATTACAGCCTGTCGACCTTATGCTGCTAACCACTTTTCGGACAAAGCCGTGTTCACGTAATTAAAATCGGTTAAGTTACAGCTCCTTCAATCAAAGCATTATAAAATCGTAGGGCGAATACCCACTGATTTATCTGTGGGATGAAGCTCGTCATCCTCCTTCTTGTTTACAGCAAGAGGCAGAAGCAAACAAAAACATACAATATTTGATTATTACTAAAATACGAGTTAATAATATATTTTTTCCTTTAAGAGGTTAAAGTAGGTTTTTTGTAAGTAATATTCAAGCTTGTCCCATTCATAAGTAATTCAACAATTCTTGCTTGCCCTGTGTTATCAACTTTAACCTTAACAGAATCCATTCTTGGAATATGTGCATCTCTTTCAAAAAAATATTGTTCAATGCCGTACTCAACAGCCAATCCTCTCCATGATTGCTTTGCAGTGCCTCTTATGAAAATTCCACTTTCTGGCTTGCTTGATAATGCTTTATCAGCGTGCCATATCTTATCGTCTGCTTCTTTTAATAATACATAAACTGTATCGCCTTCTTTAAAACCTTCCGATAAATTAACTCTGCTTATTTCATAATTGATTGTTAAATATTGTCCTCTAAAAAAATCAAAAGGGTCAACAGGCTGAGTTTTCAAAATAACAGTTTTTCCCATCAATAAAGGGAATGAAAGATAAAGCATGAAACTGCCTGCTATTCCGATTAGAACTACAAGAGCAATAATAAGACGCTTATATTGATTCATAGTTATCTCAACCTAGTCGGTTTTGTTGGAGTTACTTCACTTTTTACTTGAGCCACAAGTTTTCTTCTCCATTTTTCTATAAAATATCCGCCAACTAATAACATTATGCCCCCAGCTATGAAAATTATACTTAAACTTGTGTAGCCCCAGAAATCCATAGCAAAACCAATGTATCTTGTTAAAATGTCCAATGAAAAGAACACTATACCTAGATTAATTATTTTTGGAAGTTTCTGCCATGTCCCATATCCAATTATTCCAAGTATAAGTAAAATAAATATAACATTTGCAAATATCCAAATAGCCCATAAACTTAAAGGAGTTTTGACTCTCCCATGGCCCCAATAAGAATATAAACTATTTTGTCTCCATTGACATTCATTATGTTGCTTGCAAGTATCTTTATTGTTTGAGAATTCTTGACATGGTCCTAAAACATCACAATAACTTAAATATTCATTCCATTTGCATCCTTTTGCAGAGCCACAAGCGCTTGCATTTCTATAATTATAGCATGACGTTTGTTGAATGGGATTGTATTGAGCATAACATTGTCCTGTTGTTAACCATTCACAATTTGATTTCTCACATGAATTTTGTGTTCTATAATTATAGCAATATTGCTGAATAGGCGAACAGTAATTATTATTTTGCTTATTTAGCCACTCGCAATTTAGATTTTGCGTACCTTCGCATGCTACCTGTGATGTAAATTGATTACAACTCTCTTTTTCAACACAATAAGTTCCCATCCATTTACAACCAGAGTTGGATTCGCATACTGATTGTGACTGTTTCAAATTACAGCTTCTTTGCTCACATCTCGTTACAGGAGTCCATTTACAACTATTTTGAGCGCAAGAATTTTCGTCTTTGAATGAGTAACAATTTTGTGATTGATCAGTGCAATAATTATTCAACCACTGGCATTTAGCTTGAAGATTGCTAAGATTGCTATTAGTGCACGATGTTTGGTCTTTGAAATCATAACATTGTCTTTTATAACACCCACCTATAGATTTAGAAACAGCACTTGCAGAAGATATCAATAAAATTAAAAAAACAATCAAAGCAAATACTCCGATAATTTCTTTACTTTGAACAATTTGTTTATTCAAAGATGCAACAATTCCAATCACTAAAGTAATTATGGATATTACAGCGAGGAATAATAAAAATACAATTGCTGCAGAAAATGTTAATCCATCAACCCAAAGACGGGATAATAATGTTTGAAAGCTTAGGACATAAGCAAATGCCATAAAATAAAATGCCGTCCAAATTAAATATAATCTGCCAAATTTATGTTCTGCCGACCTGTGTAATAATGCCAAGCCATATACTAAAACGCCCATTGCAAGAAAATATAAAGCAAGAATCACGTAAGATTGATTATAATATGACATTCTTTCTGCGAAAGCAATAAATTGAATCACGAGCCACACACAAACTTCAATTAATCCGACTAGTAAACTTGCGGAAGAATCAAAAATATACGCAGAAGCTAAAACACCAATCCATGCTAATAACAATAACCAAGCATGTCCTTGCAAGCTTGTGCTGGTAGCAAATATTTGCGCTATCAAAAAAATGCTGAGTGTATAAAGTAAAGCACCCAACACAAGCAGAGCCTTTCCAATGCCAGAATAATCTCTAGCCCGCATTATAGTTCCTGCTGTGTAAGCTCCGCTGGTTGCTCCAAGAAGAATAATAATTTTTAGTGGTGCTGGAATTTGATGCCAATTTTGCGCAATAAGCCAAGCGATACCTAAAGCAATTAATATAGAACCAAAAACTCCAACAATCGTTCCGAAAGATGCACCTTTCTTATTAAACATTTTATTCTACACCTTTTATTAATCATTTAAATAATTATCGTTTTTCAGGCACTTTCTGATTTATGAGTGATTTCCTTATTTTTGAAATCATTTC
>CAZIEE010000136.1:0-2779 GCA_964538135.1 uncultured Methanosarcinales archaeon
ATTAACATTTTTGATTGAAAACATCATTTTCTGATTCCAACTGTCGAATGTGGGCTTCTAAAAAAACTGATTAGCAGAACAATACCTACTATTATCACAATTATCTCTGCAATCATTATCCCAATAAGAATTAAGTTACTTTTTAAAAAACTCTCTTTTGTTTCCACTATAACTGTATTATCCTGATCTGGAATTGTCGTCTTGGCTTTGGATTCAGTAGCTCCTGTAACTGCTCCTGTAACTGCCTTGCCTGTTATTGATGTTATCACTTTAACCTCACTTTCTTCTTTATTCTCTTCAACTTTATCAGAAGACAATACCTTTAATACCTTTTTTTCAGGGCAGTCAGTAACTGTCAATATAATTGACTCCTCTACTTTTTTTCTTTCTTTATCATAAACTGCTTTTAAAGTAATTGGATAACTTCCTTCCTTTACTTCATTAGGCACATTAAATGGGTATATTTTTGAAAATATACTTTCTTTCTCATTTGGTTCAGCTTTTAGCTCGCCTATTGCATCCCTAATATTCAAGCCCAGGTTTTGGTTTATCAAATAAAAAATAACATCTTCTTCGTCTTCGTTTCCAATGTTTATCAAAGTTGTTACAATTTGAACATTGTTTCTGTTACAGTCTACTTTTTCCGGGACTATTGATTTTTTTGTTATCTTCAATAAATGATTCTCTTTATCTACCTCAAGTTTTAATCTCATAGTGGCTTTATGATCGGTGCCGTTTTTATCTTCTCCTTCAGCAGTTATCACAACATCAAATGTATCTTCTTCTACTTCTAATGGAACCTGGAATCTTAATGTTACTCTTTTGTCTCTGTCAGCATCTAAATCAAAATCAGATGATTCTTCTTCAAAGTCATCATTATCCTCAATTTCTTCAATTGTTGCTTCAACAGTTATATCCTCAATTTCTAAGTCTTCATCACGTGTAAAATTATTTTTTACTTCTATCTTAAATTCAATATTGTCTCCAGGTTTTGCCTCCTCATCTATTCTTTCCCCATCCACAACATTTTTTGATGTTTTGCCTCCTACCTTAACATCAACATCAGAAAAGATTAATTTTGATCCTGCACCGTAGGCAGTATTCAATACAAAGACAAAGATTATAAAAAGAGCAATTATTCTTGAGAATATACTTAGAAATCTGCTACCTGAATCATGCTTTCTTTTCATTGGAAAAGGTAAACTATAGCTATATTTAAACTTTTTGTTATTTTATAATGGTAACTTATTTTTTTATATGTCAAAAACCACCAATCAGAAACTGGTGGCATGTTTTACTTTAGCAAAATGATCAAGATGATTATAGTTAGTGGTTCACATGGAGACCATTTAGGGGATTTAATAGCAAAAAGACTGGGTATTAAAAATTACAATCTATTTTTGAATAAATTCCCTGATGATGAGATCTATCTTAGATTTGAGTGCAATTTAAAAAATAAGGTTGTAGTTTTACTACAGTCATTTTACAAAAACATAAGCGATTGTATTATAGAGGTGATATTTGCAGCAAAAACTGCTCATGAATTGGGAGCCAAAAAAGTTATTTTAGTTGCACCATATTTTCCTTACTTAAGGCAGGATAAAAGGTTTCATAAGGGAGAAGCTGTAAGCCAAAATATAATCACGGATTTAATTGACAGGTATTTTGATGGTGCATACTTAATAGATCCACACCTACACAGGAAAAAGAATCTACAACAGATGTTTAAGATAAAAGCAAAAAATCTTACTACAATCAACCTGATTGCAGACTATATTAAGAAGAATATTCCTGAACCAATTATTATAGGTCCAGACGAAGAAAGTTATAAATGGGCAAGAAAAGTAGCTCATATTATCAATGCTGATTCATACATATTAAACAAACAAAGGTACGATTCTTATCATGTTAAGGTAAGGATGAGCAGGACAAACAAAAATATAGGTTTCAGGAACAAAAATATAGTTATTGTAGACGATATTGTGAGTACTGGCCATACAATTTTAGAAACAGCAAAGATGCTAAAAAAATTTAGAGTTAAGAAAGTATATTGCATCTGCGTACATGGAATTTTTGCAGGTAGCGCATTAAATAAATTAAAAAAGGCAGGTGTAGCTATTATTTCTACAAACACAGTTCCTAATAAAAAAGCTAAAATTGATGTGAGCAAAGTGATTTATGATGGGTTAGTATAAAATTAAAAAAAGAAGTAGGGGATTCACTGCTTGCTCAACCAGATTGCTATTTGCAATTTTGTTGCAATATAGCTTTATATAGCTTTATAGCTAGCTTTATAGCTTCTGTCAGTTGGAGTTTTAAGTTTTTACCTTATAATGTTTTTACCTTATACATAGTACGTTTATTTTACCATTAATAGGTTTTAAAACACTTAACTGTGAATGAGCTTTACAGTTACTCACCCCCTGAGAGAGCAATGTTTATTCTATATTTATAGATTACCTATATACTCCCTATAGTACCTTAAAATTTATATAGAAACGATTAATTAGGAATCAATTTAATTACAATAACTTGACAATTGTTTATAAACTATATCTAACAGTTCTGGAATTATTGCAGATTGGTAACAATTGTTTTGAATTTCTCCATTACGATTTAATGGAATAGACATTCCTATTTTAATTTCTAAACTTTGCTTTTCTAAACTTTGCTTAATTGACTTAATGGTGCTAAATAATTCTCCAGATTGTACTTGAACTATATCTAAGAGGAAGCCTAAAAATAAAGTCTTAAATTTTTGATAATGTATAATTCCATT
>CAZIEE010000137.1:0-2764 GCA_964538135.1 uncultured Methanosarcinales archaeon
TTCATATTGCCTGGACTAAATGATTTAATAATTGAATACAAAGGAATGGAAGATCTTGAATATAATAAAAAATTTGAAAGAAAATTAATGATATTGGCAGTTGCTGGGGTGCAAGTAATGGTTTTGAGAAAAGAGGATTTGGAGAAGATAAGAGAAATTATCGTGAAAATATTTTTATTCTTCTTGTTCTTCCATCTTATTAGTTTAGTTGGCCACATCAATAAAATTTTTTATAACCTAAATCAATAATTTTTCCTTACATTCCTCTATCAATCGCCAAGAGAGGCTTTTAATGCACTCATTTATTCTAATTTTTCTTTCATCTGCATTACCTCAATCATTGCCATAAATTTATAATTTCTGAGTAGGCCTTCTGCTTCTCGGAAGGGTTTCAAGTGTTCTTCCAGACTTATGATTAGAAATTCACTTACTCACAGCTGCTTGGCTACAGCTAATTTTGTTTTTGTTTATACAAAATTACATACTCGCAAAAAAATCATCATATTCTTTTCTTTGAATTTTTAAGAACATCCTTTTGATGTTTCTTGGGAAGATGATTATATAGATTTGTGACATTGGACATAAAATCAGTTGGCTTTTGTTTCCAATATTTCTTTACCAATTCGAGCAGCTTTGGTTTGATCGGAATTAGAATTTTGGTTTCATTTTCTATTATGCAAACCTTCTCAAATGTCCAGAAGAACCATTTATCTTTTGATTTGGATTGCTCAAGAATTTCGTCAAAAAGAGTGCTCCATTCCAATCCTGTCTGGATTAAGAGCTCGCAATCCTTAATGTCTTCAGGTCTTGAAGTCATGGATTTGAAGAGAAAGATATCTTCATTTGATGTAAGCGCAACTATTAAGTGCCCTAGTTTATTATCAATTACCGCGCGCTCTGCCATTTTAGGAGTGAATGCAAGCATTTTTCCAACTTTTTTCAAGAATATGTCAATGCGAGAATCTCCTTTAACATACATTGCAAGAGCAGTCAAATAAAATTCATCCTTAAGGTCTGTTTCCAACTTATAGCCAGCTTCCATTATCGCATTGTTAACCACATCAAAGTCCGCTTTGGAGAGGACAACAATGTCAATGTCCTTTGTTGCTGCCTTATATCCCTTGAAGGACATGGCACAGCCCCCTATCAAGTAGACAGTTACAGGTTTGCTGACGTACCTGCTGACATCAACCAACCAATTTTGAAGTTCTTTTTTCTCAAACATTTTTTACTCCGTACATATGGGCAACTCTGTGGAAATCCTTCCTATCAAATGTAGTTTGGAAAGACTCGACCTTTTTATAATCCTCCTTTAATAAAGTCAGAGCATTTAATTCTTCATATTTGGAATAGCAATCATAGTACATTGCTAATTTTTTGACTCTCTTGGTGTTCAGTTTATGTTTCACATAGAATGTTAATGCAAGGTGCAAAAGCCTGGGGTCATCAATCTGCAATAATGAATGAACAAAAATTTCTTCTTTAGTAAGCATTTTTTCAGGAAGATAACAACATCCTGTAACAGTGGCCACTCTGACACCATAATCCACATATCTATTAAACCCTGTTAAAGTTCCTTTCGCAAGCTTTTTACCATCAACTACATATATCATTTCATTATCATACTTCCAAAGAAGAAAACCGTTCAGGCTTGAGAAGTTTCTAAGCTCTTTTAGGAATTCAAAAAGATTATTCCATGCAACATTGTTAAATTTTAGCAATCTACCTTTCTTTGTTATGACACCCCTGTTTCTTAATTTAGGAATTGTTTGCCTGACTGCATTCACGGACGTCTTTATCATTTTTGAGATAGTTTTGTAATCTTTCCAGTCATATAATATTGCCAATAAGACTTTCAATTTGTTGCCGGCAATAATCTCGCTAAAGTCAATATATGGCTTGCGGTACATCAGTTGCTTGAGTTTTATAGCATAGGTTGTATCAGCTATTCTGAATATTTTTCTTGAGCCGGGTCTTGATATTGCAAACTTCGCAGTTATGAATTGTTCCTTGATTAATTGGTTAAGGATTTCTGATGTCCAGCTTAAGGATTTTTTAGCTTCTTTTGCTATGCCTTGCAGAGTGTCGTTTCCGTGGCAAACAATCCTGAAAACCCTGACCATTGGTTTTGTGAAGCTCATATGTATATAAATGCCGAAATAGTATATAAATATTTCGGTATTTTTGATATATGTTCAATTTCATAATTAGTTAACACTTTAATAAATCACCCTATATTTTCTTAGTTTTTGGTGAAACTATGACAAAACTAAAAAAAAAGGAAATGGATAATAAATCAGTTCAGAAGCGAGAGAAGCCCGACTTCAATAGCAAAAATACACCATCCCCAGTTATCACCGCCGTAGTTTTTAACAATGCATTCATTAGAAAATGAAGCTCCAGCAACTATCGTACCTCCACCAATTACAATAGCACCAGCAACCAGAGGTGCGCCTGCAATTGTTGCTGCTGTACCACCTACTATAACTACCCCAGCCCCAATTCCAACGCCAACATCCAGCAATGACCAGCTTTTAGCATGTATATCTCTATAAATTCCTTTTTCAACAATTTCGTTAAATGCGTAAATAGCATTTGGATGATCAGAGCTAATAATAACTGAATTCTCCTTGTTATCCCATTGGTTAATATCAATGAAAACAGAAGAGTTTGTATCATCAGTTACTAAAAAGGATAGCACTTTAAAGCACTAGTATTCTGACAATTTAATTTTGAAACATTTATATAGTAGTTCTCCTTTCCT
>CAZIEE010000138.1:0-2760 GCA_964538135.1 uncultured Methanosarcinales archaeon
CTATTATAGCATACAGATATACGCTTGTCAATAGTATACAAGCACGCTATACTATATATATAATAAAGAAGACGCTATGGATGCTATTATAGAAAAAGATGCTACACCACCAAAAACCACCCGCTTCTCGATGAAACGTGAAAGAGTAGCAAGTATTTTAAAAGAATCAAAAGGAACTATTTCAATAAGAAAAGCAATGATACAAGCTGGATACTCTCCAATAACAGCAAATTCAGGTAAAGACATTCAAAGAGTCAGAGAATCGACCCAAGTTCAAAATGCATTAAAAGAAAATGAAGAAAAGATTGAAAAGATAATCCAAGCATCATATAAGAGAGCTCTCGAAACAGCTCATAAAGCAACCTATAGAGATGCAATCAATGGAATTGACACTTTGACTAAGACTAAAAGACTTATTCAAGGCAAAACAACAGAAAACGTAGGAGTCAATATAGCAAGCGTATTGAATCAATTAGAGAATGGAGAGATATAGAAGGGGGGTACCCCTTTTTTTGGATTGGAAATAAAGTTTGAAGGATTACCTCTATTAAAATTTTTATATTTTTTTAAACAAATCCGATTACCTGTAAAAAAATTTTTATATTTTTTAAACACAAAAAATTCCTTAAAAGACTTTTATTCAAATGCAATATACAAAAAAAAGAAAATTCTTATTTTCTTTAATCTTAAAGGAATCGAATGTTAGGAGAAGAGAAGAGCCTATCGGCAATTGGGAGTCGGAAGTCGGATACTTAGCCCTGACCGATTTTAATTCGCTACCACACAAAAGTGTAATCGTTTTAACAAGTCCTGTCAAGTTTGTGTTTTTTGTATAATATGGTATATATGCTTTATGGACAAATTATTGAATAAAGAATGGCGGATGCAGTATCTTTATAAGATACGAAATAAAGAGGGAAAACGTATTGCTTTTAAAAGTAATAGAGCCCAAAGACATTTCAATGCAAATAAACATTCTCGAAACATAATATTAAAATCACGACAATTAGGAATGACTACATTTCAATCTATTGACATCCTTGATGATGTTTTGTTTGGCGTGATGAACAAAGGAGAACGAATGGCAATAGACGCTGTGCAGATTGCACACACAGATAAAGAAGCGATAAAGATTTTTCAAAACAAAGTGAATTTTGCGTGGGAGAATATACCACAGCAAATAAGAGATTTATGGAAGACAACAACAGATAAGGCAAATGAATTGAAATTTGATTGGGGAGACGGACAATTCTCTTCAATGGCTGTTACTAATTCAGGACGTTCCGGAACATATCAACGGGTACACGTTTCAGAATTTGGTAAATTGTGTCGTTTGTACCCTCAGAAGGCAGAAGAAATGTTAACAGGAACTCTCCCAGCTGTTCCTTTTGACGGAAGAGTGGATATTGAATCTACGGCAGAAGGAGAATTTGGCTCATTCCACGATATGTTTTGGGAAGCGTGGTTACGAGGAGAACCTGAATTTGTTGCTGATTATAAATCTCATTTCTATAATTGGACGTGGGATGATGATGAAATAGCAAAAATAGACATAGACATCATAAATAAATTTAAACAATCGGAGGACAGGTTTCCATTCTTAGATTTACAAAAGAAATATAATTTTACTGACCAGCAAATAACGTATTATTTTACGAGGTGGGTTTCTCTTTCTAGGAAATGGTATCGCCTCCGTCAGGAATATCCCATTACTCCTGAAGAAGCCTTTATTTCTTCTGGTTCTAAACTTTTTGATAAAGAGGAACTAGAAAAAATGGAAATTATAGAGCCGAAAAAGATTGGAGATTGGAGAATATACGAGGAGTATATTGTTGGACAGAAATATGTCATAGGGGCTGATGTTGCAGAAGGAGTGGGGCAAGACTCCTCTACGGCAGTAGTGTTACGATTAGGGAAAACAGCTAAGGTTGTTGCCGTTTATTGGAGCAGAGATATTCCACCAGACCTTTTTGCTCACGAGTTGAAACGAATGGGAGTAAACTACGGAGGATGTCTTATTTGTCCTGAAAGAAACAATCACGGACATACAACGATTTCTAAACTAAAAGAGATTTATTCTAACGTGTATAAAGATGTTAATCCTGATAGAGAATTTGAATACAGAACAGGAGAAAATAAAAAGTCAATGATAATGAAATATGGTTGGCTTACCACGAAAACCTCAAAGCCTCATATGTTAAATGAACTTAGAGAAGCCATAAATAATGAAGAGATTGAAATTCCTTGCAAAGAGCTCTTGTTTGAACTTCGAACCTATGATAGAGAGGATTTAGGTGTTGTTAAATTTGACGCTCAAGCAACGAATCACTGGGATTTGGTCCTAGCTTTAAGTATCGCATATCAGATGAGAACAAAGACATCTTTAAGTAATTTTGTACGACCAACCTATGGCTTAAACGTACCAGCCTTTGCAAGACCTACATACTTTGACAAATAATAAAAAATATTGCATTATTTAAATATGAAAACTAAAATGAGTAAAGATAGAGCTTTACAAAAACTTGTACAATTTATTTCAGATAATCAAGAGGGTCTCGTAGAAGTTTCTGACGGGATTACCTATTCAATGCGTGATATAAACGATGAAAATTATCGTCTTTATAATAGAAAACTCAATGGAGCTGAATACGAAGCGAGTGGCTTTAGAAACATATTCCTTCCTAAAATGTGGGTAGTGTACAGAACTTTGGTACAAAACTCTGACATAGACTTGAAACACCTTAATACTCGTATCACTAA
>CAZIEE010000139.1:0-2752 GCA_964538135.1 uncultured Methanosarcinales archaeon
TCGCTACTACAGAATATAATTCAAGAAAAAACAAGTCAGTTTGTTAAACGATTACTCGTTTCCAGAAGGTTTATAAATATGTATAAATATGTTTATTTATCAGAGGGGTAAAAATGAGTAATGGAAAAAGAACTATCACTTTAAGCGTGGACAGCAAGACATATGAAGATTATAAAAATATCTGCGACCAGAAAGGTATGATTGTATCAAAGCAATTTGAGAACTTTATGATTGAAGAGATAAAAAAAGAAGGTAAGAAGAATGGCAGATAAAAAATTATGGACAAAAGAGCAAGAGACTGATTTTTTCACAAAGTCGTTAGAAGTAGCATCTCCTGAACAATTATTCTACCCTACAAAAGACAAAAAGTATCATGCTTATTGGCCAAAAAACTACAAAGGGACTAAAACCACTTTACAAAGCAGAAATGCTTTTATCGGAGCATATACAGAAAAATGGGCTCTTGAACTTCTAAAAGAAATCGCTAAAGAATTGAATACTTATGCTGTCAGGAATGTGGTTTGCGAAGAGTTAGAACTTACAAAAGGTTCGCCTGCTGATATTACAATCTGCAAAACCGATTTTGTTATTCAAAAACCGCAGGATATAATAGCCATTTTTGAGGTAAAGATGTCTATTGTTTGGAATTGGGAACTTCTCAAAAATAATTCCAAATTCTCGCTGAAGTGTTTGGGCGACTTTAAGACGCATCAAGGAAATCCGGGTTTATTGCGTTCTGATAGTATGCTTAAAGCCATTGGAAAAAGTATAACCGTTAGAATTTCTTCTTTAGAATCTGCAAAAATTCCAATTATAGTTTTGGGCAATACACCAGTTACTAAAAGCTATTATTCAAAAATTGATAACCTAAGAAACTATGGCATTATTCAAGGCTTCTGGTCGTTGAACCCATCACCATTAGATAACAATGGCGAAAATGTAAAAGCGACAAAAGGAAAGGGATTCTTGAGATTTGACTCTTATTCTGATTTCAAAATACTTACGAAAAGAAAGCAGAGAAATTCCTAAATTTAATGAGGGAAATAAATGGCAGATAGAAAGAATGGCACAGAAACGAGCAAATTCGGTTCTCCGGGTAGAATGAACCATGATTCATCTAAATTTTATAATGGCCGACTCTATGAGGGATTGCTAACCGAAAAAGAGAAAGTCATTTTTGTAGAGAATAAAATAAATGACAAAAAAATAAATCAAATATTTTGTAAATCCAGCGAGAAAATGGAAGAATTGCCAGATAACAGCGTTCATCTGATGGTTACATCTCCTCCATATAATGTAGGTAAGGAATATGATGAAAATTTATCTTTGAATGAATACAGGGAATTTCTTAAAAGGATATGGAAAGATGTCCATCGGGTTCTTGTTCCCGGCGGGAGAGCCTGCATAAATATCGCTAATTTGGGAAGAAAACCCTATATTCCGCTTCACTCTTCTATCATAGAGGATATGCAGAAAATTGGGTTTCTGATGAGGGGGGAAATAATCTGGAATAAGGCATCAACAGCAAGCCCTTCTACTGCATGGGGTAGTTGGTTGTCTGCAAAAAATCCTGTTTTGAGAGACATTCATGAATATATTTTGATTTTTTCAAAAGAATCATTTTCAAGAGCGAATCACGATGACCAACCAACAACAATGACAAGAGATGAATTTTTAGAACTAACTAAAAGTGTCTGGACATTTGGAGCAGAATCAGCAAAAAGAATAGGACACCCTGCGCCATTCCCTGTTGAACTTCCATTAAGATGCATAAAACTTTACACTTTTGAAAATGATGTTGTGCTTGACCCATTTATGGGAAGCGGAAGTGCGGCTATTGCGGCTTTGATGAGCAACCGTAGATTTGTCGGTTATGATATAGATAAAAATTATGTAAAAATTGCAGAAAAAAGAATAAATGAAGTGTTGAATCAGAAAAAACAACAAAAAATAACGGAGGTTTTGAGTAAATGAGCAAACAACATAAGCCAATATCAGAATATAAATTGAAAGATGACCAATTTCAGGATTTTATAGAGTTCAAAACTATACAAAAAAGCGATGATAACCAAGAGAGAGTTTTTGTTAAAAATGTTCCTGCTCAAAGTATCAAAGCAGATACCATAGTTGGAAATATTTTGGATAATCCTCAAGAGGTAAATTGGAAAGATAAAAGAAGCCACTATGAAACAATTAGCCCAAATTTTCAGCAGAATAACTATAATACTGCTTGTAGTGCTGGAAGTTTTTGTGTCAGCTCTGGAACGTTCAACGTTCTAAAAGAACCAAATGCACAAGTAATTGCTTTTCCGCTAGACCCATTAAATCAAAATATGCCTGTAAAGAAATGTGAATTTATTGGGAACATGAGTACAGGAAGCTCATTTGCAGGAAGCGTTGATGCTCCAACATGGATTGGTTATACTACAACTTCTGGAACGATTACACTACTTCTATAATTTCTATTAATATTTCTGTGAAGTAGACTATCTGCTCAAAGGGCTAAAAAGCCCCTGCTCGTTTTCGTCAATAAAAATCTTTGGGTGTAGCGAAGCGAAACCGTTTAACCACCTAAATTTTCCCTAGTTTTTATACTCACATTGACCACTTCTAGCTAAATATTTTTTCTTACATCAACTACAAACCATTTTTTATTCTCTCCTTTTTGTAGTGGAGAAAAATGGAGAAAGATTTATATACTAGTTATCATTTTAATACTGTATGTTCCTTAAAATAACCACAAAAAAATACG
>CAZIEE010000140.1:0-2655 GCA_964538135.1 uncultured Methanosarcinales archaeon
CTTGTTTTTGAACATAACGGTTATGATTATGTACGGAAGAAAGGATAAGGCAATCTATTTATTTGATGAGGATAAAAAGATAGTAATAATTACTGACTGTGACAGAAAGTATCCTTCAATTTTCAAGAGGATATGGGGCAATAAGGGCAGTAACTTCATAACGTATTTTATTATCCAAAAATTAATTTTCTTAGTGTAAGCTATGCAAAATGATTGAATTTTTGTAAAATTTAGCCTCGAAGTAGGCTAAATTTCAGCAGAAGCAGTAATCAGCACAATTTTTCCATAGGAAATGATTTCAAAAATAAGGAAATCACTCATAAATCAGAAAGTGCCGAATGAACAAAAGATTTATATTCTATTCTTGTTTATTATAAGTTAACTCTATATTAAAAAATGGTTGATAAAGAACTAAAACTGAAGGTTGCAGAAGCTATACAGGATGATGTAAACAAAGGTATAGTTAGGATAGATTCTGGCTATTTAAGCGAAGTGGATATCAAACCAGGAGATATAGTTGAGATTGAAGGAGAGCGTAAGACAGTTGCAATTGCTGACAGATCTTACCCAGGGGATATTGGCTTGAATATCATAAGAATGGATGGAATAATAAGAAAAAATGCTAAAACAGGAATAGGAGAAGTAGCTACAATAAGAAAAATTCTTGTAAAAGAGGCAAAAAAGATTGTGATTGCACCTGCAAGAAAAGGTATTGTTATCAAAGCTTCTCCAGAAGTGTTTAAACAAGGGCTACTTGGCAGAGCTGTTGTAAAAGGAGACATTGTTGCATTGGGTGGAGCTAAAAGAAGAAAAACAACAATGATGAATAACCCTTTCTTTGATGAAGACATATTCAGCATAATAGATGAAAGTATGATGGGAATTGGCTTTAGCGACATAAAGTTTGTTGTTATTGAAACTAATCCTAAACATGCTGTTATTATTGTTGACCAAACAGAGATTGAGTTCAAATCAGAGGCTGTTGAAATTGAAGAAGAAAGAATACCTGAGGTAAGCTATGAAGATGTTGGAGGATTGGAAGATGAAATAAAAAAAGTCAGAGAAATGGTTGAGCTGCCATTAAAACATCCAGAAATATTTGAAAGACTCGGAATAGAAGCTCCAAAAGGAGTACTGCTTCACGGACCTCCTGGAACAGGAAAAACATTACTCGCCAAGGCTGTTGCAAATGAAACAAACTCGCATTTTATTTTAATTAATGGTCCTGAGATAATGTCAAAATATTATGGACAGTCACTTCCTTATGATGAGAAAATTCTTGTAGTTGAAAATGGTGTGATAAAACGTATTCCAATTGGTGAAGTAGTAGAGAATGATAAAAAAAATTTAAAAGTCGTCTGTTTTGACGAAAATGGTAAAGTAAGAATATCAAAAATTACAGAGCTGATAAAGCACAAAAATAATTCAAAAATTTTGAGAATAAAAACAAAAAGTGGAAGACAAATAAGGGTTACTGATTACCACTCCTTATTTACGCTTGGTAAAAATGGTATTGAAAGTATCAAAACATCAGACTTAATCTCAAATAAATCTTTTATAGCTGTTCCTAAAACATTACCTTTCGTTGAAAATCCTATTGAAAAATTAGATTTACTTGAAATTTTGAAAGAGAATGATTTTGGATTGAAAGTAAGAGGGGTTCAGCATTACATAAAAAAATCTATAAATAAAATTGGATATGATGATGTTGCAGATATTCTTGACGTAAAGCCAAAATATCTTTATGACGTGTTGTCTAAAAATGTTGGGATTAGTGTAAGTAGATTTGTGAATTTAATGAATGTAACAAATATCAAAATAGATAAAGAAGATATAAAAATTTCAACCAAAGAAAAAAGTCTGCCATCAGTGTTGGAATTCACTCAAGATTTCTGTTCATTTTTAGGATTGTGGGTGGCTGAAGGCTCGTACACAAATAAAAATGAAGTAAGGTTAAGTGTACATAGTAAAGAGGAAAAAGCTGTCAAGGAACTATGCAATAAATTGTTTGGAGCTGTAACAATTTACCACAAGCCGAATTTTAACTCCACTGATATTTACATTTGTTCTAGTCTATTAGGGATAATTATGAAAAATGTTCTTGGCTTTAATAGCAACGCAAGGCAAAAAAGAATACCCAATATTATTTATAATTTCAGCAAGGAAAACCTTTCTGCATTTTTGAGAGGTTACTTTTCAGGAGATGGCAGTTTAAACATAAAAACACCTGCTCCAATGGTTGAAGTATGCACAGAAAACCCAGAACTAGCTGATGACATCACATATTTACTGCTTTACTTTGGCATTGTTGCAAAGGTGTATGATAGAAAAGATAGGACTCAAAAAAGAATATGTTTCGCAGATTATGAAAATCTGAATAAATTTAGAGAAATTGGATTTTTTGATTCCGAGAGGAATTTGATAATCTACAATTACATATCAAAAATTGAGGTTTCAAGAAGAGATAAAATTCCAATTGTTGGAGAAATAAAAAATAACGTTTCGAGCAATTACGATTTGAGAATTTGGCAAAGTCAAGAATCCATAGGAAAAAATATTTTATTAAGGCTTAAAAACCCGATTGTAGAACAAATATTGAATAGCGATATTTATTGGGACAAAGTAAAAAGTGTTGAAGAAGTGAAAGGTGAATTT
>CAZIEE010000141.1:0-2615 GCA_964538135.1 uncultured Methanosarcinales archaeon
GTGCTGCTTTTAAAGTGATGGGTATCCCTGGTTACTTAACAATGATATTTGCACCAGATAAAGTTATTGAAAAAGCACAAGGCTATTAGTCCAAAATGATGAAAGATATGCTAGTAATGGGGCGGTTGTATTTTAAAAAGCCTGCAACGGACGGCTAACACAGCACAAATGGATTACGGCCAAACCTGACGGCTTCGCAAGAAATGCCCTTCGGGCACTTCCGCCAGCCGCCATCCCGTTGTACGCCATTTGGTGACGAATCATGTATACAAAACAACAAATAATTGAGGAGATTAGAAGAATTGCAAACAAACTTGATGTAAGATCCTTGAAGAAAAAAGATTTTGACAGATATTCAAAAATTTCTTCAAGTACCGTGAGGTATCATTTTAGTACATGGAATGAAGCGATTAAAGAAGCAGGTCTGATACCCATTGATCCTATAGAGGTAATTAGCAAGAAAGAACTAATTGATGATAATGAGTTACTATTAGACCTGATTCGTCTTTATAATGAAAACGGAAAAGAACCTACGTGGTCATTAATCAATGCTAAAGGAAAGTATAGTACGAAGCCTTACAGAGATCGATGGAAGAGCATTAAAGAAGCATTCTTAATCGCAAAACAGAAATTTCCAGAACGAATTTCTTCTGAGATTGAGAAACCAGATACCGAACAGCAAGAAATTGAGAGTATAAAAGTTATACCCCAGACAATAAAGCCAAAAATTACAAAGAAAGGGCGTATAATTTTTGGAGAACCTATTGATTTTCGTGGTTTACGATTTGCACCTGTAAATGAGCAGGGCGTGGTTTATTTATTCGGCATGATAAGTCACGAGTTACGATTCCTAATTGAATCCATAAGGGCAGAATATCCAGACTGTGAAGGTAAGAGATGCTTTGATAAAGAAAAGAATCAATGGGAACATGTAAAGATTGAATTTGAGTATAGGAGCTCTCACTTCAAAGAACACGGTCACAATGAAGCTGATTGCGATATTATTGTCTGCTGGATCCATGACTGGGATGACTGTCCTATTGAGGTGCTTGAATTGAGAAGTGTGATTAAATATCTATAGGGCAGTCAAAGAGGGTCAGACTTGACTATTGATATTTGAGCAAAAAGAAATGATGATCGGGAGAAAATAGGGACAGCCTCACAGCGTCCATTAAAAAGACTGCCCATACCGTCAGATAACATCTAATAAAAGTTCTCATCAAATCCTTTTCTCCCCTCTCGAAAAATTCTTGATATAGGAATAAAAAAGAGATTCTTCACGGAGACTGCCCTGGTAAAAAGATGCGATTCCTCCGCCGATTTATATCGGGCTCGGAATGACAAGTGAGGGGCTCAGAATGACATTTCTTTCGCATGTTCAACTTATTCCCACAGCTTGAAATATCAAGTTCAGGGCAATATGCTGCGGCTCAAGCCACTACCTCTTTTGGCCTCATCCACTCGGGCAAGGGTTCTCCTGTTGCCTCATGGTAAAGGGTTTCGGGAGCAATATCCAAACCATCGGGCCAGCAGAGTGTACCGATTTCTTTGTTAACATAAAACTGTTTAAAGTATTCGATTTCGGAGAATCGGCTGAATACCCCACCTTTCTTTATATAGGTCTGCAAGTCAACAGTACCTTTTTTACCGTTTTCAAATATAAGCTCCAACTTGTATCCGTCAATATACTTTGCTTCTATAACATCATAATACATAGAGCACCTCCTTACTTTAAAGGTTCGATGTGGTGGATTATGATCATCAAAAAACATTGCTATAATTATCCCAAAAAATCTGCTTATCTCAGGCATTTTACTCCTTCGACTTATAAGTTTCAGATGGAAAGCAGGCGTATATATGCTTTATTTTAATACTCATTATATTTTTTAGATTTCCCTCTCACAGCCTTAGCAGGATATTTCTTTTCATTTATCCTGAGCTTTTTTTCTGCTGCATCAATGACATCGATACCAAATTTATCGGCAAGCTTTGCAAGGTATATCATCACATCACCGATCTCTTCTTTAAGTTCTTCTATCTTTTCTTTACTCAGATTCTTACTCTGCTTCTCTGTCATCCACTGGAAGAGTTCGACGATCTCGGCAACCTCGACGCTCAGTGCCATTGCGAGATTCTTAGGGGAGTGGAACCTATCCCAGTCCCTCTTTTTTGCAAAGACCCTGAGTTTTTTAGTGAGTTCTTCCATTGTTCTGGTCGCTATAATTTAACTCTAAAGAAAAGTAGAAAGGAAGGACTTAATACGATCTAAAAAACTTCGGCTCATCCTGCCTTTTACTTAAAACTATGTTCCTCTGATGGGAAAATACCTTTTTCGACCTCTTCTTTATATGACCTGACTGCCTTCAACGCCCCGTCCTTCAGGTTTGCATAACGTTTTACAAACTTTGGAGTAAACCTCTCGAAGAGACCCAGGAGGTCATGGAGGACAAGTATCTGACCATCACAGTATGGGCCCGCACCAATTCCTATAGTTGGTATTTTTAATTCAGAGGTAATCCTTTTTACAAGTTCCGACGGTATTGCTTCGAGGACTATTGAAAATGCGCCTGCCTCTTCGACTGCATGGGCATCCTCCAGTAGCCTTTTTGCTACTT
>CAZIEE010000142.1:0-2550 GCA_964538135.1 uncultured Methanosarcinales archaeon
ATGGAATTATACATTATCAAAAATTTAAGACTTTATTTTTAGGCTTCCTCTTAATGAACAACATCATACGGAAACTAAAAAAACTTAATCTCATCTTTGAAATATATTCCTTTGTGTAATTTAACAGGCCTCCAATCATCAACAACAAGCTCTGCATGCAACCATTCTGCGAGTTCTTCTGCATTGCCTATTGTTGCGCTTAACGCTATTATTTGCGCGTCTTTTATTGATTGCTTTAATATTGTGATTAAAACCTCTAAAGTAGGCCCTCTCTCTGTATCATTTAGAAGGTGTATCTCATCAAAAATTATGATAGATATATCTTTTATCCATGATACATTGTGCCTAAGTAAAGAATCCATCTTTTCAATGGTAAGAATCAAAAGATCATAGTTAGCCAGAAATTCAGACCTAGAGTCTATATCCCCTGTATGTATCATTACATTAAAACCACTTTCTTTGAATAAATCCTGGTAGTCTTTGTACTTCTCATTGGCTAAGGATTTTAAAGGAACCAGATAAATAGCCTTTGAACCTCTATTTTTGCATAAGCTCTTTGTAATAGCAAATGTTGCAATTGCAGTCTTACCACTTCCAGTAGGTGTACAGATCAGCATATTTTTGTCTTCTAACAGCCCTTGCCCTATAGCCTTTACCTGAGGAGAATTCAATCTATCTATCCCTTTTTCCTTAAAGTGACAAACAACAAATTCCGGAACCCCAAATCTAAGTAATTCTTTAATCTCCATTATAATATTAATTTAATCGAAAGTTTAATAATTTAATTAATTAACTATAGATATTATGACTTATAAAAAACTATTTATGAATACTGATGGTGGCTCTAGGGGAAATCCAGGTAGAGCTGCAATAGGAATTATAATATCAGATAAAAACAGGAAACTAATTACAACACATAAAGAATTTATCGGACAAACTACAAATAATATAGCAGAATATAAAGCACTGATAAAGGGACTGGAAATTGCATCATCCCTTACCAATGGAGAGGTAAATTGTTTTTTAGACAGTGAGCTGGTGGTTAAACAATCTAATAGTATTTATAAAGTGAAATCAAGCCACCTTAAGGCTTTCCATTCCAGGGTGAAAGATATCGAAAAATTATTTTCAAAAGTAAATTATAGTTTTGTTAGCAGAGAAGATGTATATCAACAACAAGCTGACAAACTTGTAAATGAGGCATTGGATAAGCAAAAAGTTTAAGTATTTGTTAATCTATTTTAGTGTACCAAAGCATTTAATTACTAATTTGGATATAAAATGCTGGAATTTGTTAAAAAGATATTCAAAAATGAAGAGCCTAAGCTTAAGGAGATTAGAAAGATAAACCTACAGGAAATTTCTGAGTGGCTCGATAATAAGTCAAAACCATTAATTGAGGAGCTAAATTTTCAGATAGAAAAAATTCTCATGGGTATAAATGAGGAGATTCAAATAACCAGGGTGAATATTGATGTTCTTGAAAATGCAAAACTACAAAACCCAAACATCCCATTCAGAGCAAAGCAATATATGGAGGGCAATAGAAAAGCGTACATAAGATCAGTAACATCCTTTCTTGGACATCTTGAGATAAATAATAAGGATTATTTCTACTTGAGAGGGTTTTGCAATATGTTTGATAAATTAATAATTGATATGGATAAAGGAACTTTAAGGAGCTATACAATACTACAAGAATTTTTTTCCAATGAAACAAATAAAATAGCACAAAATCTGAAAAATTTTGATGATATTTTTTCAGAGCTAAAATCAACTATGGATAACAAAAAGGTAGTATCACTTAATCATTTAAAAGAGAAGATTAAAGAATTAGAAATCAAAATAAATCAAAAAATGAATATAGATCTTGACTTTAAAAGTATTGAAGCTGAATTTACGGGCTCTAATAATGAAAAAGAGGAAATAATGAAAAATATAGAAAAATTTAATAAAGATGATGAGCATATTAATTTCTTGAATTTAAACGAAGAAAAGAATAAAAAAACTAACAACAATGATTTCAGGCAAAACGATTTTTTGCAATCTTTTTCTTTTTTGGAAAGAGCTTTAAGAAAATATTCCCATATAGCATTTGATCACGAAGAGCTTGTTTTGGATTATTTACAACAACCTATTGAATCACTTGTTAAAGACAAAAAATTAGTGATATTGGATATACTAAAAAATGTTGAAAGCTTGATTATAGAAAATAAGTTAGGGATAGATGAAAAGAAAAAGGAGAAACCATTAGAGGAGATTAAAAAATTAAATAAAGGATTCTTTGAACAATTTTTAAGAGAATATACAGTATTTAAATCAGAGCTAGAGGATATAGAAAAACAAATAAAAATTTCAAGGGTTCCTGAAAAATTAAAGTATTTTAACATAAGTTTGAAAGATATAAACTTAATAATTGAAAGAGAGAATAAAGAATTTGATAAAATTAAAGCAGAGGTTGTCAAATTGGATAAGGTAATAGATGAGTTACATAATGAAATTGAGATAGATATAAAAGAACTATTCAATGAGGAAATTAAGATTGATATG
>CAZIEE010000143.1:0-2522 GCA_964538135.1 uncultured Methanosarcinales archaeon
ATGAATGATTTCTGCAGTCTGATATGACTTCAGATTGCGGTATCCTCCATGAGGGGGAATCAGATCAGGTATTGATTTACCGTTTTTCTTATCCATATAGCTGTTGTCTCTGTTACCCCCGGCATCTTTCCCTTTTGGCTTTCTGCTTTCGTGGTCTTGATTTCTTGAAATATTTTGCCTGCAATATGCCGGCGATAAAATCATTGTTAACTGCCATCCCGCAGTCTTCACATAAAACGGCTATCCATGATTCAGTCTCTTCTTGATAAAAACCAAGATCCTCATAGTCGCTATCGAATTGTTCTATACTTCCGGCAACTATTGCATAAGCTATTTCCCCTTCTTCAAGTTCCTTAAAACATCCCGTGCATTTCATAAATCACCTCAGCTTGTCCGTATATTTCAATCTTAAATATCTATTTTCTGTCCAGCGCCATATAGAAACATCATAATAGCCGTACTTATTTATTTCTTCAGGTTCGAAACCATGATCACTTGCAATTTCATCAAAGACCTGCTTGGCATCTTTGAAAGAACCGAAATGATTGATCTCAACAACCTTGCCGCCTTCCGCTGCCACTATCAAAAATTTTGCATCAAAAAGTCGGGGTAATTCAAATTCATAAGTAAAAATGCCCGTTTTCTTATCTATATATGTTTTACTCATCGATAAACCCTTCAATTAAATCGTATACAATTATCATATTGATCAAATCCCGCGCTTCATCCAAAGCCTTTCAGCAGATAAAACAGTGGTATTCTTAAAGTGTAATTCCTTTCAATAAATACTCTACTTTGCAAGTCCCTCTGGTATTGATTACAAAAACAAAATCTATTTGATTAAAATAACTCTGTACTTTTGAAATTTCTGTTGGTATATTTGGGAGAACAATTCCTAAAACTAATTTATTAACTTGCTTGTCTTCAAAAACCTTATTTAGACTTTCAGAATAAATGCCCTGGCGTATCTTTTCTAACTTGTCTATATCTTGTTTTTCAAAATAAGGCTTATTTTCAGAGATTAACCCAATGCCATTCTTAAAAGCTATTATGTCAGGTGTAATCATCCCCTCGTTCTTTGTTTCAGGCTGTCTAAATGTTTGATTGGGCTGAAGACCAAGCCCCGTGCCACTTTGTGGAAAATCATAGGATAATATTTCCCAGCCTTTATCAATTAAAAACTTTAGGAACGATTTTGTAATAAATTCCTCGTCCATTTATCCATCTCTCCATACAGCACCATCTGTAAATAAAATAGCATCAGCAAAATAAGCATACATTCTTATATCTTTAGATTTCGTAAAAGTACATCCATATCTTGTTTGCATATAATATCGAGGAACTTCTGAACTTTTTAGTTGCTTAAATCCTCTGTTAAGCAAGCATTTGTTTCGATTGCTTCGGACTGTGTTTATACTTCCAAAAAAATCCTTAACTGATGTTTTTACTCCTCGTTTACGATGAAATATTTTTAAACTACTATTCTCATCTAATTCTGCAATGCCCCATGCTAAAACAAGATTCCTATCTCTATCTTCAAAAGTTTTTCCATTTCTACAAAATAAATAGTCAACTGCGGCAAACGTCCCCGGATAAGGGTCAACCCTCCAGTTTGCATCTACTTGGTAGATAACAGTATCTTGCCTGTTTGTCAGTATCTCACCAAATTGATAGTTTACTCCAGCACCTCTCTTCATAAGATAGTCAAATACGACCTGTGTTGGAATTATTATTGTGGCGGTCTCTGGTGAAAGTATTGCTGAATGTCCATCTTTCCGTGCAAACTCTGATTGCATCCAAGAAATCCTATCCATGACAAGCCGCTCATTTGAAAGAGCAGGACGAGTTATTGAATTCAAGGAACGATTTACAACAAGATTGATTAATTGGAAAAGTTTAATCATCTCTGAATCGGAAGATAATGGGCAATCGGGATAACGCACGATGTTTCTTTCAAAAATGAGTCCTTTTTTTTGCAAACCTCCCAGAATACTCGAGGCACTATTTATGTGATTATTATATTGGCTTGGAAAATAATAGAATAAAGCAGGCATTTGGTGAATCCTCATAACGCTTTCAAGGGCTTTAAAAATATTAGGATTAATATGGTCCCATCTGTAACTCATGCCATTTGAAATTTTTCTCCCTATAACTACAGCTTCCGGATAAATATAGACAGCCGGAACAGAGTTTTCTACAGACGCTACAAGCCTTCCAAACCTTTGAAAGACATTATGACCTGTTCCTGCCTCTTTAGATATCTCTATAGAAAGTATAGGTTCGCTATTATGCTCAATAATAATGTCAGGAGCATCAAGATAGAGAATCTTTTTGATGTGGTCTGGCATGCGATGGAAATTCTTAGGCTTACTCGCGTCACTTTCAGCAAGCTCATTATAAATGAGATTTCCCTGCGCTTTTTCCTGAGATAGTATTGTATTGTCAACTATAAAATCAGCAAAGCTCTTGGTGCTATACCAAACTCTTAGCATTTACAATCCTTTCTGAAAATCAGAATATAT
>CAZIEE010000144.1:0-2497 GCA_964538135.1 uncultured Methanosarcinales archaeon
AGGTTAAAAAATGTGAATTGAAAAAAAAGAAATCACTCACTTTTTATACTGTGCCTGCATTTAACAAAGATTTTATACGAGTTGTAAACTCTTTATCAATTATCAACTCTAATTTCTGTTCGTTTGCCATTCAACCACACCTTATGCATAATTGAGTATTGTTATCACCATTTTAAAGTTTACTACTCCCTAGACTGATTCTATTTAAAATTGCGTCTTCAAGAATTTTTTTTGATTTTGCTTTACTTATCTCTATCTGTATTGAATTACAATCTGGTTGCTTGCATTGTGGGGTTATCTTTGTTGACAGTCCTGTGCCTTCCATCCAGAATTTTACTCTGCCAGAGCCAGGTTGAAGGCACAGGTTATATGGGTAGATTAATGAGATGTTGCCTGCGTAGAATGAGTCTATAATCTTGTTTTTCTTCATGACAAATACATTTGTTTCTGCTTTTGATTTTAGTGAGTTTTTTATGATGGGATTATCTTTGAATGCTTCTGGATCCAATACTTCTGTGGAAGAATCTGGATTGAGTTCATCTGCTCTGTTTTTGGAGAGGTCCAGGAAGTAGATTCTGTCTGCATTGCATGGTAGTTCGTAGTTTCCTTCCTTTTTGTTTCCATGCAATACATTGTCTATTTTTTTTATAAGTTTTTCTTTGAAATCTGGTTTACCTATTTCGCAGTCTGTATTAAGATTAATGGCCCAAGCAAAAAAAGAAACCAGAACGATAGCTATTAAAAGAGAGAAGATAAAATTAAAACTCAATTCTATTGCTTTCTTGTTCATATAATTGTAGGGAGGATAAGCTCGTTACCTTCTTTTATTAGTTGTGCAAGAGGAAAATTTATATTTAAGTAGCAACTTGTATATCTACTATGAATGTATTGTTTATCTGCAATCAAAACGAGAACCGAAGCAAGACAGCTGAGGAAATTTTCAGAGATAGATTTAACACTAAATCGGTAGGTCTTTACAATGCAAAACCTGTTACTGAAAAGCAGATTTCTTGGGCAGACACCATTATCGTTATGGAAGAATATCAGCGTAGTGAGATAGCTAATAGGTTTGCTAAACAGTATATACTTAAACGTATACTTTCCCTCGATATTCCTGATGTTTACCATTATAACCAACCTGAGCTTATTGAGATTTTAAACTCAAAAATGGATAAATTATTTGAGCCATTCATCAAATAACCTCTTAGCTTTCTTCTTTGTAGTAAATACTTTAGTTTCTGCGACTGACATCTCTGGTAATCTCCTTGTAACTGCCATATCTTTCATAGAGTTTGATTTTTATGCTAAGTCTTTCAGAGATTCATAACATGTCTCTTTACTTAAATTACTAAATTTGTTCTTACCAAAAACAGGTTTATTAGCTTCAACTATAAAATCAATATTATCACAGGCATCTTGTTTATGGAATTTAAAAGCTATATCCAAAATGCAATAATATCTGTTTACTTTATTTTGGATATTATTACAGAAATTCTCGTTCTTGAATTTACGAGCTATTGAAAAGTAGCATATGTCTTTTCCAGATTTATTATAATCTTCCCAAATTATATTAGGATCTGCTTTTAAGCATACATTTACATCCCCTGTTTTCTTTGCAACATCATAGATACAAGAATTTTTAGTTGACTGTTCATCTATTGGATTGCACAAGGTTATATCACTCATTTCTAAAGAAATTTTCTTTTTGATTCTTGATTGAAAATAGCAGGATAAACAAAGCAAAAAAATAGGGAATAGAAAAGATAATAAATACATGTATAGTGAGTCAAAATATACCCTTCTGACAATAGTTGCAATGTAAGCGAGTATAACAATCAGATTGAAAATTAATGCACAATTAAATATTATGAAAAATATTATGAAGCCTATATCACCAAAACTTAAACACTTTTTACATTTATTGATAATCTTTTTGTTTATCATTGATTTTTCTTCCTTATCGTTTCTTTTTGACTTCAACTATAAAAGATTTTTAGCTCTTTTTTTGGTACGTATTTTTAATTAGATGATTACGTCCCTTATCCTCTCCAAATCCTTCTTCCTCAAAACCATTACTTGCATTCCTGCAGCTGATAGTATCATAAGCTTTTTCTCAAACCTTTCATTATAATCAGGATCTTCCATTCCTTTGTATTCAATTATTAAATCATTTAGTCCAGGCAATATGAAGTCAGGCCTTACCCATTCACCGTTTACTTCAATTAACGAATCATAGATGTAATCAATTTCACATTCGTACAATCTGTCTGCAATTATTCTCTCGCCTTCTGACTGCACTCCATGACCTGCCTTTGTCATTAACTTTAGATTCCTTTCTATTTCTTTGTTGAATTCTTCTCTCTTGCTTACAGAATTAGTCATTTTTTTGAAGTTTTGGGGTAAGGTCATTTGTAGCGTTAGATATATTTCTATAAAAAACCATCGACAGGCTGTAATACAATACCAATAATTTAATCCAGTAACAACGTCGTCTACC
>CAZIEE010000145.1:0-2484 GCA_964538135.1 uncultured Methanosarcinales archaeon
ATAACTGGGGATGGTGTATTTTTGATGTCTGGGCAACATTGGCAGGAGGGACTGTCATAAAACGTGTTGGACCTGTTGCAGGCAAAATATTATCTCCTGTTTTTAAGCCTCTTGTTGAAAGCGGGGGATTCAAGAAGGTCATTACGTTATTCGTTAAGATTACGCCTAAAAAGTCAATTATGATTCTTGAAGATGCCTTTAAATACGGACAACTTAAGGACATTGGGAGAATGATTGCAAAATTTTCAGGCACGGAGTTCAGCAACACCATAAAGTATGTTAATTTGTGGGATGGGAATGCGTTTAATAACGCTAAGCCTGAATTGAATTTAGCTAGAGTTTTTGATTCTGCACATACAAACATTGTGCTTGGAGATTCGACAAAAACTATCAAAAATAGTGCTGTATTGAGGGAAGGAATAACTGAAAGCTGGGGGTATAAGCATATATTCACCTTTGTTAGAGAAGATGGAGATACTAGGGCTATGCAAGTTATTAAAGCATTTCCTGATAGTTTTAAAACAAATGAAGATATACTAAACGGGATGAGAGAAACTTTGAAAGATGGAGAATTATTTGAGCCTAATAAAATTAGAAAGGCATTTCCTTCAACCAATGGAAAGAAAAAGTATTTGGAAGTAGTGCTAAATAATGAGGGAAGTATAACTACAATCGTACCTAAGGAGATAAAATAATATAAAAAGGTGATGTAGAATGTATAAAAAAGATAAATTCAAGATTAATAAAATAACTAAAGTTGGTTTAGCTGAAGAACTAAATTTTATAATAGGAAAAGATAATAAAAAAATATTTGTAAATTCTGCTGAATTTGAGAATAAAAATAATAAGTTCAGAGTAGATGGGTATTGGCAAGGCGAATTGCATGCGGATTTTGGCGAAGAGTTTTTTAAAAAAATAAATGTAGAAGAGAAAAGTATAGAAACAAATGAAAGAGATGTAGTTTTTAATTTTAAAGGTAAAGTTATAGATATTGGAGATAATGATATCGTTGTTGATAGCGGATTCTTTTTTAATTTAGCATTAAGAAAGTGGCAAAAAAATAATTTCAAAGTTGGAGATTTTGTATCTGTTGATAAACCCACGATTTGGGTATATCATCTAGAACCAGTGGAAAACGATGACCAACAATAACATAAAACAAAAAAATTATAGTGTGGCGATAGGGATTATCATCATTATAGCTATGACAATCCCCTATTTGGCAATAGCCGAATTAAGTGAGGACTCTGGCGACGCCAACAAACTTCTCAAATTTGTAAAGGACAGCAACCAAGTCTGGACAGATGGGAAGTTAAAGATACATTCCGAGTTTGATTTGAAAAGGATTAATTCTTTGGAGAAGTATGTTGATGAATCTAAAGTAGCTTCTTTTTTTGTTAAGATTATCCCTATAAAATCAATTTTAATTCTAGAAGAATCTCTTGTTTCTGGACAGCTTGAATCTTTAGGAAGAATGATTTCTAAATTGTCTGGGACTGAATTTGGGAATACTGTAAAGTATGTTAATATGTGGGAGGGGAATGCGTTTAGTTCTATAAATGGTGAGAAAAGGTTGATTAGGGTTTTTGATAACCCCCTTCTAAATACAAATATTAACGATGGGCAATTGAAGTCACCAATAAAAAAAGCAGTTAGGTTAGTAGAGGGGTTGGATGGAGTTGATCCAAAAATAGATTATGGATTAAAGCATATAAAAGCAAGACATATTGGACCAGATGCTACAGCCTCGTCTAGGTTTCCTTTGTCTTATACGGAAGATGAGGTTATAGATTTAATTTCAGAAGGACTGAAATATGGACAAAAAAGAATTTCCACTAATCCAGAAAACTTGGTTATTGAATATACTCCTAAAAGTTGGAAGTTTCCACTAAGGATAGTAGTGGAAGAAAAAACAGGAAATCTCGTAACAGCATTTCCTACCAAAAACATGAGGTAATAATATGATAAAAATATCGAATTTAAAAGTTAGTGTAGAAGAATTGAGGAAATATGAGAGAGGCTTTGGCGGATGGATTGAATTAAAACATAAATTTGTTATTAATAATTCTATTATTTTAGAAAATGAGTGCGATTTATTGATACCCTTGGAAAAATTTTCTAAAGATGCGGCAGAGTTTATGCATGATGGTAGGGATACAATCCAAATAGATCCTAACGGAGGGGCATTGGATATTTCTGTCATAAAACATAAGGAAGATAATCTTAAATTAATAATAAGGAAAAATAGCTATTTACATCCTGAAGTTTTAGCTGAAGGGATAATTGATAAAGATTATTTTCTTTTAACAATGATTGCGTTTTATTATAAATCTCTAGATTTTTTAATTCCAAGTGACTCAAGAGACAAAGAGTTCCTTAAAAATTTGAAGAAATCTCTGAAAAAACTAAAAAATGAAATTATCAAATCGTCAAAGAGAAAAATTTGGGTTAGATAAAAAATAAAATAATACATGCGAGGTAATA
>CAZIEE010000146.1:0-2440 GCA_964538135.1 uncultured Methanosarcinales archaeon
CTTTGTTGCATAACTCCTAAAGGGCTTACGCCTTTGCATACTTCTTAATTTTTTCGTAAGCCCAGAACTTCCTTTTTGCTTCTTTAATCATATTGGCTTCTTTCTTTGACCTTACTCTTTCGCCAAAACAACGCTTTACTGCTGAAATTATGCCCTCTGTCCCAAGCCACCGCTTGCCATACTCTTTTTCCTTAGCCCACTTGTCATAGCCAAGCTCTTTGAATTTAGCAACTTCGATGTTTCTTCTCACAGAACCGCCAGGATCTATGACAGCGTCTTTGCTTATCTTTATGGCAGATTCAATGTTGTAATAGTCCAGAAAATCAAATAATTCATGGACGTCAAAAGAGCCATCTCCCCAGAACTTTAAAATGTTAAATCCTTCAGCTTCCAATTCAGCCATATGAGTCATAGCCACTTGTGGCTCTGATAGTTCTTCGCCCTCTAAAGAGGCATCAACTTTCAGCAAATCTTTTGTTATAGGATTTGCAGTAATGACAACTTTGATAAACTTCTTTCTGCCATTTCCATACTTTTCTTCAAAGTACTCTCCACTCATGTTTAGCTTTGTGCCTGTAGCATCAGTAGAAGCATAGATATCCCATTTTTCCGGCAGAGCAATCCGAGTATTCATTTTGTTTACTCTTCTGTTTATCGTGCTGAAATCATTATACTGGGGCAGTTTTCCTACCTCTACAACAGCTCTTGTAATACCTTCTACTCCTCTATAGTTCACGAGCTGATGCCATACAGCCTGTAGCTCTATAAGTGATTCAGGAAATTGGTACGGAGCACCTACTTTGTTCTTGTTCATTTCTTTAAGCTCCTTATTCCAGCTTTTAACCCACTCAAAGTCTAGGTAAAATGTTCCTCTTCTTACAAGCTCTTCGTTGTACGCTTTTCAATCTCTCGGGTATTTATTATTTTTTCCCCATCTTTTTTCCGCCATAAGAAACGCCTCCTTTTCGGTTTGTTTTTATTATTTTACTATATATTAAATAGTAAAATATTTAAATATATCTATTTCTAAACAAAATTATGCTCAATAAAGTTATGTTTGTGTATGAATTTGAAGGAAGAACTGCCAGCCAAGTTGGCAAGATAAACAGGCAATTATTTGGGTATAAGGACAAGTCTAATCACGGCAAATATGTTTATTGGAGGGATGGCTATCTAAGCAAAATGGCTCTGAAGAGGTTAGCAAGGGGCGTTATTTTAACAGACTCTATTAATGACAGTGATGTGCTGGATGCTTTGCGCAATGTTGGGGCAAAAAAATTACGAGATATTATTTGACTGTGAATAGGATACTAAAATAATTTGATAATTATGCAACAAAGCATTTTGAGATGTTATATTACAATTTAGTCTCTATTTAGTGGTTAAAAAACCGAAAGATTTATAAAGGAACTATAATTCTATCATTCAAAGGTAATTCAAAATGAAAATTATAAATCCAGAAAAAGAATGTAAAATAACACCTAAAAATTTTAGAGAAGAATCAAAAATAATTAGTATTCAACCATATGATAAAAAAATGGGAATAATTCTTAATAGCCCTGAAGAATTTCTTAATGCATTAATGGTTTATATTAACGGTTCTGTTGAAGGATCAACATTAACTCAAGATGATCTTATGCATACAATTAGAAAGCAAGGTGGTGGAAGGGAATTCCTTTCTCTTTTGTCTAGTGAAATAAATGTTGCAATAATTAATATTGCTAATGATTTCATTGAAATATTGGAAAAAGAAGTAATATCTGAATTAAAATCAACAGGAATATTTCGTAGAAATTTTAATTATGAGGCTATGGGAACAAATTTATTTCATACAAATGTTGATGGAAAAAGAGTTGGAAATAAATATGTTCTTGAATTGAATGCTAAAGATGTCGGTCCTGCACTTGAGAATAAACTTGCAGAAAAACTTGGTAAACCAAGGGCTATAGTTAGTTCAAGTGTGGAAAGTAGATTAAGTGTTGTTGATGATTGGTGGTTTAATGTAAATCTTGAAGATGTACTACGAGGATTACCAATTTCAAAGAAAGAACTAAAAAGATTACCTGGAGATATTGCATCGAGAATATATCCTAGAGTATATTCTAGAAAAAGACCAGAAATGACTTTTAATTATGGAGGACAGAAATTATTATTAGACATTGGTTTGGATGCTGATGGGTATCTTAGACCTGAAGGTAAAAAATATGGTTATATGCAGGCAAGAGACAAAAACATTGTAGGTGGAGCGTGGACAACTTGGGCAGAAAATGGAAATTATATAATTGCTCCGAAAGTTGTTCAACCTGCTGTTGTAGTTTCAGTTTCATTGCCTGGTGATGAATATTCAAGAAGACCTGTAGCGGTTACTAAAGACCAAATGGAAGTTGTTCAGGGAGCAAGAAATTATCTTGTAGAGTTAATCAGAGCAACCCACATTCGA
>CAZIEE010000147.1:0-2425 GCA_964538135.1 uncultured Methanosarcinales archaeon
TGGGGATTTGACGATGAAATAGCCTTTGGGTTAAAGCTTTTTACAGGAGAGATTAATCCAGCTTCTCATCCAGAAATAATAAAGAATAAAATATTGAGGGACAAGCGTAGATTATTTCTTGTTGAACTTCCTGAGCATCTAAGGAATAAAATTATTAACTTCTTTACAAAAAATAAAATTCTTGTAGTTAGTGATACCCTTAAAGGGCGAGGTGGGTTATCAGCTAACTGGATGCTTGTCACAAGATATGATACAGCAAATGATACCACAACGTGGATACTTAGAGACATAAATACTGTTATGAATTTCTTTGGGTCTGGTGAAGTTAGAATATCACCGAAAGGAAGCCTGTATTTGGGGAAAATTACCATGATGAGAAAGGGTGGAACTCCGGATCCAACAAAATTACAATTCAAAATAAAACCATGTGAACTGTTTGAATCGGAGAAATAAATATGCTTTGCTTGGCAAAAGTAAAATTTGATTTAAGAGACCCCGACGAGGTTTATTTTGCCCAAAGGGAAATAGATAATCTATTGTGTATAAAGACTAAGTTTATTAAAACCATCGGTACTATAGTTAAAAAAGACCCCTTTAACTTACTTGATGATGAAGTTATTCACTTAATTACTCGCTTGGTCTACTTAGGTGAAGGGCAGGGGTTTTTAGCCGAGATACCTGTACGTGAAATAGTAAGTATAGTAAAAAGAGCAACCTTTTTTAGAGAAATTTATGTGATTTTTAAGGTAGAAAATATTGCAGAGACAGCGAACTTATTGAGCGAAATTGGTATAGAGATCAACACTGACCAATTAGAGAATAAAATAATTGACCCGAATCCATATACCCAAATTTTTTTAAAGAGTTTACCTAAATTTAAATTAGTAACAATTAGATTTTTACCTTTTCAAACACTTTTTGAGTATGCAACTGAAGTGAAAAAGCTTCCAGCAGCGGTTTTTCGTCCCCAAAATAGTGAAAATTGGGAAAGTTATTATAAAGAAAAGGAAGCCGGAATTGAAAAGGGAATAAAAGAATTGCTCATACATCTAAAAACAGGCCATTATCGCTCTCCTCACTTTGGATTGGGGAAAAATCACATAGGAGACTTTGTAGATTGGGCATCTACCGACCTCCGTAAACCCTTTCTTCATTATCTCCACAAATATAAAGGAAAAGGTGACCCCAGAATATCTCGTGCTTTAATAAACTTACTTAAAGTTAAAGAAGGCGATACCATACTTGATCCTTTTGTTGGTTCAGGAGCATTCATTACCGATGCCCCAACAATGGGGATTAATGCCATTGGTATAGAAGTTTTAAACATAGGAAAGATGATTGCCGATGTAAAATGTAATCTCGGAATGAATATCACGAATACCAGAACTGCGATAATTAAACTATTCGAATCTATTGATGGGTCTCTTTTTACACAAGATATAAGAAATGAGCTAATAGAGTTGAAAGATAAAATAAGAAAAAATACGGCTGATAATAGTGCCTACAGAAAAATCGAGCCCCATCTTTTGAAGATATTACCCCTTAAAAAAGAGATAGAGAATATCAGCGACGAAGATATAAGGAAATTTTTACTCATTCTATTGAGCCAACAAATTGTTGAATACTCAGAAAAAAGTAGAGCATGGGATATGGTCAACTCTTTCAAATCTTATGTTGAGGATAGATATTTAACTTTGTACGCAACAAAAAAAATGGCCGAAATACTTAATGTAAATCTCAGTGAAAGTAAGGTAAAAATAATAAAAGGAGACTCAACTAATATGTTAATACTTGGAGATAATTCTATAGATGGCATACTTACTTCACCGCCTTACTTTGATGCTTTAGACTATATTGGAAATAATAGAATATCAATCTTGGTACTTGGCTTAAATGAAGATCTTATATGGGGATCAACAAAAGATTTTTATGAGTCAAAACATAGAGATGAAAGCCAGCATGAAACATTACCCCTGTTTTTTGGCGATAGGTATTTTTCTATCAAACTTCCAGAATCGAGTTTAAAGCTTATAGAATTATTGCAAAAGTCTCGAAGAATTTACAAATCAAAAGTAGTCGAGAATTACCTTAAGATGGTGAAACTTTCGTTTGAAGAATGCTACCGTGTCCTAAAGAATGATAAATATTATTTAATGGTCATCAGTAAATATCATTCTTGGATAATAAATGGGAAGGAAGAGATAATTGAGACTTCACGCATATTAGCGAAATTGGGAGAATCTGTAGGTTTTAAAGTAGTGGATGTTATTGAACATGGTCTGTCTAAGGCAGATAAAGGTAAGATTGGGGTTGAAGATATATTGGTATTTCAAAAATAAGTGTTGAAATTGTGGGTCATTTGAGACGCTTAACAGGAGGTTTGTATGATAAAGTCTGATAAGTGGATAAAGAGGATGGCAGAGGA
>CAZIEE010000148.1:0-2406 GCA_964538135.1 uncultured Methanosarcinales archaeon
ATGGAATTATACATTATCAAAAATTTAAGACTTTATTTTTAGGCTTCCTCTTAAGATTGGTTCTTCCAAGAAAAGCCATAAATGGTAGCCTCTTCCAGATTGCTCTAAGTGCGAACCAATACTTACTTTAACCAGATTTTCTTTTGTTTTCCGGACATTTTCTTTGAGAAGTTCTATCGGCTCTCCATTATGAGCATCAAAATCTATGGCTACCCATTTTACCGTTCCGTCATCTTTTTGTGGGCACAAGCCGATAACTATCTGTCTTTCCAGATGTTTTTTGATTAGTTCTGGGATTACTTCTTGCTTTACCGTGAGCCAAGTAGAGCTAGTGTGGATGATGTAGAGGGAAGTGTTGTGAAGGAAGAGGGAGCAATATTTTTGGAAGGATTGTTCTTTCATGATAAGGGTATTCAGAAAGCTGAGAAAGTTAATAAAGTCGATCCTATTATTACTGTTTGTGAAGATAGTATGGATAGCATTTTGTCATTTACGCCAAAAGAATATTATTTGTGGAAAGGGAAAACCGAGGCTGCTCATCCATGGCAGAGGCAGTTTGTAAACCAAGAATTCTACAAACATGAATCCAAGAGGATAAAAGATCTTTCTTTATGGTATCAAAATTTTAGTAAAGCCACTGAGAATTTATCTATTGAAGAAGCTTCTTTTTATGTTGTTCCTGTTGAACTTTCATCTTCTTGGAAAGGAGCCATAACAAACATAGGAAATTTTAATTATATTGGTTTATCAGGATTACAAAATTCTCCTCATGTGTTACTTGTGGCTATTCTTCCATATACTATTAGAAGACCTGACGATTACAGACTAATTAGAATTACTAAATCTAGAAAAAGTAATATCTTTGACAAAAATACCATAAAAGTTCATCCCACCATTTTAATAGAGGAATGGGAGTATCTTCCATCAGACCAAGTTTATCTGGATGTTCCCTATGAGAAGAGGGTAGTCCAAAAAATAATAGAGGAGAATTTAATCCATGATAGTCAAGTAGCCAAATCTTTTCAGGCACCAATTCTTAGTGCACCATACGTCGATGGTTCAATCGGTGGTGTTTCTCTTACATCTATGGCTGCAAGTTCGCTATTTGCACAAGAACTTATAAAATCAATTCAGATGATGGTACCTCCAGAGTACCGATCTCTTAATCCTCCTGAATCTTCCTACAAAGGAACAACGTTTCAATTAGAAAAGGGAATTAAATTTAACTTGGCTGAACGTCCATTCTTCAGCAGAAATATGTTGGTAGGAGTCTACGATACAAAATATCAAACACTATCAACTGAAATCATCAGAAGGTCTAAGTTTGGTGGTGAATATTCTATTTTTTCCACATTAAATCCACCATCTGGCACAGTTACTGAAGTTTGGAAAGAACTTATGAAGAATTTTACAGCAACAGAAATTACAATGCCAGAAGATATTGATTCATTTCCAGAAGCAGATGTAGATTTGACAAGATTGAGAGAAGTAATTAACGAAGATTTATGGATACAAATTGCACATACAAGACAAATTAATCCTGTTCTTAATAATGAGTCGGAAAGTTCATTAATATCAACCATAAATCGATTAAAACAAGATTTTGATGTATTGCTTTCAGGTATAAACAAAAATGACATAGACAGAGAACACTTAGTGAGATCAATGTTACACCCGATTAATTATAACTTAAGAAGGATAGCCCAATCATTCTCAAGAGCCACAGACCAGAATACAATAACGTCCGATAGTATTAATCAGGCACGTAATTTAATTGTAGATAATTTTACAGCATTTATTCAGCATCCTCAATTTGAAAGAGTAAGGTCTGGTATGGAACGTAAGAAAGTGGATATGAGATTTAGTGTTGTTGAAACGGAGATAATTAATCATCAGAAATCGACAGCCAGAGAAATCTATGAAGCGGTAAAATCAACTGACCTGTTTAAAGATACTTATGATTTACAGGGACTACTTGATTGGTTACATGAAAGAGGTTTTGTTATCGTAGATCAGAATAAGAAATATACTTGGGTTGGAAAACCATAATTGTTAGCGTTTTTGAAATTTTTAAGAACTTAAGCCCCCTCGTCGTAACGTAGCCCCCGAGAATAGTTAAATCCAAAATTTGGGCGAACTTGTGAGCCACATAATCATCGTTAGGAGATAGTGCGAAGCATTTCTCAGTTGTTTCGTTTTGCCGATTATGCGAAACCGAGAACAGTAAAAAATTAGGCATAGCCCGAAGCTTGTCGAAAATTTTAATGAACAATGTGAATGATCTCTCGAGCTTTGCATGTGAGAGAGAAAAATCATCGACAAGTTGCGAAGCAAGGTGGAAGAAAAATTGCGTATAACTTATAGGGTTAAACGAAGTGGCAATCCCTCGAAAATTTTGGCGAGGAA
>CAZIEE010000149.1:0-2390 GCA_964538135.1 uncultured Methanosarcinales archaeon
AGTATCATTTTAATCAACCCATCTTTAATATCTTCTGTGGAAGGAATAACGCTCTCTTTTGAATGCTTACCTTCAATAAGGCAAATCGAATCTTTAATTAATTTAGCTTCATCACAAGTGAAGTAGTAATATCCGCCGAGATAGTTTTTGATAGTCAATGTTGCTTTTGTCCCGTCTAATTGTTCCTTCGGCTGAACGGTTGTTCTTTCTCGTGCCTGTGCTTTTTGAGCGAGATTCCTTGAGAGGTTCATATTGATAACTATAATGATACCTGCAAAACAAGGAAATAACCGTTAAAGTGATGCTTTATTTTGAAAATATTGAATTGTCCCAGTTTAAAGACCAATCCCGCTTTATTCAGTATTTCTTTTTCTTCCTTCTCGTTGTGACATGGTAAAATAAAATTCAGCGTATCATCCTTTATTTCTGGGTATTTCTTTGGATTTAAAATATTTCCTTCTGCTTTTACTTCGGTCATAATTCTGAAACGCAATTTAACGGATGCTTTCTCTACATTTCTAACTTTGCTAAAATTTTCTTGTTGAGAAAAAATGGTTAAAAGAGTTTGCTTAAACTCCTCTGAAATCTCTTTTCTACTCTCTTTTAATCGTTCTTCTAACACTTGCGAAAAAGATTGGCTTATCAGGTTCTCTATGCTAATCGTCTCAAAAAAGCTGCCATAGACAAGACAAATTTTTGTATGATTCTTTTTTCTTCCTCTGACAAGATAATATACATCTCTTGCTGGTAATGAGAAAATCTCATTGCCAACTTCTTCCATTTGTTGCTTAATTATACTATTCTCTCCAGTAATAATCTCTTCAATCTTTTTGCTTCGGGAAGGGATAGTTGAATTGAAGGATGAGACAGTATAAGAATCGCTATCTTTTAGCTCTATCAATTCGCCACCTGTAAATATTTTTCTGTCCTTGTTAAGTCGAATAGCCAAATCTGGAAAAACCCCTTCATTTTTACAAGAGAGCAGTTTTTTATTAAACGGAAACTGGTCTAACCTTTTGACTTTTTTAAAAAGATTTTTTTGCTGAACTAAAGAGTAAAAGAAATGATAAATGGAATACATTATTCTCCAAACAATGTTAATATTTCTTCCTTTTTTGATATAGCTACGGCAAAGTCAATATCCCATATCTTTTTCAGATTATCCGTATAAATATAATCCTTGTAAAAGCGAAGTACGCTATCCGATTTGCTAATGCCTTTCAAACGAGTTTTGATACACTTTACATTTTCTGAATCAATCTCAATCCCGATAGATTTTCTTCCGAGTTGATCGGCAACAACCAGTGTCGTTCCTGTGCCTGCAAACGGGTCTAATACGGTATCTCCAATCTTCGTGGAAGATAGAATTATTCTTAACAAGAGTGCTATTGGTGATTGCTGTTTGTGAAACCTCACTCCACTTTCTTTTCTGATAGCTTCATCACCTGCAAAATACCCTGATGTAAGTTCGCGAATGTCATCCCATACATCTGTTAAGTAAACTCCATTTTCTCTTTCATGTTTGTAATTGGCAGGCAATGGTGGAGAAATTCGTAAGCGGTTGAAAACCCTTAAGGTTGTGCCTTTTGTAGCAAAAGCAATAACCTGATAATGTTTGCCAAATTTGTTTGAACAAGGAACTGCAGAAGTTTTTTTCTTCCAGATAATAAGATTTTGTAAAACCCAGCCTGTTTTACGCAGACACTGCAAAACATTTTCAGTATTTTTTTCTCTCTGCATAAAATAAATTGCTCCGCCATCAGAAGTTATTTCATAAACACCTTTGCAAACTTGTTTCATCATTTGCCAGTATTCGTGTTCCGGCAAATTATCATTCCATGAATTATATTCCTTATCCTGGTTAAAAGGAGGATCTAAAAAAGTCAAATCAACGTTTTCGATTCCGAATATTGGGGATTCTGAAAGATATTTTAAGCAATCCCCCTGAAAAATCTTGTAATTACTCATAATTCTCCCACTCAGATTGCTGCCTATCAATGTCCAGATTCTTTTCTATATAAGGCAAAAATTTCTTGTCAGAGAATAATTCATAGGCACGCTTGCTACATTTGTTTGCCTTTTTACGACTGAGCATCCAATCCGATTCCCAATACATCGATTCATCTGAATCAATACCTAATTCTGATAAAATAACATTAATTGTAGTAATGAAAGATATTATCCTTGTTTTTTTATGAATCGCTTTTATTGAAAAATGGTTGTTATTGCTATTGCAATAACAGTTGAATATTTTATAATCATATCGAATTCCTTTTATTGAAGTTTTCATAACACAAATATAATTAAGCTGCTTTTAATGTTGTTATACTACCACACTTTTGAAAAATGATTATACTTTCCATTTTGAAGAATTCGGAAAGATTCAGCTG
>CAZIEE010000150.1:0-2349 GCA_964538135.1 uncultured Methanosarcinales archaeon
AATCCCATTGTAAGAAAATAGATTATACTGTTATTCTCTTACAGCCTGTCGATGAGCTCTTCGAATCTCAACTCTTCTACTAATTTCCAAAGTACTGCAACAGCACCATACAATTTACCAGAACCTAACTCAATTTTATCTAAAACTCTTTTAGGCTTCTTAACGAGCTTACCATCACTACCTTCGACACCGAGATATCTAACAAAATTGTGTTTAACTTTCCCATTCTCACGAACGTTCTTGTACTCATAAAGGTAGATTTTATCTCCTCTTTTCTTCCTAACAATAGCCATGTAGTACCTATAGGTACTACTAATATAAATACATTTCTATACTCTAGAACAACTATCGTTGAGAAAACAAACCTTCAAAAAGAACATCCAGAAGTAGTACCTACATTCTCATCTATTTGGGTTGATGTTTTTTGTAGCTAAAATAAGTGATTCAATTTCTCCTTTAGAAAGTATTATTGGAAGTTTCTTTTCTCTTTTAATATTGGGCAGATTATCAAGTATATTTTTGATTTCTAAGCTGTCTTTTTTAATTGTATTAAGGTAGAATTTGATTGAAAAACCAGCAGATCTAACTGTTTCGTCAGAATCACCTTTTTCAATAAGTGCAAGTAGAAAGTCTCTTGGTGTTTTTCCAGAGGATACAAATTTCTTAATGTGGTGCAGATAAGTATCTATCGTCTTTTTCGAATATCCTTTAAGTTTACATTCTTGCACAACAATTGATTCTATTTCTGTTTTGTTAATGGGCAATTCATTCATTAGTGGATTGAAAAAATCACAAATATATAAAATTACGCATTTTATGGCAAATTTTGGTATTAAGCGTAATAAAAGTACGGTTAATACATGTTAAAATCAATAAATTTGAAGTCCTAAAAACGAGAAGGGGGCTTTGGCTTAATAGAGTTGTTATAGATTGTACCATGCTGTCTGTTGCCGATTACTTTCTCCAACAACATTAATTACTTTGAATGTTCTTTTGATTCTATCAAAGTATCTTTTAGCATTAGCATCTCCAATTAATCCATGAAGTTTTTCCATAAACGCATCATAATCCATATTGCTAGTAACAAACATTCTACCACTAGTATTATGAGCATTCAGTGAAACCCTTATGAACATATCCCTATCAATTCCATATGGAGAATTAAAATCATCTAAAATCCAAACTTGCTGAGGTGTTAGATTAGGCGTCATAAGCCTGTTGTTTGCACCAAATTGAACAAAATTTGGGTTATAATATCCTCTTCGCATAAACTCCTTTGCTAATGCAACAGAGATATGGCTCTTCCCAACACCTGCTTCTCCATGAGCCCAAATACCTGCAGGCTTACTTAAATCCTGGAATGTAACTAATTTACCTGCATAATCTAAAAGTTGTTGTTGAGAATCATTCTTTGGGTCATAATTATCCAATCTTGAACATAAATTCTCGAGTGGCAAGTGTGGATTTTGTAAATAAAAAGCAACATCTAAATGGACTCTTTCTTGATCTTCAGGACTCATCTCTTTCAAATCAAGAGTTGTTTTTTCCCCTTTTTCAACTCTCAAAGATTCGTAATGACGTTGTAATGTTGCCAGCATAGCATCAGTTACATGAGATCCTGCTACTTGAATTATTTCATCTAATGATTTATTGTCTGACATAAAATTAAATAAAATGTGTTTATATATAAATCTTTCGTTTGTAACTATTATAAAGATACAAATGCAGATTTTCTTAAAAGCCAAAGCCCCCGATTCTTGTTCTTGATAGTCGCTATTCGCTCCATTGATAGAACGCCCCAGATTGTAAACTATAGTCTACCTACGGCAGAGATTGATTGGAAATGGAAATTTTACTTTGCGTCTATGAGAATTCTGTTGCCAAAAATAAAACTTATTTGCTTTTCTTTTTGATTTGGTTTCATTAATCTAATAGTAGATTCGCCTTAATATATTTTGTGATTTGGGGGGCCTTGCGTGGAAACTCACTAATTCAATGATATTTATTCCAAAAATCAAATTTATTTAAGATATTTTCAACTGTGCCTAGATAACGCAACACTCTTTGTTTAAGTTTACCAGTCTTTGTATAAATCCCTTCTACAACATAATAGTAAATGTACCCTTTTATTTTCTTTTTTCTTATAAATACCATAAAAATAAGTTAGGCATAACTTATATATAAACATTTATATTGTGGAGTATAGAAAAATATAAATATTAGTTAGGCATATAATTTGTTGATGAGTGAGCTTCCAAATCAAGAATTCAGGCAGTTAGTCTCTCTTATGAGAGAAGAAGGGTTTTATGAACATGAAGAACCACGAGCCATTCATTGGCCAGAATATAA
>CAZIEE010000151.1:0-2291 GCA_964538135.1 uncultured Methanosarcinales archaeon
AAATCTATTGTAAGAAAATAAAATTATACTGTTATTCTCTTACAGCCTGTCGAAAGACAAGGGGGAGGATTCTATAGAAAAAATCTAAATTTGAACCATCTCAAACCGGGTTTTAGAATATATACGAAAGATGAACATAAAACAAGTGCAATTGCTAAAATATTTAAAAGGATTTTTTGACTGGCAAAAATAGTTTAGTATCTTTTGGCTGTTGTAATCAAGAAAATTTTCTGCATTTAATTCTCACTCAGGTTGTTGGAACTTTTGCTAAAAGTTATCTTAGAGAAACTAAAGGATTGATTGGTCATTTGTCCCGAGCTAATAAAGGAGGACTATTTTTGTTCTGTATCCTGTAGAGGTAAAGGATTAATTTTTAATTCTTTATGTTTTTTTAGCAAATTGGAATTGATTTCCAAATCTGTCAGATCTTAATACAACTTCTTGGATACTTTCCTCTAAAGTTTGAGTTATTATACCATAAGCTTGTGTAGGAAAATATGTGACATATGGAAAGTGCTTATATTCTGTTTCAGTTCTCTTTTTTAATGGTCCTAATATTATATTTACAACAACGCCGAGTTCATCATTAGCGTTTGGATTATATTCCAAAATACTTTTTCTAGAATCGCTTGGAAAAATCTCTAATTCATGGAAATCTTTTGGAACAACGTTATCTTGACATATTTTTTTTATCATAGGTTCACCTAACAAGTCATCTTTTTCAAATATGTCCGTTAATTGTTTAGAAACTGCAAAGAATCTTAATGCAGCCATACCACGGGTTGTATCATAGAAGTACTTTTCTTCTTCTGGTATCCCTGCTCCTGTTCCGTATTCTTTATGTTTTTGAATTTCTTCTTTTACTTGTTGAGGAGAATACCTTAAAATATTTGAACCACCTCAATAAGGTCTTTCTTGTGGAGTTCTATCCACAATAACAAATCCGGCTTGATTGAATTGTCCTGCATAAACACTTCCAGCAAGATAAAAACGAGGTAAATATAATTTTAGTGTATTTGAGGTTACTATTTCCCGAGCCGTTATTCTTTCCAAACTTTGATACCTATATTGTATAGGATTACCCATGATTAAGGAATTAATGAATTAGTTAAAAAGTTTTCTTTTGTAACAACTAATGAACAAATATTACCAACACTGGGGCAAATTCTCTTTATTCTACAGAAAACTTAGCCTTATTTCTCACCCATAATCTTGATAAATTATATTTATTTTTTTTCATAAAATTTTAAGGACATCGTCTCCAAAACTTTCTAGGTCTTATTGGATTGCATCTATGGTAAAATCCATAAGGAATATCCCATTTCTCTTCACAATTAGTTCTACAAGTATGGCAACCATATTGGTCTGTTCTTCCAGAAGGAGAATATGTTAATGTAATTGTTAATAAGAAGAGGATGTACCAAATTAAAATAAACTTTTTAATGATTTTTTCCTTTTACTTAAACACTACTAGAAAAATTAGTTGTAGTTTTTTTAAGGTCATAAGAATTGTTTATTACAATAACTTCTAAATTTGGGAATTCCTCTGGTGTAGGGATTTCTTGTTCTTCAAATGTTTTTTTAACTAAATCTTCACTCCATCTTAAAGATTTTATTTCTTCTCTTTCAGTTTTCTTGAATCTTTCTAAACTTAGATCCAGACCCAAGTTAAAATAAACGAATAATTTTTGTAGTTCATCGAATGGTTTTCTTTTTCCAAAAGTTACTTGTAAGGCTTGATACGCTACTTTTCTACTAAAAATAGTGGTAAAAGAGCCATTAATTATTGGTGTTACCCCTTCATTTAATTCCTCTATATTTTTGCTTGTATAAAATAAAACATATAACTGTAGCATCTTCCCCAATTCATCAGATCTTCCTGTTTCAATCATATAATTCGCAAATAAAGTAAATAAGTTATAATCTCCATTGATTTTGAATTGTCTTCCAAAATTCTCAATTTGTGTGCAAAGATATTTATCATATCTCCTTATTAACTCCATAAATACTTCTCTTCTTTTACTTAAATATTCAGATAATTCATCCATTTCAATATGTTTATATTTAGAAGGATGGGAACTTTCCAGACTTCTTGCAAAATAACTTTTTCCGCTATATTGCAACCCTCCGACAAAGATTAAACTTTCCATATAAGATGTAGAAAATATACAGTTTTTATAAATATTTCCATTTATTGCTACTATAAAGTTATATTTATGTAGGACAGATTCTCTCTCAGACATTCCGAAAGTAATCAAAAAAGTAAGCAATAAATCTACAATTAATCAATC
>CAZIEE010000152.1:0-2267 GCA_964538135.1 uncultured Methanosarcinales archaeon
GAGATCGGATCATAAAAATGACTTATGACATTGCAATGATAAATAATGTCAAACTTCTTCCCATCAAACAAAGAAACATCTAAAGGTGATTCTTCACAATGTATTCCTAATCTACTTCTTATGAAATCAGCTTGAATATTATTAAATTCGATACCATATACTTCAAATCCTTCTTTTCTTGCTTCGTCTAAAAAATATCCTGCTCCAGGCCCAATTTCTAGAATAGAACCATTTTTTATAAATTTCTTAATTATCTGAAGATTGTGTTTTGCATATAGCCTTTTGCTAAAAGCACATGATATATGTGATTCAGCGGATACATGAGACTTATCGTGGCAATATAGGTTTAAAATTTCAGTAAATGTTGGTCGCGGCGAAATAAATATCAAACCACACTTAGGACATTTTCTACCCTTGTAACCATTTTCTTCTATGACAATTTGGTTACTACTCCTATTGCAAAAAATACATTGAATATCTTCCATTTTTATCTCCCTTTAAACGCTTATCGATATGTCGCCTTCTATGAAAAAGCAGTACAACATAGTTTAATATTTTACTCCAGCCTACTATCCGTAACATATTTAATTCAGCGTGAACTCCCCGTCTGTAAAGACGGGGATGAGAGCCGTTTCCTGCGAAGCAGGACAAGCTTTGCTTGAAACCCCTCTAAGCACCACGCCTGTAAAGGCGTGGATATCTTATCATTGAGAATTATACCCTATTTGTAATCTACAGAATATAGGTTACAGTATCCTATCTGCTTAGCTATACAAGTTCGTTTAGATTAAGCCCTTTTAAGAGTGGATATCTTTTTTTAGCATAATTGAAAACAAAAAGCATTATTATACAAAATAATATTATATTTAAGACAGTTGATAAATAAGCATTTAATTGTATTATTTGGGTGATATATTTAAGAAATATTATTGTTCCGCACATTATAGGAAAGGGATAGAAGAGGTTTAAAATAGTAGTTATCCATTCCTTTGGCTTATAATTATGTTTCCTTAATATAAACACCATCAAGCTGATAAAAAGAATAAAATATGATATCCCGCCGCTAACTGCAACCCCCTCAATTCCAAATCCTTTTTTAATAAGAATTATGCTCATTATAGCATTGAGTAAAAGAATTGGAAAAGTAATGTTGAGTAACTTTAGTTGCCACCTATTTGCGACTATAATGCCACGGGTTATGTATGTAAGACCAAAGAAATAAACTCCGAAAATGATAATCTGAGCTGATAGTATCCCCGGGATATACCTTGGAAGTAAAAGCTGGATAAAAAGCGGTAGTAGGAAGAAAATTGGCCCTATTAAAAGTGGAATTAAATATGCAGTATTATATAAAGGTTTAAAAAAATATGCCGTCAAATTCTCTTCAACACTATTCCTACCTAAACTCTGCATTAACTTAGGCTCTAAAACTTCACGGGACGAACCGGGTATCTGCATTATAAAGTCAAACAACGCTACAGCTATGCCGTAAAAGCCGAGCATCTTATTGCCGAGAAAAGAGGAGATGATTATCCTGTCTGCGGTCCTGATGAGGGCAAAAGAAAAACTGAAAATTATAATAGGGAATCCCCTTTTAATTGAATCAAGAAAAATATGGGAATTAAACCTGTAATGTGTTTCTAACGAATAGTTGGCTCTAAGATATATGATAACAATAATCCCAGACACAGTTATACTTAAATATAAACCATAAATATTAAAAAAGTAGAGTAAAATAGCACTGAGTAAAAGGCTGACAGTAGATTCTAAATAATTCTTAGAAGTTAATAAGCGGAAGTTCTGATTTGATCGGATATGGACGGAATAGAAATCACTATACCAGTTTATTATCGATAATGCTGATAAGGTCAGCAGACCCAGCCTGACCGTAGTATCCATATGACCTATAAGTGCGTAGACAATAAGAGCAGAAGAAATAATGATGTTTATGTAGAACGAACCATAAAATACACTGCCCTTTATTTGCAGGCCCTTATCGTATTCACCCTTCCCATTATAGTACGGAACAAGATAGCCCATAGTGTCGCGTGATCCCAGATGACTGTAGGAAGAATAGAAAAGTAATAATCCTATGAGATTCCAGAATCCATACAATTCTGGCTCAAGAAGTTTTGGTCTGATGAAGGCATTTACTGCGCGGGTAATGTGTCTGTAAATTTTACTCGATGAATACCGTGCGATAGTCTTAGGAATAGAATCTTCTTTATTTTTATCTACCATTAGAATACATTTATAGTAAGAAATCA
>CAZIEE010000153.1:0-2231 GCA_964538135.1 uncultured Methanosarcinales archaeon
TTTTAGCAAACTTACCTTCGATCTCAATCCCATAGAGCGCTTCGAGGGCTAAGTGTCTTGCGGTCTTAGATTTTAAGAGCGTGGTCATACGGGGACTGTAACATAGCTAAGAGATAAAAATCAAGGATGTCGAGGGATTGCAGTCATAAATTTCTTGTGTTTCCTTTGTCTTGGTTTATAATGCTAAATATAGTTGCAAAATTAAATATTTTGCTATAAAATCTTCTTAAATGTTGTTAGGTTAAGGGAGGTTATGGACAATATAACTGTTAATCTTGATGGCATTTCTACAGAGATAAGAAGGTTAAAAGTTCCTTTAAAAACGCTCATCCTCGATATAGAAAATCCTCGCATACAGTATTTCCTTGATACTCGATTAAACGATGATATTACTCAAGAAAAAGTAAAGTTTGCCCTTGCTGAAGGAAATGACCAGTATGAGCGGTTAAAAGACCATATAGAACAAAATGGGGGCATCTATGATCCAATATGGATAGCACCAAAAGATGATTACTTTATTGTAATAGAAGGCAATACAAGGGCGTATATCTATGAAGAATTTTCAGAGAAGTATGTTAATGATGAGAAGTGGAAAGTAATTGATGCCTATCTATTGCCATATAAGGTAGATAGAAATGTAATAAATTTCATACGATTGGAAAAACATCTTTTTGGACCGACTCCATGGGCAGCTTATGAGAAAGCCAGAGAACTATATCGACTCCATGCCCAAGAAGATTATTCTCTAAAACGCCTTCAACAGCTTACAAAATTGAGTGTCTATGAGATAAGAAATAGTATCCAAGCCTATAAGGATATGGAAGAGCAATACCTCAAGAAATATAACAAGCCCTCCGAAAGACTTAAATTTAACTACTTTGTTGAATTCAGGAAAAACAGCGAGCTAAAAAGGCTGGTCAAAGAAGGTAAAGTTACACTTTCTGAATTTTGTGATTGGGTAGGTGAAGAAAAATTTAAACGAGGTGAAGATATTCGTAAACTTTCGTTGGTTCTTAAAGACAAACAGGCAAGGCAAGCTCTCATCGATGATAATTTTCAAGCAGCCCTTGACCAGTTAGAGCAGAAAAACCCTGCTGCCAAATCAAAGCTATTTGAGAAAATTGAAGACGTGATAGATGGACTTGAAGGGTTGCCATTTGTAGAGTTAGATGAAATTAAAAGGGGCCTTCAACCTGCAAAAGTTGACTCTCTTAAAAAATGCATTATCAGACGATTCAATGATAGAAGATCAAGTTTACATTTATAAAAAGGAGGTTGACTGGTCGGTTTTACGGGAAGGCTTTACTATCCCCGTTTCAATCCAAGTGATTTTCAGGGAACGGTTGAAGACCTACCTGAAAAGGGGAGAGAATCGGGATATAAACGTGATGCTGGATAAACATACCTATCAACTGAAGTTAATAAATCAAGCTTTTAATGAACTGAAATACCCAGGTCATACTGATTTATTGCAAATCCGATACTCCCCACAAAGCTCTTTTGCGATAAGGCTCAGAGAAATATTTAAAACAAGCCTTGATTATTTACAGAGGGAAAGGATTAATGTTAAGAAAATTATACGGGTACCTGAAGAAATGAGAGAATATATTATCTTATATACAACACTGCTCGAAAATACTTTTTTCTTCGAGCATATTACTTCTTCTGAATCAATGCAAATCAAACAGTCCATTTCTGAAACAAACGAGGAAGATTTTGAGTTACAGTCGAATTACAAAAAGAGCGACGATTCTGCAAGAATAGAAACTAAAGAGCAAATAATTAAAGTTCGCCGATTAGATAGAGCGATTGGGGAGAGTTTAAAGCTGTTTTATAAATACAAGTGCCAAATTTGCGGTGAAAGCTTTTCAAAAAAATATAACTGCTTGATAGCTGAGGCACACCATATCGTTTTTTTCGTAAGTTCTCTGAACAACGATGCCAGCAACATAGTAGTTCTCTGTCCTAATCACCATCGGGTTATACATAAAGCTAATCCAACATTCAAAAGAGAAAAGTTTTCTTTTGTCTATCCAAATGGATTAGAAGAAAAATTAGAACTGAACAAGCATCTTTGAGGCTGCATTTGGAAAAAATTTAAGAGTGTTCAAGAAACTTCTCTTAATGCCGGATGATTATATTATTTATAGAAGAAGGCATAAAAATAATGGTGCCGCAGACTGGAATAGTTTGTATCGCTCATTATCTGTAAAACAAAAAGAGGAATTCCA
>CAZIEE010000154.1:0-2167 GCA_964538135.1 uncultured Methanosarcinales archaeon
TTTTCTGAGAAAATGCGCCCTAAAGGGCGGGGGTTTAAACCCTAGAGAACACTAACAAGATGACTTTGTATCAGAAGATATATCCCAATTACAAAAAGGATTGTTAGATGGATCAGCTTTCTTCCTATTTCATGAAATATTCCCCAACCCATAGGTATAGAATTTATTTTGTATTATATATAGTTTTCTGTTAAAATAATCTAATCTTCTTGGGGCTGTCTAAAAAGCCATTATGAAAACTTTGTAAAATTCAGCTAAAAAATAAATTATTTAGCATAGCAAAAGAAGTTGGTAAAACCTTAAGTTTTTTGATATTTTAATCAATATTTTTTAAGAAAGTGTTTTATGTGCCGCCAAATGGAGCAAAAGACGAAAGTATCTGAAAGATAGAAAGAGGAAACCAAAGAAGGCAAAGGTAACTCAAAAAGTAAAGGCTGGAAGTTTTTCCGAGCAGAAAAGCCTGATGAACTTTAGCTGAGGAATTTATCTATCATTTCTTTCTTAACGTAATTAAAATCTGGCAAGCTTCCTAATATCAGCCCATTTAAATCATTTTCCCATGATTTCTCTTTTTCATCTATTTTAGCGATAAAATATTTTGTGCTGAATGATAGCCTATATTTTTTTAGTTTTTTATTTACATCTTTAGGAATAAGCTTAGCGCCCTTGTTCAATAAAAACCAGACGTCATAAACGTCCCTTGCTTTGTCTCTTGTTAAAAGTTCCCTTATCTTTTCCGCTAATAATTCATTTAAAGGCATCACAAAGACGTCAAATGCAGGTATATCTGTATACTGGGAAAAAATCTTTCTTTGTTCAGCTTTGTACAAAGCTTTTTCTTTTAAACTGATATTAACAGTTATTATAGACATATTTTTCAAATTACCATCAAACAAAGGCCCTTTTAATTCCACCTTGATGTTTTTTTGGTTTCTGTAATCACTAATTTCTTTTATTCTGCCATAAATTCCAACATCCTTTAATCTTTTGATTATTTTTGTGAAAAGCTTGTCAATATCAATCTTAAAATAATCTAATGTGAAATCCAGGTCTTCACTAAATCTGTTTAAACTGTATAGTTTATATAATGCTGTTCCGCCTTTAAAAATTAATTTTTTTCCAGTCTCATTAGTTAAAATAAAAAGCATCATTTCCAGGAGATAGTCCTTTTCAGTGTTTTTTACGCTTAACCCTTTAATGCCTGAAATCCTTTCGATTTGTTCTTTTTCAAGCATTTATAATCAGCCTCCATTTCTTATTTTTTTTACCGATTGGTTTTTTAGAATAATCCAAAAGGACATATATAGCATCAACATATTTTTTCAATTTATTATAATAATCTTTGCCTGCCTTTTCAAATATATATCCGAACCTTTTTATTAATGATTTATTGCCTATTTTTTTTAAATAACTTAAAAACCTACTAATCTTTATGTGCTGAATGTTACCTATTATTATCTCCTGTAGTTCAGATAATGACACTTTCCTTAAAAGTGCAGAATCTATGATTGACTTTTCAGCATCTGCAATAAATATATCAAAACCATTGTATTTTACTTTTTCATAACCAAAGAAATTCTTATTTTTAATTTTTACAAAATTTATTTGAGTATTTTGGAATTTTATAAGTTTTTTGTTATTTGTCATTATAACTGAAATATCATGTGGAACTTGCTCTGTTAAATTATGATATTTAAGTCCATTCCAGCATGAAATGTAGGAAGGCCAGACAATTCTGGATGCAATCAAAAAAGGCTCTTTAAAAACAGTATATTTGTTTTTTTCTATTCTACAAACAAGCCCTTTCTTAATAAGCCTATACACAAATAAATTTGTGTATTCACTGCTTTTGTCCAATTTATTTTTTATGGTGGTGTTATTAAATACCGGATATCTCTTCAAATACTCTAATATTTCTACTATTTGTATCATTATAGTATGCAGAAAAGGTTTTATTATTTAAATCTTTCTAAAATTTAGTACATCATAATTATCATTTTTGATAATAATAATCAATTATTTTAATGCATACTCCTTATCATTCAGACATTCCGAAAGTAATCAAAAAAGTAAGCAGTAAATCTACAATTAATCAATCAGAAACGCATTAAAGGTTGCGCTCTGTAAAAAGAAGACAAAAGTAGCGTTAGCTATACTTCTATAAAAA
>CAZIEE010000155.1:0-2126 GCA_964538135.1 uncultured Methanosarcinales archaeon
GGCTAACTGAATCTGATCCTCGTGTACAGATATCAAGAGCAATTACATTTTTTCGAAAGTTTTATATACCTACTTAAAATAAATTAAAAAATAACCGGATAATAAAAAGAGGTGTATGAATGCTATTTAATAGATTTAATAGATTTAATAAAAAAGCTTCTCTAGAAATTTCAATTCAGGCTATTGTTATAGTTGTTCTTGCAATGACTTTGTTAGGATTGGGTTTGGGGTTTATAAAGAAGCAGTTTGGTGGTCTTGAAAGAACAACTTTAGATGTTACAACACAAGTTAGAAATCAGATTACTGATCAATTAGTCTCTGGAGATAAAAAAATGGCCCTTAGTACGAATAGTATAGAGATAAACAAAGGATCTACTGAAGACATAGTTATTGGTATACAAAATAAAGATAATGATATAATTAACTATAAAATAAACTTTGAGCCAGTTACTGGTCCAGATGGTATTATAACTTTTGGAGATAACTGGTTTCAGTTTGATAAAGAGCCTAAAAAACTAAATCCTACAGAAAGTAACATTAGAAAAGTAAGATTACTAATCCCTACAGATACTAAATCTGGTTCCTATCTTTTAAAAGTCCAGATAATCAATGATGGAGTTGGAGTTTACGACGAGGCTGACTTTTTTGTTACAGTAAGAGGTTAAAATGAAAAGGAGATTATCAGAACAACAGGAATTTGAAATCATGAAGCTGGTCTTAGACAAGTTCCTATGGTTGGGGTTTGGTATAATGGTATATGGTTTATATCAAATGTTTAATGATGCAGTCCAAAATGGCTTAGTTTGGATGATTACAGGAATTGTAATTCTGTTATTGTTTGCATGGATAATTGTTAAGGAGTATGAGATTATAAGGTAGCTAAATTTAAATCAGAAATTCTAATATAGAAATCCAAAACTAGCTGCTGTTTCGTGCTTCGTATTTCGAATTTAGTTTTTGTGCTTTTATCTCTTCTTCTTTTTCTTTGTCTTCTTTATCTCTCCACCAAGATCAAGCTCGTCCAAAAGCTCTTTATACCTATTCCTTATAGTGACTTCTGTTACACCAGCAACATCTGCAACTTCTCTTTGAGTTCTCTTTTCGCCATGCATTAATGCACTGACATACAAAGCAGCTGCAGCAATACCTGTAGGGCCTCTTCCAGATGTTAACTCTGATTTTTGTGCATTATCAAGTATTTCAACAGATTTACTTTGAGTTTCTGCACTTAACTTTAATGAAGATGCAAATCTTGCAATGTAATCAGCTGGATTTGAAGGAAGAATGAAAATTCCAAGCTCTCTTGTCACAAATCTGTATGTTCTTCCAACTTCTTTTTTTTCTATACCACTTGCTTCACTTAACTCATCGAGTGTCCTTGGTACATCATGGCGTCTACATGCAGCGTACAAGGCTCCTGCTATAACTGACTCCATGCTTCTGCCTCTTACAAGTCCCCTTTGAACAGCCAAAGTATAAATCCTGGCACTCTCTTCTTCAACAGATTTTGGTAGCTTCAAGTAAGAGCTAACTCTCTTCAACTCAGCCAATGCCAGCTTAAGATTTCTCTCGATAGCAGTTGATATTCTGTATTGCCACTTTCTTAATCTAAAAAATTTGTTTCTATCCTTGCCCCCTAATTTCAGTAAGTCTGCTTTTTGACCAACTTCAGTTCCCAGACCTTGATCATATTGAGTGTAAGTCATTGGAGCACCTGCACGTCTCCTTTTTTCACCGTCTTCACTATCAAATTCCCTCCATTCTTGAGTAAAATCTATCATCTTCTCTTCTATAACAAGCCCACAATCCCTACAAATAATCTCTCCTCTATCCCTATTCCAAGAAAGACTTATTCCACTACATTCCGGACATTTCTTTACTAAATCTGCCATATTGATTCACCTTCTACAGTTTTTATTGATGTATATTTAATGCGTTCGTAGTTTTCCCCCAACTAAACGCTAAATAATAAACAAACTTAAACAAAAATATGAATAAATGTACCACCTAACTAAGATTAATAAAGTATATATAGGAGTACTAACAACTTATATTTAAATCTTTTGGTTTGTGGGCACAGTATAAAAAGTGAGTGATTTCTTTTTTTTCAATTCACATTTTTTAAC
>CAZIEE010000156.1:0-2095 GCA_964538135.1 uncultured Methanosarcinales archaeon
GATTTAATACTAAATGAGCCGTAGCATTTTCCTTCAAATATGTTTAGCTCATAATTAACATTAACATTTGTTGATTTTTGTGAAAAGATATTCAGTTTGATTTTGTCATCTCGCTGTTTATTTATGCTTACACCTGTATTTGCATGGTCTAACCAGATATCAAATTGTTCCAGGTAAGTTGAACATTTTCCAGTGCCGTCAACAACTCCCATAAGATTTAAATACCTACTAATATTAGGACAATATGGTGAAGATAAGATGGCTGAATTAAAAATTGAAATTCCTGATGAACTTGACTTGGAACTAAAAGAGTTTAAATTAGATGTATCCAAAACAGTAACTGATTCTATTAGAGAAGAATTACTCAGATTTCTTGCACTTAAAACTATAGCTGACAAAAGCAAATTAACAGAAAAAGATGCTGTTGAATTAGGCAGAAAGCTAAAAGAAGGCAGATTTGAGAAATTAAAAAAGAAAGGTCTGTTGTAAATGTTACTTATCATTGATGCAAATGAGCTATTTGCAGCCATGATTGCAAGAGGAGTTACGCTAAATTTGTTTTTTGATAGAAGGCTTGACTTGGTTTCTCCCAGATTTATTTTGGAGGAGTACATTAAACATAAGGGTGATATTGTAAATAGATCAGGATTGAACGAAGAAGAGACTTTGTCTTTCCTTTTATTGCTTACTCCTAAGATTAAATTATTTGAGAAAGAAGAGATCAGTGAATTCTTAAAAGAAGCTAAAGAAATTTCTCCAGATTCGGATGATGTTGAGTATTTTGCATTGGCATTAAAGCTGAATTGCCCTATCTGGTCGGAAGATAAATTGCTTAAGAAACAATCAAAGGTAAAAGTGTACTCTACTTCTGATCTGTTGAAAGAGATTGGAATGTAATTTCCCACTATTAATGATTCATTGGAGTTTTCTTTAACACCTTTTGAAACTAGGTATAATCCATCATTAATAGAATGCTGAATAATATTATCACTACAAAAATTGTCTTCACATGTTATGCATTCATTGTCTGAATCAGGTTCAAAGGTCATTTTTTATTCCTCTGTATCTGCCTTAGCATTTTTGTTGGGGATTTGCTGATTATTCTTGAGATTGTCGAGGTTTCGTAGTAGATAGTTATGGCTGAGGCTAATGGAATTAGAAGTAGAAAAATCAACATTATTTTTATTAGTTTAGTTTTCATGTTTTTTTGTTTTGTAATTTTCTAAATTTTTCTTAAAATTAAAAATATCATCGAAATTTCCTTTATATTTATCTTTTAAATTTTCTTTAAAGTATAATTCAATTTGAAGAATAAAATCAAAAAAATATTTTATGAATTCAAAAGGAACACATCCTTCAAATATGTTATTAAGATTAGACAATATAATTTTGAATTTATTTTTACTTATTTTCTTAATATATAACCTTTGATCAAACCCTATTTCAATAAAAATTTCATTTTTATTTAAAACTATAAAATTCTTTAATTGATTAAAAATTTTATTGGTTAATATAGAAGCATCTTGAGTTAAAATAAAATTTTTTCCATCTAAAATTATAGAAAAATCTAATGGCTCTATATAGTAAAAAGTATGCTTCAAATCACTTTCTAAATTAAAATATTTGTTCATTTTGCTTTCACTCCGTTTATTGGAAATGCTGTAATGATTTCTCCAGAACTTTCTTCTATGATTACTCTTATACCTTTTGTATTTGAATCTAAGATTATATCTTTCAAATCGACCTGTATTTTTCCTAAATAGTTGGGATTCGGAGGAACCAAGTTACCTTCTTTTAGTGCTTTTTTAATATAATCTTTAATATCCCATTCTGTTAAACTTTCAGGCCACAAAGTTCCTTGGGGTCCATGGGTTGTTTCAATATGTCTATACTTTATATGTTTCCAACCATAATCAATAGCATTATCTCCTACGTGTTTTCCCTCTCTCAAAACAGCACTTTTTTTTATAATGTTAGAACCAACTTTAACTTGGGTAACCTCACTATCAAATAATCTCAATAGATTCTGGCTTTCATCAACATTCCTAAACGCATTCCCCTCCCACATATTAACATACTTTACAGTATTCCCAAA
>CAZIEE010000157.1:0-2069 GCA_964538135.1 uncultured Methanosarcinales archaeon
GCAATTTTATCTGATGTCTCCTTCATCTAAAATTATAGTTCCTTCTCTACCCGAATACATCCTTTTGTTGTCAGAATTGAACTCATATTTCACATCAAGAGAAAGTGATTCCAAAGATAAAATTTTATAGTGCTTGCATTTATATATATGGTTTCTCCCCTTTTCACCAGCCACATAAATTTCAAATGACAGCAAAAAATGAGGAGCTTCATAAATAACCTTGAACTCATCGGAAGGTGAAAAATAAAAACTTCTTTGAGTTGTTCCAATATTTTCAATATTATATGTTTTGCATTCTAAGTAATATGGTTTTTTATTGAACCAGAATAATATGTCAGGGTATCCTGTGGTCTTTTTATTACCACTTGGACCTGTTGGGACATCAGCATTTAATTTTAAGGAATTTAAAGCATTTTTAATAAATGGCTCAATATCATTCCCTACCTCATTTGGGCGCGGTCTTAGGATTCCCATTTTATTTATTGCTTTACCCGATATTAAAGCTGTCTGTCTCAATAGGTCTAATACTTTTTTATGGTCAGAATCCTTAAAATCAAAAGAAATAACTTTCTTCCCAGTCATAGTTTCAATTACAAGATTAAAAGGAATATCTTTTAAGGGGGTAAGCATCTGTTTAATGATATTTTCTAATCTAAGGACATAATCTTTATCAGCCATTCTATGCCACCTTCCTAAAGATAAGAATATTTTCCTTTTTCATAACGTTATATAGGCCGAATATTAACTTCAGGATGTTTTTTTCTAACTTGAAGCCAATTTCGGTCATATAATCAATAGTAAATTCTACCGTCTTTACTTCTTGCCCCTGATAAGTAGCATTGCCTATAACAATAACAGCATATTTGTTAGGTTTTAAGATTCTATATATTTCATTGTAAGATTTCTTCATGTCGGCATTATATAAATCAACCTTCTCTTTTCCTTTTCCACGCACACCAATAAAAGCTTCTCTTATTTCATTTAATTTAAAACCCATGTCTTCTAATGAATGGGCATCGTTTTCTACGTAATCAAGGGCGATAGAATATGGTGGAGAGGTTATAATTCCATCAATAGAATTATCGAGTAGTTCAACTTTCCTCGAATCTCCTATTTTAAGACCAATATCTCCTAATCTTAAATGTAATATTTCGACGATTTCCTTATAGTCCTTTACTGAATCAATCATCAAGTTCAAATTCTTAATAAAAGATTGCTCAAATGCACGACCACGCCTTGATTCGTCACTAACTGCTAATAGTCTTGCAAGAGCATAAAAATCTCTTACATTTTCATTTTCAACGTTTTTCAGAACTTTGTAAAAATCCTGTTCTTGATTAAAAAGGGAAGGTTTGATTTTAGATATTAAAGTATCTTTTAATTTTATGATTTCATCTATTACATGGACAGATTTTGTTTTTACTTTGCCTTGTAATACGCATAAAGGAGAAACATCAATTCCAATAAAATTTATCCCAAGTAGTTGTGCCTCTAAAGCAGTTGTTCCGCTTCCAGAGAATGGTTCAAAAACAGTATCACCTTTTTTTAATCCGATGATATTTAATAATGCCCTAATCATTTGTGGATGGAATTTCCCTTTATACGGATAAATCCAATGGGTTAGATATTGATTTACAGACCGTGTTCTATTCTTTTGGATAATATGAAAATAATCAGTAAAACTCTGTTCAACAGTTTTGAAATAGGAAGAACGTTTTATAATCCTATCATTAAGCTCTTTGGATTTGTTTTTGAGTTTAAATTTTCTTAGTCCATTGGTTACTTCAAAATCAGCACCCAATGTCAATAGTTCTAATTCTGCTAGTGATAATTCATATATGAACTGGACATTGTCTAATAAAGTCAAATCAGAGTCTTTTGAAAATGATAAATCATATGCCCAAAACTGGCTTACATCTTCAGCTTTCTCTAACATTGTTTCACCTTTACGATTAGGAATCATTTATGCCCTCCCCTTTGGTCATTAATTATCACGGTTTTAAGATAAAATTGCAAACTGTTTTTTAGGTATTTTAGGTGAGGCTACTGTTCGGAACGGCAGAGAAGAG
>CAZIEE010000158.1:0-2065 GCA_964538135.1 uncultured Methanosarcinales archaeon
CCCTAAGATTTGTTGCATATAATGTATTTTCTGGCAAAAAAATCATTTTAGTTACAGGTGTTCTCTTCTCAAATAAGCTTCTTGCTACAACACTATTGCTACATTTACAGATAGCAGCAACCTCTACATATTTTTTTGGTACTGATTTTGGGATAATCCCTTCTTGTACCATTTTATCTGTAATTATCCCAATCATTTGCTCAAGGACAATTTTACCCTCTTTTTTACTTTCTAAAATCTCCTTGTGGAATTCTTTTACAATTTCAGTTGATCTAATCTCAGGTATTATCTCTTTTTCAATAGCTTCACTTGTTTTAGTCTCAATAGTTTTAAAATCGTACTTACCTAAAATATCCCTAAAAGTTTCAATAAAAAGTGCTTGGTTATGGAAAGCATGTACTCGTTTCTCAAGATTGTCTATAAATTGGTCTAATGATACCATCTTTCTATAATATAGATTCCTCATTTATAAACATTTCTATTTTTATAATCACTATAAAGGAGTTATTATAAAATCGTAGGGCGAATACCCACTGATTTATCTATGGGATGAAACCCGTTGTCTCCTTTTAGTGTTTGTGAAAGAGTAACCATTCTATTTTTCCTGTGGCAATTGTTTCTGTTTTTTCTTTTGCATTAAATGCAGGTAATTTTCTTTTGAAACAATAGACTTACCTATTTTTTGCTCTAACTCTTTTCTTGTGTTTTTTGCAATAGTACCTCCTTCTACTGCTGATTCTTTGCATTCTTCAAAACCTTCAGAATCCTTAGATATGGTTATGTCAGTGGTTGCCTTTTCACCCACCATAGTAAGGATTAATTCCCAGTCAGTCATGTGGTCCCTTAAATTCTGGCTCTTTTTCTTCAATCCCTTGAATTGCATGTATTCCTGAACAGTCTTGTTAAAAGCAGCTTTTGAGATGGGATTGATTGTATAAGCCTGAATGCGTTTTTTGTGTTTACGCAATCCGTATACCTCATTTTGCCATCTTTTGCCTGCAATTTCAAACCGTGACAAATTGTCACGAGTTGCAGTTCTCTTTCCTTTAGCTTTCGCCAGTAGGCTAATTCGTCCTTGCTGTCTGTAAGAACCGCTATAATGTCGGATACTGAGAAGTACCACTCCTCATCATGCCAGACTCTTCTAATTTTTTTGTCTTGGAAGACAATTAATGATTTTTCTTTGGTCATTTTAACGAATCATTATAGTTCTTGGTCCTACAATAGAGAAACCACTACCATCCTCATTAAGCCGATAACCTGCTTATATATGCTTATACTCATAGTCTGAGGTGGCGTAATACCCATCAGCGTAAGTATACATATATATCTTTTTTAGTATCAATTCCTATTTCGTTTGGAGCCAAATAGAATTTAGGTTTACTAAATGCGTGTTCCCAAATCTTAAGTATGGTTAGTACAATGCCAAGAATGCTACCTACTTTCAGAATCCATTCCCAAATTAACTGTATATCAAGCATTTTCATATCTCAACAGCTTTTGAGTCTTCTTAATTGCCTTAAAACCATAGGATATAAAAGAAGTTATTTGATATATAAATGTTCTTCCTTTTCGACAGGCTGTAAGAGAATAACAGTATAATTTATTTTCTTACAATGGGATTTCTCGTCTAAAACGAAAGATATAAATACTATTTCTTCGTCGTAAAATATAAAAAATAAGGAGGTGGTTTCTATGAAATTTAAACAAGGCATAAATAAAAATCAGGAGTTTCTTTTTGCAAAGAAACCAGAAGATTTTCTTCCAGATGACCATTTAGCTAAAGCGATATATGAAGTAGTAGAACATCTTAATCTTAGCAAGATTGAATTAAAGTATAGCAACTGAAAAATATCAAAGGCTTGTCAAGAGAGATTTGATTTTGTTTATTTATCAGATGGCTATAAGCCATCGCATGATATAATTTCTGATTTCAGAAAAAATAATTTAGAAGAGTTAAAAAAAATCGACAAATGGTTTGAAGAAGCAATTAAGAAATTAAAGAAACAAAAAGAACAAATGAAAGAAAAAATTAAAGAAGAAAAGAAGCGAGATCCAACGCAAA
>CAZIEE010000159.1:0-2050 GCA_964538135.1 uncultured Methanosarcinales archaeon
ACAGGCTGTCTGGCAATCAAGAATGAGTTGTTAAATTTTTAGAAAAAGCTGATTGAAAATTAATTGGGTTTGATTCAAGAACAGATTGATTCGTTTTCTTTCTCTTATTTTGCTTAATTATCCATATTTTCTTTATATTGTGTGCTGCACTTAATAGATTAAACTCATTTTTCACAGTATCTAAACTTCTTGTTAGGAAATCCCTAAATCCTAGATTCTCTTTGTAATGTCCTATTGCTGGTTCAACCACTTGTTTTCTTTCTTTGTAGATCTCTTTTGCTTTCTGTGTCCGCATTTTTTCTGCCATTTCTCTTATTTCTTTTTCAAAAGGATATATTTTTAGTCTTCTGATTTTATCTTTTCTTTTCGTGCACTCTTTGTTGAGAGGACACTTCTTGCAGTTTATGCCCCTATATATTTTTATGTTCTTTTTCTTTGTTTTATCATAAGATTCATAATTAAATTTTAGTTTAGATCCCTCTGGACAAGTGTACTCATCTTTTGTTTCATCGTATTTGAGGTTTCTTTTGTCAAATTTATTTACGTCGACCTTTTTTCCTTTTGCTTTTTGAGCCTCTTCTGAATCAGGCATATAGCCATCCAATTTCTTTTTGTTTAGATAATTTATATTCTCTCCGCTGTAATATCCATTATCAACACTAACTTTAGTTCCTTCTTTTAGTTTGCCGCAGTTATTTTCTGTTTGTTCTATCTGTGGCTTAAGTTGATTATTATCAACAGCATCTTTGCATACATCATTGGCTACTATGATTCCTGTCTTATGGTCGGTTGTTATTTGAGGATTATAAGATAATTCGATCCGACCTTTTTTGTTTTTCATGAATCTTGCTTCTGGATCTGTTAGGCTAACTTTTTCAAGTTTGTTATCTTTTACTTCTTTTCTTGCTTCTCTGATTGTATTTTTTATCTCAGAAACTCTATCGTGATTATCATTCTTAATCTGTTTGTAATATCTGGCAATTAATGACTTAATTTTTTTCTTATCAATCTCTTTCAGTTGATCATAACCTCTGCAGTCTTTGAAATGCTTATCTTCAATCTTATCGATTTCGATGCCTTCTTTTAATTCGTTATTAACGTATTGTTCAATAACATCCAGTTGTTCTTTTGTAACACTGCTATTATTTGCTGCACAAGCTTTTAGTTTAGAGCCATCTGTACTTAACTGTTCAAGACCAATAGCACCTAATTGTTTAGCAGTGCTAACTGTTATCTTAAAAATGTCTTTAAGTAAATCCTTGTTATCTTTTCTGAAATCACTTATGGTTCTAAAATCAGGACATAAGTTTTCAGCTAAGTTTATGAAAACAACATTCTCGCGGGCATTACGAGCAATCGCCCTTGAAGGACGAACTCTATCAAGCATGGATTGAACCAAAATCTTACAGATTATTCTTGGGTGGTAAGCAGGATGACCTGCGCCAGAATATTTACTCTCAAAACTTGAAAAATCAAGTTTATCAACAATTTCTTCAACTAAAAAACAGATATGGTCTTTTGGAATCATATCTCTAATATTAGGGGGCAAAAGCCAAGATTGGTTCTTAAAAGACTTAATGAATGCCATTTTTATCTCCTCCTTTTTGTTTTGTTCTTAGACTCAATAGGACCTAAGTATTTGCTTGTGTGTTTTACTTTGTCGCCAACACGATGACTTGTGCGTTCATATTTGTATTTCTTGCCTTTTATGATTTTTATCTCTATATAACTCATATTAATCACCTCACTAAATAGTTAGGGTGCACAACTATATAAGTATTATTGTTCTCGACTATTATAGATTAAGAATTAGCTAACGAATTATCGGACAGCCTGTTTAGGTCAGGGATGAATGGCGTGATTATCTAGTTGCAGTTTTTTTCCGAGGTTATGGGCGGGAATTCCAACAATGTTATAATGACCACTTGACAAGACAAGTGTGCGCGCAACATTTATAAGCATCTGATATTTAGCTAATAAGCAAGCACTTGAAGTTTTAGTGTGAGGCTCAGCCAGAAACCCTTACGGGTTTAAACCCGTAGATTGAATG
>CAZIEE010000160.1:0-1995 GCA_964538135.1 uncultured Methanosarcinales archaeon
TAGTTTCAGCTTCCATCTGCGAATGTTAAGGTATTCTTTCTTTATAAAGGTTGCTTAATATTGAGACATTAATCTAAGCCCGTGATTTTTGCTTCGCGCGGCCTTGGTTTCTTTTTAAATCTTTCAACCTTTGTTTCTTTTGGAAAAAAAATATTGCAGAAATTTCGTAAAAATATTTTTTAAGATTTTTCAATCTACTTTTTTTAAAAAAATATTGCAGAAAAAATGGTTTTTTTTATGGAGGGAATAAAATGAATAATCTTCCTACGTTTATTAATAGTTGTGAAATTTTTGTTTTTTGAAAAATGTTTCTTCCATTCCATTCGTTTTTTGAAGCATTTAATTCTCTTATTATTGCGTTTTTGCTTCTGAAATCTTTTTTGGCTGTTTTTGATAGTGTTGCTGAAAAATATTGTTCCAGTCCGTTGTTTGTTGGCTGTATTCTCGAATCTCTTTGGAATAGAGTGAATTTTTCGAAATTCTCGTCTATAAATTTGATCCTTTTTTGTATTTTTTTAGGATAAAGGAGTATTTGTTTTTTTATTTTATTAAACCTGTTTTGCGATTGTTTGAGTGTTCTTCTGGAAATTTTATTTTTTTCTCTCCGTCTTTCTTTTTTTAATCTTTTAACAAAAGTGTAAAATTCTTGAATTAAACCTTTTTGTATTTCTTTGTCACTTTTAAAATCTCCCGATTTGAATTTTTCAAATTTTTTGAGAAACTCTTCAAGCTTCTTAAGTTCTTTTTCGTGATCGAAAAAAATGTCAAAAAGCAAGTAAGCATTGTATAATTGATTTAAAGGGATATTTTTTCCTAGTTCGTCGTGAAATTCTTTCCAAATTATTTTGTATAAGTGGAAAATGCACCATTGAATTTTTGCTTTAGGGAATATTTCTTTAATTATTTCTGGATATTTTTGATCCATATCAAAGATAAAAGCCAGAACGGGAAGATTTTTTAAACTGCTTTTTAAAAGTTTAATAATAGTATTTTTTTGTTTATCAGTAGTTCTTTCGTCGCAAATTATTTTATTTGTTACAGCATCTTTAATTGTTAATCGACAAACTTTTTCACCATTCTCAATTAAAAATTGTTCATCATAATTATAAATTCCTGAAGCCTCAAAAACTTTTTCTTTCTTGACCTCGTCAAGAAAGTTAACATAAATTTCATACAAGTATTGAGGAGAATAACTAAAACCAACATAATCTTCAACAACTTTGCAAGAATTCTCAAAAGACAAACCCCTTCTCACACAACCAAGAAGAAGCGACTTAATTAAATCATTCTGCTGATTAATTATCTCGTCAATAAGTTCACGCTCACTACTCCAAACATTAAAACAAAGTTTACATTTAAATTGAGCAACACGAACCTTTAAACCTAAAGAAACTATAACCTCATCTTCAACTAAATGGTAGCCATTATCAACATAAAAAACACACCCGCAATGAGGGCAAGATTGATTCTTACTTTTAATCTTACCGTCGATAGAAACAAAATATTTTCTTTCACCATCAACAAATCCTGAGAGTTTTGTATTGTATTCAACCGAAAAGTTCTTAGCTTTCAAACAATTCATGTCAATCACCTCTTATTTTGAACGAATAAAGGTACATTATCGTCGGTAGAATATAAATCTATCGACGATATTGTTTTATTAAAAAAATTTCTCCGCGCAACTTTTTCTTTTTAACGAAGATTTTTTCTCTGGGCTCCGGAGCTTGCGAAGGCCCAGAGAAAAAATCTAGCGAAGCAAAACAAAAAAAGAATAAATGCGCGAAAAATAAAGGCAAAACCCTCATTTTTATCAAGCCAAAACATTGTTAAAAACTCCACAAGAACCGAAGGTACTCACGGAAGGCCATTAAAGGCAAAAATCACGGGCTAAACAGAATGTCTCTTTATTTGGAAAGGTTTAAATACTTGTAATGTGATTTATTTATTTACCACAACAAAAAAATCAATGAGGTGATTTAATTATGGCTAAAAAGT
>CAZIEE010000161.1:0-1915 GCA_964538135.1 uncultured Methanosarcinales archaeon
GGCATAGAATATAAAGATTTCAGGAATATCTGGTTTATTGTTCTGGTGCTGAAAACAAAAACCAAGGTAATAAAACAACCGATGCCTCCTTTGAGCAAGTCTGAATACGTCAGCCCTTTAGTTGCTGAATAAATTTGATGATGTCGAGAAATTCGTCGTGATAGTTGTTTAATTTGTTTTTTGGGCTGCAAAATCAAGGGGTTGCTTTTGCTGATTTGATTTATTTGACCTTGATATTGTTTGTTGATGATTTTTGCCGCCGGGAAAATAGATAAAGGGGCTGGCTGGCTTCTTGCGCCTTATTTGGCTTTGGGTAGTGTTTGCGGGGGTTTTGAATTTGGGGTTTTTATGAAGATGGTGATGAAAAGTATTTTAAATCATAACTTTAATGGGTTTTTATGCTGTTATTTCAAAAATTTGCAAAGAAATTAATCATTTGGGGAATTTTTGCTTTATCTGTCTTTTTAGCTTTTCTTTTTTACTTATTATGTTCATGAATCAGGACATATTATATTTGGGTTTTTAGATGGATTAATTACACTGAATACTAATTATTAGTGGTTGAGTTTCAAATAGAAGGGGTACACCTATAAATTAAGAAAAACATAGGCGTACAATGAAAAAAGAGTTATTAATGCAAAAAAGAAAGAAAGCAAAGGAATTGCATAATAACAATTGGAGCATTAGAAAAATCTCGCGACATTTGGTTTCAAGTAAGAAGAGTGTTATTAAGTGGATAAATTTTAATGATAAAGAAGCATTAAAGGATAACAGAGGTTGGAAAAAGGGAAGGTTGAGAAAGTATGCATCTGAAGCGAAAGAAGAAATTAAAAAGATAAGGATCGAATTAGAAAAAGAGGAAAGCTACTTTGTTGGTGCAAGAGTGGTAAAATACAATTACGAAAAGATGAATAAATCAAAAGTTTCAAAATCATTTGTTGATAGAACCTTGAAGGAGGCTGGAATGGTCATAAGCCCGCAGAAAAAAAGGCCAGGGCTAAGTAAATATATGAAATATCCACAAAGAACTTTAACTAAGATGGGCAAGAGTATGATGAGCATTGATTTTATTGGCCCAAAATATTTACATGGTTCAAACGAGAGCGTGAGTTTTCTTTCATGCAAGTATATCAGACCAGACAAGCACGGAATAGTAAAAAGAGTCAGCGGTCAGACCACTGAGCAAACAATAAAGATACTAAAAGAAATATGGAAAAATAATCCAATTCCCGACGTGATAAAGTTGGATAACGATTCTGCATTTGGAACTAATCTTTCTCATGATAAATGCATTGGCAAGTTAGCATTATTCTTCCTTAATCTTGGGGTTACTCCGTTCTATGTTGCTCCAAGAAGTCCATGGAACAACGGAGAAAACGAAGGATTCAATAGTGTATTTTCAAAAAAGTTCTGGAATAGATTACAATTTACTGACGAAGATGAAATAGACATTAAAATTAAAGATTTCAATGTAGCGTATGAAAAATATACAAAATTAATTTCCAATAATCCTGAAACTAATTCAACTGCTAAGTATTTGGATGATTTTAAAAATGTTGATCTGGAAAATAAACATGTTAAGAAATTTAAATCAAAAAATATCCATTTCTTAAGAATAGTAAGAAGAAAAAATGAGAAAGGAAGTAATAAGGAATATGGTTTTATTAACATTCTTAACCAAGAAATAAAGATATCAAAAGAATTGATTAATCTTTTTGTGTTTTGCACTTTGGATTTGCAATCAAAGAAACTAAAAGTATCTACAGAGCTTGATAATGGTTTACTTAGTGAAGTAAAGTCAATTAAATTTGAAATCGAAAATATTATATATCGCTAAAAATATAGTAATGTAGCGAGCTCGCTACGCTCGCTTAAGCGTGAAGTGAGTGTACTACTTTCATCTGCTACTCAACCA
>CAZIEE010000162.1:0-1913 GCA_964538135.1 uncultured Methanosarcinales archaeon
TCTTAGTTATAGAATCTCCTATTTTTATGCCAAGAGAATCACTTAAAGAATGTGCAGGGTCTGTTGAAAAAATCAGCACTTTTTTATTTCCAAAGGAATTGGTGCCGGAAATCGAAGATTTACTAGCATTTGATTCGTTCAAGGCAACAGCGCTTGCAACGCTTGTTTTTCCTACACCTCCTTTTCCGCCAAATAATGCAAATTCCAAACCTGGTTTAACTTTCAAAGAGCCAAATTTAATGTCAGCTATAGCTTTAGTTTCTGGTTTAGGTGTTTTATATTCTTCCCCAAATAAGACTTTAGCTAAAATATTCAAACTTTTACCTCTGATTTCATTAGCAAATAACGGAATCTCTTTTATTTCATATTTACTAAATTTTTCCTTTGTTTCTTTAATATATTTTTCCTGGCTCAGCCTTCTTGCTTTGCAAAAGCTGCAATTGTCATTCATAACTTCATTTATTAAGAGCATATCAACAGGTATCTTATGTTCCTCTAAAACATTAATTAATCGTTCGGTTTCATAAACACTCATTGCTTCTGGAATTGTTATTGGAATGAATTTTGTCTTACTGGAATCTTTTAATATTGCTTTGATTCTTTCTATATCATTATACATTTTATCTATAAACTCATCAGCTTTATCCTTTACATATCTGCCAACCATCATGGAAACAACAATGCGATGCTTTTGCCTCATTTCAGCTAGTACTTTAACATAAGCTGTCATTAATTCTGGTAATTCTAAAAGTCTTATAGTATGTCCAGCAGGTGCTGTATCTAATATTAATAAATCATATTTATCCTCTTCAAGAATATCAATTATTTTTATCAAAGCCATTAATTCATCAATTCCTGGTAGAGATAAATCAAAAAACTCTTGTATGTCTTCTTTACTAAAGAAAGTGCCTTCGTCAGCTATTTGTTTTATTAAGCTACCATATTTATCTTTGTAATCTTTTAATAATGATTCAGCATCTATTTCCAGTGCATCTAAATTTTCTTTGATATTAGTTATTTTATTTCCTATTCCTTTTTCAAAACTGTCGCTTAAAGAATGAGCAGGGTCTGTAGATACTATCAAAGTTTTTTTACCTTTTGAAGCAGTATAAATTGAAGCAGCTGCTGCACAGCTTGTTTTGCCTACACCCCCTTTCCCTCCAAACATTAAAAGTTTATTATCTATTAATTGCATAGTTTTCCAGTTACTGCAAATTTTGCCTGAATGCAATATAAAAAATGGATATTTAAATTAATCATTTAACCTTAAAACAGCTTCCTTGTGTTTTTCAAACAAAGTATTGTCGATATGGCCATGAACATATCCCTTATATCAGTGATTCTACAGCTAATTTCCTTTAAAAACTTCCTGCTCAGGATAAACTACAATACCTTTTTCTTTTATTTCCAAAGGGAATGTTTTCGTAGAATGCTTTGAGCCCCTCATCTTATAAATCTCTATTGCTCTTGTTCTAACTTCCTGCTGTTTGAAATTATAAAGCCATAAAATGCTGTCAACCTCAAAGTCTAATGGAGAGCCCTTATGCTCTTCTACATCATATTCTGCAAGAAGCAAAGTAGTGCAGCCCCAGTTTCTTAACATCTCAAACAGATTTATATGTGCTTTCCTTTTTTCCATATCATTCGAAAATAATAAAGAATATGCACTTATTGAGTCAATTACAATTCTTTTAGCATTAATTTTTTTAACTGCATTATATTTTAAATAGAAACTTTTTTTGGTAATTGCTTTATGAACCTCTTTTGGAGATAGTGATACTATAAGTAATTTTTTCTTTTTCTCCAAATCTTCTAAACCCCAATCAAAATTTTTCAAATTTTGTATAAACTTGTCTTTCCTTTCCTCGAAGGTTATATAAACTCCAGGTTCATCATATTTTGTAATTCCATTA
>CAZIEE010000163.1:0-1763 GCA_964538135.1 uncultured Methanosarcinales archaeon
GGTTTTTTATTGAGGAAGCAAAATCAAGAAATCGTTAGTAGCTTAATACATACAAATTATAGTTAAATTTAAAAGAAACAGATGCTCCCTCAGATGTCAAAATGGGTATAGAAGATATTGTAACTAAGGGTTTAACTCACGAAAAAATTTTGGAATACCTACCAAATGTACTCTCTTATTATATACAAGAAACCTTTAAACAAGATGCTGTACACCTACTATATCCTTCAAGTAAAGAAAAAGTGAAAAATTATAATCTAAGTTTAGCATTAATAACTTATTCCCTGATAAGAAACCTTAGAGAAGATCTCCATTTTTCATTAGAAGGAGTGATAGCAAGCATCAAAGAAATGTACAAAAAATATCCAGATATTGCACCATATATAAATTATGCTACCGATGATCCTGTTGAAAAAAAATACCAAGAAGAGATCTATTCGGGGATTGCTCATCTAAAAGAAAAAGGGATTAAGATTAATCTTGGTATTAAGAAGATTAGTGGTATTAATGAAAAAGTTAAGAAGGTTTTATTCAAGCTAAAACCATATTTGAAATTGAGTCAAGATGATGATGGTAGAGCACTCATAATAACTACAAGTGGTACAAACAAAAAAGGGTCTGGAGCTAAAGATAAAATGTATAAAATAGTATTTAAGAGTCCACGTCTCTATCTTGGCATGTAAGTTCATGGCAACAGATAACTCAAATATGTTAAAAGTTCTTGAGGATTTCCCAAGACAATGCAAAGAAGCTTTAGAACTACCCAAAGGTATGTCTGTTTCTGGAAAAATTGATAAGATTGTTGTTTCTGGTATGGGTGGCTCAGCTATTTGTGGAGATTTGTTGAAGAATTATTTGCACAATCCTAATAATTCCAATATCCCTGTTTTTGTAGTTCGTGACTACAAAATGCCAGGTTTTGTCGATAAAAATACATTGGTGTTTGCAGTTTCTTATTCTGGAAATACAGAAGAGACAATATCGGCATTTGAAGATGCTAAAAAGAAAAATGCAAACATTATAACAATTACAAGTGGAGGTACTCTTATCAATAAATCACAAAAAGTAATTAAAATCCCTAACAGGTTGCAACCAAGAGCTGCATTAGGTTATTTATTCTTTCCAGTTTTGGGAGTATTAGTGAATTCTAACATTGTTGATGTAAAAACTGAAGAAATTAAAGAAATGCTGAACATATTAAAAAAAACAGATGATTTCAAGGCTGTTGGAGAAGGAATTGCAAAGAAAATAGAATCAAGAACCCCAATTATTTATGCATCTGAATCATTAAGTGCAGTTGCATATCGTTGGAAAACACAGTTTAACGAAAACAGCAAGGTTGCTGCCTTCTATCATACATTCTCAGAGATGAACCATAATGAGATTGTTGGCTATCAAAGTATGTACAGAAATGATTTTGTTGCTATACTGATAAGGGATGCACAGGATAATGAAAGAATTAAGAAGAGAATGGACATAACAAAAGATATTCTGACAAATAATGTAGATATTGAAGAGATTTTCACTAAAGGAAATTATTTGCTTTCAAGAATGTTTTCAGGGATTTATTATGGGGATTTTGCATCTTACTATCATGCCTTAGCAAATAGAATTGACCCAACCCCTGTAGAAATAATAGAAAAATTAAAGGGTAGATTAAAATTATTTAGTATGTATTAAGCTCTAGAGGATAGCTCTTAATTCTTTATACAGACATTCCGAAAGTACATAAATTTATCAATTCTGAACTTTTGAATTCTTTT
>CAZIEE010000164.1:0-1662 GCA_964538135.1 uncultured Methanosarcinales archaeon
GAAGGGTATCTTCTGTCACAGTCAGTAATTATTACTATCTTTTTATCCTCATCAAATAAATAGATTGCCTTATCCTTTCCAAGTGGAATGATAAACTTCATCAGGTTCGATATTGCTTGCCAGGAAACATGAGAATCTCTCAAACTGAAAATAATCTTTGTTATAGTTTCTCTCCATCTTGAAAGAAGACTTTTCCAGAATCCTTTGTCTTCATGGTACTGTTCTTCACATAATGAACAAATCTGCTTTCCAATCTTTACTTTGCCTAATCCTTTCTTCCGTACATAATCATAACCGTTATGTTCAAAAACAAGCCAGAATCCGAAAAGTTATTAAGGTTCAAGTGTATTTCGGTCATTTAAGCACTTCCTTTTATTGACGGTAAAATTTTTGATCATCGTCTATAAATAGAGGTGTGCTTATATATAAAACTTGGTTTTTCCACGAGAAACGAAGGTTAAAAAATGTGAATTGAAAAGAAAGAAATCACTCATTTTTTATACTGTGCCTTGTAAAAGATAACTATATAAGCAAGAACAATAATCCACTACAACTTTTACGTAAAATAAAATGGGAATGTATCAATATATAAGCAATACTTGGAAAGATCCAAAACAAAATCTTGGACAATTATGGCAACAGCGCCTTATTGAATGGCGTCAAGAAGAAACAACTGTAAGAGTAGAAAGGCCAACTAGAATAGACAGAGCTCGTTCTTTGGGATACAAAGCAAAACCTGGGTTTGTTGTGGTACGACAAAGAGTAGATAGAGGTGGAAGGCAAAGGCCAAAGATAAGGCATCCCAGAAGGTCAAAGGCAATGTCTCGAAGAAAAGATTTAACTATAAGCTACCAAGTTGTTGCTGAACAAAGGGCAGCTAAAAAATATCCTAATTGTGAAGTACTCAATAGCTATTATGTTGGAGAAGATGGTATACATTATTGGTATGAGGTTATCCTTATTGATAAAGTAAATCCATCAATAATTTCTGATCATTTAGTAAAATGGACTGCATACCACAAAGGACGCGTATCGAGGGGTTTAACCAGTGCTGGAAAAAGATCCAGAGGGCTCTATGGAAAAGGAAAAGGCTATGAGAAAATGCGTCCAAGCTTAAGAGCACACGATCGCAGAGGTAATTAAAAATGGCAAGAATGTACTCAAGGAAAAAAGGCAAGCATGGCTCAAAAAAGCCTGCAAATAAGACAGTCCCTTCCTGGGTTAGATATACAGCTAAAGAGGTTGAGTTGTTAATAGCAAAACTTGCTAAAGAAGGAAAACCTGGATCTCAAATTGGACTTTTGTTGAGAGATAAGTATGGCATTCCCAATACATTTGCACTATCTAAAAAATCCATAAGTACTATTCTTAAAGAAAAAAAAATAATTAGTGAAGTTCCAGAGGACCTTACCAGTCTTTTCAAAAGGTATGCAGGAATTAAAAAACATATAGAGTCAAATACACACGACCAAACAGCAAAAAGAGGTCTTAACTTAACAGGATCAAAAATAAATAGACTAATAAAATACTACAAAAGAACTGAAAAGATTCCAGAAAAATGGAAATTTGATACTGAAAAAGCAGAATTTTTTAGTTAGAAAGGCATCAGTAATCGTTTAACAAACTGACTTGTTTTTTTTTGAATTATATTCTGTAGTAGCG
>CAZIEE010000165.1:0-1630 GCA_964538135.1 uncultured Methanosarcinales archaeon
TCCTAGTTAAAGTTGGGATGTCCCTTCTGTATGATGGCACCACAAAATCATCCCCGACTATCATGACATCCTTGCAATCCTCGCATTTATTTTTAATAAAATCAGAGACTGCGATGCTGTAAGAATTATCCACCATCTTCGGCTTGGTTATTTTTTCATTGTACTTAAAAAATGATGCGAATGGATGCCTTGCGTTTAATTCCTTTTTATACCAGCTTAAGTCATAAACAACGCCTTTTTCCAGAGCGTTGGCGTATGCCTGCTTTAGGACAGCTTTAACGCCGTTTGGCTCTTGGTTAAATTCTTGATTAAGCTTTTCTGAGTCTGTTATTATAAGAAGCTCTGGGTTGTTGATTATGTTGATTTTAGTAATTCCATCTTCAATGTTATTACAACCATCCTTTTCTATTCCACAAGGATAATTATGAATATTCCAAAAATCTCCTATCAATCTTCTGCTTTCTTTGATATTTATTATATCAGTGTCCATTTTTAACCAAATAGATGTTTTTTTATTTTTTCTCTTAATTCTGGTGTATAGTGACAAAAATTTTCGAATAATACTATATACCCCCCATCTAAGTTTTTTATTTTGGCTTTTACAGGTAACTTTTCAAATTTATTTACCCCTATTCTCTTTACCAATTCAGGACCATATATAACAATGTCCTTCGATACATCTTTATAATCAAAACCCCTATCATACATGCAAAGTTCATTATCACCCCAACCATATTCTGGTTTAAGGGTTTCGTATATTATTTTTAGAATTTTTAAGAATTCTTTAGTATTTTCATCTCTTTCCTTTTTCATTTCTTTATAGTCCTTATCATTTGGATCATCATGGTATCTTAGATTAGACTCACTAGTTGAAAAATTAAAATAAATTTCTCCGGGTTTTACCCATTTGTAGTCAGTATTGTCTTTTGTGAGAGAAAGTATGTAACTCATACAGTTCTCAACCGAAAAATAGAAATTCTTTTTTTTCTCAATAAACTTATTGATAAATTTCTTTTTATCTTGTCGCATAGTTATGTCTATTGGATCTATAGAAATCTGCTTGAAGATGGTCCTCTTACCTTCTTTAAGTAGCCTATTAATAACCATCTCAATTGCTTCAACAGATACTTCTTTCAATTTCATTTTTACATCTATATAATAGCTCATTTTAAACCTCCTTCAATTAATTCAAATCCATACTCTTCAATAATTTTTTTTCTTAGAACTGTATCAGTAATTGGTTGGTTAATTATGATTCTTGCATTATCTATTTTCACAATTTTATTGTTAAATAAACCACCTTTCGTTTTTAACTCGTACAATTTTTCAATTTGTTCACTTAACTTACCAAGATTTCCACTCTTTGTTTCAGTTCCAATAACCTTCCCATTCTTATTATACAAAAAATCGACAAAAAATTTCTCACCACTTTTCAGCTTAAAAGGAGCCTCAATCTCCATCAAATCCTCACCCAGATTCTTTGCTTTGGATGTTTGTATTGTTTGGAATTCTTTTCCTAACAGATCACCAGGATTTTCTGTGTTTTTTATAGCGCCTGGAAATTGTTTCACTAATCTCTCACTCCCCTTTACATCAACAACATTATCCAAAGCCTTGATTACATCATGCC
>CAZIEE010000166.1:0-1619 GCA_964538135.1 uncultured Methanosarcinales archaeon
TGTCCGAATATTAATATTCAGCATGAATTTATTCTTATTTTTCAGAAGAATGGAAATTTTGAATACAATGAAAATGAAAAATTATCAGAAAAATTTATTAAGGATATCTGTTGGAGTGTTTGGGAGTTAAGGGTATCACAATTAAAGGGACATCCCGCACCATTTCCATTAGAGCTTCCGTTAAGACTAATAAAAATGTTTTCCAACTCTGAAGATATTGTCCTGGATCCATTCTGGGGCATTGGAACAACTTCATTGGCAGCAAGGATGTTAGGTAGAAAAAGCATTGGTTATGAAATAAGCAAAAATTACTGTAACTTAGGTATTTATAATCTAAGACAATTGGCATTAGAGGTTATTGCAAAATGAATTCTTTAGCTATTGAAAAATTTAATCCTGCCTGCCTGACGAACAGACAGATCGCCTCAATAGATTGGGAGTTCGTTGAATCAGATACATCTTATGCTACTCACAACTTTCATAGATATTCATCTAAATTTATTCCTCAGATAGCATCAAATTTAATTGAACTTTTCTCTAATAAAAGAGAAACCGTTTTAGATGTTTTTGTAGGTTCTGGCACTACACTAGTTGAAAGTAAATTCCTTGGGAGAAATTCTATAGGTATAGACTTAAATCCATTGGCTTGTCTTATTTCAAAGGTGAAAAGCACGCGAATAAGAGAAACATTATTAAATAAACCCATTAAAGTTTTATTAAATGATGTTAGAGATTTGATTTATTCTGAAAGGCAAAGTACACAAAAACAACTTTATCTTTGTTATAAACAATCGCAAAAAATTACCTTTCCCTATTTTTCATTCATTGAACAATGGTTTCAACCCCAGGTTTTAAAAGAACTCGCAATTATTACAGAAGAGATAAAAAAGATAGAGAATACAGTCATAAAAGAATTTGCTATCTGTGCTTTATCAGCAATAATTAGAACTGTTTCAAATGCGAAAAGTGGCTTTGGAAATTTAATGATAGATAAAGAGAAGCGGATAATTAAGAATACATTCGAGATCTTTGAAAATCATATATTGAAAATGCTTGAAGGCATAAAGGAGTTTAATAATATTTCAGATATAAAAAGTATTGCAAAAGTTTATCAAGGTGATGCAAGAAATATAAGCTTCATTAAAGATGCAACCATTGATCTCATTGTTACACATCCTCCATATATTGCCTCTGTTCCTTATGCAGAATATCAGAAACTCTCAATGAATTGGCTCAGGGAGTCATTCCCAGAAATGTTTAATGGATCGCATGCTGAAAATATGTACCCTAAAAATCTTGATAAAAACATTATCGGCGGTAGAAGGGGGCGAAAAGATGTAGTAGATAGGTTCTTAGTTGACATGAAAAGGGTACTTGAGGAAATGTTTAGAGTGCTTAGAAAGAAAAGATATTGCTGTATTGTAATAGGAAATCCTGTAGTTTTTGGAAAAGAAATTTTATTGAACGAAATCCTGACAGACATGGCAAAGGAATGTGGTTTTTCTATAGAGGAAGAAATAATCAGAGGTAAATACAAAACCACAATGGGGAAAATGAAAAAAGAATATATTCTGATTTTCAGAAAGGATTGTAAATGCTAAGAGTTTGGTATAGCACCA
>CAZIEE010000167.1:0-1606 GCA_964538135.1 uncultured Methanosarcinales archaeon
ATTTTTTTAAGATATTCTTCTTTTTCTTCTTTCTTTTTTTCCTGCTCTTCCAGTTTTTTTGCTATTTTTTCCAGAATAGTTTCGGATAAATGCTTTCTTTCTTCTTCAATCATCGAAGCCAATTCGTCTTTGCCAAAAATCTGATATAAATTAAACTGAAGCAAATCAAAATCCGTCATTCTTAAATTGCCAACATCTATTATAAAATTAATCAATTCTGAAGTTTCACTAAATGTAATTTTTTTTAATTCTTCATACTCATCATCGCTGAGTTCTGTTGGAGAGCATTTATCAAGGGACTCAAGCAGCTCCTTTGGCACATATTGCAAAACCTCTTTTTTTTGCTCAAAACTTAATCTTTTATCTTTATATAAAATATTAATCCATTCAAGAAGGATATCTAATAATTCAACAAATCTTAGTGTTATTTTATTTTTAATTCTTAATCTATACTCCTCTATTTTTTTCTTATGATCCATATTTAACCTCTTTTATGCATGAAAATCCGCTGTCAAAACGGATTTTTATGATTTTCCCTTTAAAACATTATTAGCTATTCTCATCTCCTTAAAAACATAAGCTTCAATTTCTTTGAATTTTTCTTTATCAATTTTTTTATTATCGTAATCATGCCTGGCCATCAGCAAAATCTTTTTCAAGTCCCTGCTATACTCTGTCCATGCAACTTTCTGTACAGTCTGGGCTATTGTATTCAGAATTATTTTGCTTATAGTTCCTGGAAGAAATAATATATCATCAACTAATAGTCCCATAAATTAAACATTAAATAATAGATATAAATAGTTATCTTTTTTTAGTATGTGCATAGCTACAAAGACACTGAGCAAAATATATGTTGCCAAAATCTTTCTTTATCGTGCTTTAAATAACATATTATTTAATTTGTTTAGGTCTTCTCCTCTGATTTCTTTACTAAACAATTCGAGCCCAACTGTTTTTAATTTTAATTCTTCCAATTCTTTAATGTAATTAAATTGTTCAGCTCTTTTAGCATTGCAAAAATTACAATTGGATTTTGGAAATATTTTATTAACAATTAAATATTCTACTGGAATTTTTAACCTGTTCAGGCTGCTAAGCAAGTCTTGTGTTTCCAGAACTGCCATAGCCTCTGGAATTGTTACAATAATAAACTCTGTTTTTTCTGGCTCTGTTAAAATTTTTCTTATCTTCTTTATTATTTCCAGCATCTCATTTAAAGTATCACCAATCTCAAAAGAAATTGGATATTTTTGTTGTATGTCTAATAAAACTTTAACCCAATCTTCTGCTATTTCTGGCATTTCTAAAAGCCTTATAGTATGCCCACTTGGCGCTGTATCAAGAATAAAAAGCTCATATTTCTTATCCTGCATTAAATCCATCATTGTTTTTAATCCCATAATTTCATCAATTCCTGGAGGCGCTAAATCAAATAAATCTTCCATAACTTTTCTGTCGTAAGGGGCATCAATGGTTGCAGTGGCAGTTGACTTAAAAACAGAGCTGAAAAAATCATGTATTTCTTTTTTATATTTAATCTTTAATTTATTAAATAAAGTATAAGAATCTATTTCAAGAGCATCTAAGTTATTATTAATCTTAG
>CAZIEE010000168.1:0-1576 GCA_964538135.1 uncultured Methanosarcinales archaeon
GGGAAAATGTAAAGTTATTTGTATCTGACAGGGCAGGTTCTGAGATCAAGCTAAAGATAAAGGTTGGCCGTACCTTTGTTCCTAAGCATTTTGGCATAAACAACGATGAACGCAACTTGGGTGTAGCTATTACTAATTTGGAGTGGGAAGGTGATGTTAGTGAGGAAGGACTTGTTGACAAAGCCTTTTTCATAAACGGTAAAATTGTAAAGAATAGTAGCCTTGTATATAATTTACTTTTTGATCAGGGGATTATATCTTCGTTGATAGTAGTGGAAGGAGAGAGATTATTATCATATTATCAAAAGGTGTTTTCAAGATGGGAACCGTTTAATCTTTTTGCAATCCTTGTATTGTTCTCCTTTTTGGTATGTTTCTATTATAGTTACAGGATGATCAATGGTTCAATCTCGGGTAAATGGGTTGAAGATATTTCCCTTTTTGAGGTCTTACATGCCAAGAAACTTCATCTCTTATTATGGCTCTTTTTTACTTTGTGGTTGGTTGTAGTTATATTTATCAGGGCAAACTTAGGATATCACTGGGATACAGGGATTATATATGAGACTATAGAGAATACAATTAAAGGAAATTTTTTCTATTCTCCTCATGAGCATAAGTCGTATGGTGCCAAAAATCATTTTGGAGTTCACTTTAATCCCATACTCATCATTTTCCTTCCATCCCAGTTATTCATTAAAAGTCTTCAACTCTATAATATTGGAGGAGTGCTTTTGCTTTTTGCAGGAGCAGTTCTTCTTTATCTTTGTATCTTCAAACATACAGAGTCGAAATTTTTGGCCCTTGTATCATCTATTAGTCTTTTAATGAACCCGTACTATTTCTTCCATGCACTCCAGGGGTTTCATGACTCTCAGTTTTTCCCCCTTGCCTGGGGAGTGACGGTTTTAGGAATCTTCTCTAAGAATATTAAGATTTTTATATTGGGATTGGTTCTTGCCTTTGCCACGAAGGAGAATGCCCCACCTATTGTGTTTCTTATAGGATTTGTTGCGTGGTATTATACCAGAGACAAGAGGTATCTCTATATTGGAGTTGTTTCGTCCATTGCCATGTTTTTTATAGCCCAGTGGATACTAAAGGCAAATATTGAGGGTGGAAAGTATATGCAGTTGTGGATGTTTACACATTTTGGGAATTCTACAGCAGAGATATTAGAGACCATCTTTTTTAAACCTTCGATAGTACTTGGGCATATTCAAACGAAGATTAATTATGTAAAGGAGATATTTCTTATTCCGGCAGGATTTTTCTGGCCCTTTGGACTGCCTTTTTTTATATTAGCCATGCCTGATTTCTTGATAAATTTGCTTTCCAGTCCCTTGGGACCTATAGATTATAACTGGCATTTTAACCACTCTCTTACATTTTTCCTTACCTTGTCATCATCAATGGGGATCAATTACATAGCTCAAAGGTTTAATAGATATAGGGCTGTAATTTACTGTGCTGGAGGGGTTTTATTGATAGTTTCACCTTTCTTTAAATATTATCCATTATTTTTTGGACCAATATAAATTAGCTCAAGTTTACTCTGCTAACTTACGATGTCTTA
>CAZIEE010000169.1:0-1574 GCA_964538135.1 uncultured Methanosarcinales archaeon
GTTAAAAAATGTGAATTGAAAAAAAAGAAATCACTCACTTTTTATACTGTGCCTGTTACTACAGTTGTTTGAACCATATATAAAATAATTCTGTTATGGTACCCCCATAAAGAAAAAATTTCAACAACAAGGGATTCACAAAAGGTTATTTATTACACTCTGCTACGCTATATTCCGCAAATGCTCTATTTGTAAAGGAAATTTCAGAACTAAGTAACTGAAATTTCCTCTACACTAACTGTTCATACATGTTGTTGAAATTTTTTACCTAAAGGATCTTCTCTATTTTTCTCTTAAACATAACAGCAGTAATTACGGGTCTCCATACATAACCAAGATCTTTAATTCTTGCTCTTATAATATCAACAATTGAATAACCCATTTTATATTTTTCTCGTGGCTGTTTTTTCTTTTTTGTATGGATAAAGAAATTAATAAAAGTCCACAAATCTTGCACAATTAAAGATATCTGCATAAGCAAATACCTTAAGGTTGCTTTTATAGAGCATGTAAAAGGAGAAAATAGGTTATCTACTCTGTAATTTGTTTCTATACCAAACCTATATCTATAAACTTCACATAAATCATAAGCATCTTTCATGCCTAAATTAAATATGTTTGTTATGAAGAAAAATACACCATTATTATTATGTAAAATTATTAAGTTTACATTTAACTGATATTCTTTTGGCTTATCTTCGCTAAAGATGTAATACATCATTACAATATCATATTCATTATTTCCTAAGACCGATTGCTCTTTAATGGACAACTCAAGTTCTTTTAATTTATGATTCCTGGTTATCGGCATGATAAACTTATGCTTAAGAACTTTCAAAATCCCCGAATATTTTTTATTCCCGAATCCTCTGTCTAAGAATAAGAGTTTGATTGGAATCATCTTCCTAATTTCGCTAACCAAGGAATTAAATTTTATTGTTAATGAGCACAATGACGAAATAGGAAGGCATAACAAATTAAATCTCTCACCTTCTTCAACAATAGAAGCGGTCAAATAATGAATGTGGTAGTTAGTTCCTGCCTTTTTCTTACCTCCCTTTACCATAAATAGATTCTTATTGCCATAAAATGGTTTTGCAGTTATATCAATCGCAACAAAATAGCCTTTATCCTTAAAACCAATTTTCTTAAGAATCTTAAACATAATTTTCCTGTATATTCTGCTAATTTCTAAGCCTACATCTTCATCTAATCTATTGAGTATCCTATAAGTGTATGACCAAGAGTAAAGGTTTTTTTCTTCTCTAAACTCTTCACTTACTGAATGAATAGAGCCTTTTTCAATTAAATTCGCCATGATAACTGGAAAAAACAATTTATACAGCTTGTTCTTGTCATTATCGAAGTAGAGATAAATCAATTCTAATAGCAGTTCACAGACAATTTCTAATGGTTTATCGGATTTCCTCTTTAGTAATTTGCAGTATTTTTTGTAGACTTTTTGCATCTCTAGCTTAGAGATACCTCTAATCTTAAACTTGAATGCCATACTTTTCACCTCTTACCTTGCCTATATTTAATGTTATAAATAGAAGAATATTTAAACTTTGCCT
>CAZIEE010000170.1:0-1568 GCA_964538135.1 uncultured Methanosarcinales archaeon
TCAACCTTGAAGAAGAAGCTATAAAAAATCTTGCTGGAAGGCATTTCCTAATTAAAATAACCCCCTTAAACTTTAAAGAATTTTTAGAATTAGCTGGCAAACAGAAAATGGCTGAGAATCATAGACTGTACTCAAGGGAAATAAAAAAAGAGTTTTTTTCTTACTTATTAAAAAGTTTCCCGGAGACAGTAAACTGGGATAATGAATTAGTTATCAAGGATTATCTTAAAACAACAATTATAGATAAGATAATCAAATCAGACCTTCCAGAAAGATTCAACAATATTAACAAAGAATTATTGTATAGTCTCATAGAATTGTTTTACAAAGAGCCTGGGTTTTATCTTGATTATGACAATCTATCAAAGAACCTAAGGATAAGCAAGAATACTCTGTACAAGCACATTTTCTATCTTGAATTTTGTTATCTAATAAGAATTATCAAAAATTTCAGACCAAGTATTTTATCAACTAGCAGAAAGCTGCAGAGAGTTTATCCTTATTGGTGGAATCTTGCGTATTGCTATGGGGAAAATAATGATAAAATTTTAGAGTCTTTCGTCTTAAGCTCCATGGACGGGAAGTATTACTGGAGGAACTTGGAAAAGGAGATAGACTTCATAAAAATTGAAGGCAAGAGCATTCTGCCTATTGAAGTTAAAAATAGGGAAAAGATTGAAGACAGGGATTTGAACACATTAAAATTATTTATGAATAAGTATAAAATAAAGAAATCTCTTCTTTTGTATCTAGGAGATAAAAAAACTAGGGAATTTGATGGCAGAAAAATTGAATTCGTTTCATTTTGGGATTGGTTGCTGGTGTAGTTAAACAAAAATCCAAACCCCATAAAACAAGGTTATAGTTCCTGTAATAAAATGAGCAAATTTATTTAATCTTTGACTTTGAGTTCTAATTATCGGATATGTAAGTATCATTGTAAAAATAATCATACCAAGAACCACTCCTATGCTAAATATACCTATCCCCAAAACTATACTTCCAAGGGTACTTACTTCTAATGAAGCAGTCAAAAGCAAAAGGAGTTCATTATTACTTGCAAGTCCTTGAATAATTCCTATTCCAAACACGTGCTTGTGCTTATGTTTATGAAATATAAAAAAATCCTTTAAGCTAAATATCCCAATTGCCATAATGACAATACCCACAATTTTTTCAAAATGACTAAAAATATTTTTTAAAATAAATTCCTTGAATATATAAAGCAAAATTGTGATTACCATGATAGTTACCATGTGTCCAATTGCCCAGCTGAAAACTATTTTTATAGAGGAATTAAAAGTTTTAACTTTTACCAGGAAATTTGAAACAGCAATTAAATGATCTGCATCATAGCTATGCCTGAAACCAAGAACCAGTGCCAATCCCAGAAAGTTAATTATATCCAACATATTTAATATTAAAAATTTAATCTATATAAATGAAGCCTAAAAATGGCACAGTATAAAAAGGGAGTGATTGCTTTCTTTTCAATTCACATTTTTTAACCTTAGTTTCTCGTGGAAAAACCAAGTTTTATATATAAGCACACCTCTATTTATAGACGA
>CAZIEE010000171.1:0-1536 GCA_964538135.1 uncultured Methanosarcinales archaeon
GTAAGTATAAAGCATCCTCAATAACTAATTTCTTAGAACATTTAACAACTCATTATATGGATATTTTCCTTGATGTTTCCATGTTTCTCTATGAGTTTGAATAATTGCATATTCTCTTGTCCCTTCTCTTGTTCGATGTCCACCAAGCATTTTTCTCCATCCGATAGAGCCTCTAATTTTTCTCTCGCAAAGATTATTATTGAGGCTGATTCCTTCAACTTCTATTGCCGTCAGCCAATGATTCCTATAAGCTTTTAACCTATTATCGATAATGCTTCTGGCTTCTTTGCACCAATATCTGTAATTGATAATCTCATTTAGCTTTTCTTCAAATTCTTTTTTCTTTTCAATTCGCAATTCTTTTGAAGGATTTTCTTTCAGAAAATCCGCCATTTCTTTATGCAATGCTTTTAGCTGTTCATAAAATTTTACAATATTCTTCTTTGGATATTTTTCAGCTTCAAATTTTGCTTTTCTTAATAAATGAGCCCAGCATTTTTGATACCATCTCGCAAAATTATCATAGACCTTGTAACAATCGCTGATAATTCCTCCATGATAATTTTCTCCAAAAATATCTATTAAAACTCTTCTTGCTCTTGAATTTTGTATTTTTATGAATACAAAATTCGTTGTAACAAACAACCACAAATACCATAATTCCCCGTTTACCGGCCAAGAAGTCTCGTCGCTGTAAGCGTAGCTTTCTTTTTTTATTTCATTTTCCATTTTATCATATGAAGGTTCAAGTTTATTTGCTATTTCTCCTATGCAATCATTAATTGCCTTCGGACTAAAATTGATTTTACCTTCGGTAACATTATCAAAGAACTTTGATATATTTGCATAAGAACCAGAGAAATTAAACTTTAATTCCGTAAACAGTGTTTGTAAATTATATCCAATCATTCCTCTTTGGGGAATGTCTGGATGCTTGCCAATGCAGAACTCTCCGCAATCACAAGGATAAAATTCTTCCTCAATTTCAATAACAATTGCCTTAATTATTGCATCATAAACATATCTTAATCTTGTATCAATATCTTTTCTGTGAATAATCTTTCCGCATCTTGGGCATCTTCCTTCAAGTTTCGCATGGACTTTTTTATCAATATTTTCTGGGGCTTCTTTATTTCCACCATTAGAGCCTTCTGGTTTCCCTCGAGGTTTTGGCTCTTTTTGTGATTCATTAATCTTAACTTTAAACGGCAATTTTGATGACGGTGTATTTTCATTCAAGAACTGTTTCAACAATGCCTGAGTTTTCTTTAATTCATTTAGGAGTTCATAATATTTTTCTTGCCAATCATTGGCTTGTTTTGTCTTATATTCCAATTGCTCTTTTAGTTTTTGATTTTCTTCAAGTAGATTCATTTTTAACAATTACAAGGTAGACCTCCTTATCTAAGAATTCTTTTGGGCAGCTAACCTTTGCACTATTTCCAAACTTAGTAACCTTTCTTTTTACAAAACCTTCAATATTTTCTATTGAAAGCTTATTTTTTGTGTTTATGCCTATTTTCCTCATAGGATATA
>CAZIEE010000172.1:0-1517 GCA_964538135.1 uncultured Methanosarcinales archaeon
AAAGAAGTTGAGAGTCTTCTGTTATTGAGTAAAGAGTTGAAATATGTTTTAGTGAGGGACTTTGAAGTTATTGCGAAAGAAATCGATGAATTAGCGAGGATGATTTATAGGTTTATTGAAGTGATTAAGAAAGGTCAATTTTAGTATTTTTAGTTCTATCATTTTTTTAATGTTTTATTCACAAGTAATTTACAAGAAAGAAGAGAATAAGATATAAATTTAAGATGCAATTTTCATTGCTTGTTGTTCCATTTCTGCTAATATTTGGCTACCTCCTTTAAGGACTTCTTCTAGCATTACCCTTAATGCTTCAGTGTTCTTGAAATCCTGTTTTATAAGTGCTTTAAAAGTTTTTTCTAGTTGTGCAATATCTTTTGATATCTGTTCAAATTGTTGGTTATTTTTAATTTGAGGTTCATTTCTCAATAAAGTTATGATATTGTTGAGGGATTTTTTAACATTTTCAACATCATCCCACAACTTTTTAAGGATTATTGCAAGGTCTTGTTTAATCTCTTCTAATCGCTTATCAGCCACATCAACTCTTTTAAAAAACTCTATCAATAGGAATAAAAAATCCTACCTTACTCCTGCTTGAAGTTCTTGATTAATTCTGGCATAAAGTTGACTATAAAATTCTAAATCTTTGCCTAGACGCTTTACAGCCTTTTTCTCTTTTCTAATAATAATGTCCTCATGACACTCTGGGGCTATTTACGTTTTACTTTCAGAACTAAATATATTTTACGCATTTTAATTGGGCTTGTTGTCAGATTCTAAAATTTGTAAGAATTCTTTTGGAGTCACTATTTTGATTCCTTCAAATTCTTTAATATCTAATAAATGTCTGTCTTGAGTGACAATGTAATCTGCCTCTCCTTCTAAAGCAGCTTCAATAAATTTATTATCATCTGGATCTCCTTTTACAACATTCACTTTTCTCTTTGGCACAACAATCTCAGATTTTTCTAGAATTAAGCTTTCCCACCACTCAATCTCATCTTCTTCCATTTGAATTTTAAAGTCCTTTAATTGACAAAAAAGTTCTTGATTAATTTGGTGAGAAGAGATTATATTAAAAGAGTCCATAAACCATTCTCTTAAAACCTTATGCGAAGCTCCAGTCCAATGAATTCCAGAAAGAAACACATTAGTATCCAAAACAACTCTCATTTTTTAGCTCTTGCCCTTTTCCTAACTTCCTCTAAGTCTTGAGGGGTTAATCTTAATCTCTTGGCACGAGCATGCCCTTTCTTGATCATAGCGTCAAATTCCTCAAGTGAAGGGGCTCTTAGTCTCTTGAACATTAGTGTATCTCCTCTTTCAATGACAATAAATTTATCTCCACTTTTCAAACCCATGTGTTTCCTAAATTCCTGAGGTATTACTACTTGTCCTCTCTCGCCTAATTTAGTAACTTCAAACTCCATTTTACATGACTAACTCATATAAATATGATTATCATATTTAAATCTTTCGATAATTTGTATGTGGAAAGCTTAGAGGAGTGCTCTAAG
>CAZIEE010000173.1:0-1514 GCA_964538135.1 uncultured Methanosarcinales archaeon
CCTAAGAAGTATAGGGAGCAATTTAAAGAAGAAATAAAGGAAGCCGCAGTCAAACAACGGAAAACTGAATTAGAGGTTTTTATCGAAAGAAGGTCGGTAAACTTTCAGGATTGGGAATCCTTTAAGGATGCGTATAATAAGGGATTTGGTTTAAAAATCGGGGAAATTGGCATTCCAAATGACTTTTTGCTCGAAGTGCAGAAGTTTATAAAGTGGAGACATAAGGTAATTCATTCAAAAGGTGACCAGACAATGATAAACTTTGAAGAGATCCCTCCAGTGGAGCCAATTTTCACAAATAAAGATTTGGCGGAGAAAGGCCTAAATATCTTTCAAAAGTTTATTAGCGAGCTTCATAAAAGGAGACGTAAAAGGGGACGGTTCTATTTTATTGACAAGAGGGATAGAATATGATAATCTTTGCACATGCCGAGGACAGCAAGGATAGCACCGAAGGAATATGTTTATCACATTCTGACAAGAGGGAATAATCGTCAGGATGTTTTTAAAGAAGAAACTGATTATGAAAGATACAAAGAGATTCTCAAAAGGTATAATGAAAAATATAAGTTTAAGCTCTATCATTATGTATTGATGAGAAACCATGTTCATCTTGTTTTAGAGACAACGGAGAGAGGCGGAAAGTTATCAGAAATAATGAAAGGAATAAATCTGTCATATGCACAGTACTACAAGAATAAACATAGGCATATAGGGCATTTCTGGCAGGACAGATACAGGAGCATCATAATATCAAAGGATGACTATCTGCTTGCCTGCGGGAGCTATGTTGAACTGAATCCAGTGCGGGCAGGGATAATAGAAGACCCCAGATATTACAAATGGAGCAGTTACAATGTCTATGCATACGGGAAGAAAGACACATCAATAGAAGAACATCCAATATATAAAGAACTATCAAAAGACGAAACAGAACGCAGGAGGAAATACAGAGAATTTGTGAAAGGAATGTTGAAAGAGAAAAATGCTATGAAAGGCGAGATGAACAGAAGAGTAGTATATGGTAGTGAAGATTTTACAAAAGAAGTGACAAAGGAATACAAAATCGATGCGGTGATAAAGCTAAAAGGGAGGCCGAAAAAGAATGAAAATGAGGGAAAATAGAACCGTCCCCTTTTTACTTTTTATACGTCCTAATTATATTACAAAAATTCCAGAGGATATTTTAACTGATATTGTAATCACAGTAGTCCTTGCCTGATATGAGCCGAAGATTATAAGGAGGCGGAATGTACTTAAAATATGGTGAAGAAAAAAGAATGAAAATACTAATAAGATTCAAGGCTTGCTTTGGTTAGGGGGATTAGTTTCATTCCTATTTGGATATTTCGATAAAATATCTTGGTTAATGATATTGGGAGGAATTATTGTAGTATTTGATGATGTAATGGAAATTTTTAATGGTATACTTAATCCAATCTTCCCTATTATTCTTGCACTTGCCTTGGCTATCGTATTTACTCCTTGGTACGTTGGCATTTTTTGGACAAGTG
>CAZIEE010000174.1:0-1508 GCA_964538135.1 uncultured Methanosarcinales archaeon
TATAGATATGGTAGTATATAAAGTTTACTAATTTATTTTGCGGTAAGCCCTAAGTGGATCTTTATCTGGGTCTGTTGCTGTAAGTTTAAATGTTAAAGATTCACCAATGCGTAATTCCTTATCATCTATAGAATTTAGAATGGGGGGGTTATTGGGCAAAATAATTTGATCATTATCATTCCAATTGCTTCCACAATTAGATAGATAAAAAGTTAATGTACCTGCTACAAAATATTGAGCTAATTTTTTTGTTGTTTTATACATTTTAATTACCTTTTAATATTTTTATAAAATAGTAGGGTGAATACCCACTGATTCATCAAAAATCAAAGATTTTTGACTGTACTCAGAAATTAAAAATTTCTGACATATCTGTGGGGTATAACCGGTAGTTCTTCTTCTTGTTTACAGCTAGAGGCACAGTCATAAAAACTTTTGGTTTATGATTTTTTTTAACATGAAAATACGAAATTGCGACTGCAATTTATAAATTTATCTTTGATTATATCGTCATTGACAATATTCAGCTTAGAAAATAATCGCGCAGATATTTTGTTAAACCCATCTTCGTTAATTCCTGCCTTGTCTAAAATATCCTGTTTATATTTTTGTATTTCTGACTTGCTGATGCCTAGACTATAATCCTGTTTGTATCAGCAATTAGCTTCATTTGTCAAATCTTTTTCTTATCTCTGCTTTAATTTGATGCCCTATTATTTCTGCGTTTTTTTCTGAAAGCTTACTTTTGGACAACAATTTATCTAACAGTTCTATCTCATTTAGCTTATTTTCAAAGGATTTTCTTGCTATATCACTCCATTTTAATTCTGTGTGTTGCTTCATTTTGTTGTAAAGTTCTTCCGGTACTGATAATGTCATGTTTGTCATATTTATCACCTATTTGTAGTATGTGTTAACACATATTTAAATTTTTCTATTCTGGGAATATATTTTAGCACAATTACAGTAAGTAGTTATTTTTCTCAAATATATCTTTAATCTTATCTTCTACTTTTCATTAGCTATTATTGTGGCTTCTTTTTTCGCTTGGGCCATTAACAAATTACTTAATACAAACTGCGAAATAGGCAAATCAGATTTCAAAAAAAAATTTATAAAAATAAATGAATTATAGTAAAAGACATAAATAATTGATCAAAATTTATATATAAGTTCTTACAAATAATTTCTTGGTGATACAAATGCTATTAAAAAAAATTTCTGTAAGCAAATTAGAAACAAAATACAAAAAAGAAAAGGATAGAAAAATAAAACAAAGACTCCATATTCTTCTGCTCCTTAGAGAAGGCTGGACACAAAGAGAAGTGGCAAAGATGATTCATATTTCTAATGGAATTGTTCCATTCTGGAAAGCAAGATTTGAATCAGGAGGTTTTGCCTCCCTTCAGGATAAAGAAGGCAGAGGAATTAAATCTAAGCTTAATGAAGAATGTCTAAGCATGCTCGGCTCTGCAATTGAAGAGGGTATTCTTCTAGAAGATGGGGAT